>NZ_JAVREJ010000016.1:0-179296 GCF_031845345.1 Pseudonocardia charpentierae | reverse complement strand
CGGACGTCGGCGCGCAGCGAACGCGTCACGTCCACGGTCGGCTTCCGTCACGCGAGCGGCCGAGCGACAGGCCTGCGGCGAGTGCACAGCACAGGCCAGCGGTCTTGACCGCACTGATCGCGATGTGACCGGCTTCCCACCGGTGGCGCACGGCTGCGAAGTCGTCCGGAATCGGCCCCGGCACCCACTGCGCCAGAATCGCGTTCGCCGGCGCGACAACTGAGATCCAGATGGCCAGGCTCACCGCGAACAGGACGGTCCCGGCCATCGCCAGCCGGAAGGCCGGACGTCGGCGGCGAACCACCACGGTCATGAAGGTGTTGCGCAGCTCGAGCAACCTCGCGTCGGTGATTCCGCATGAGGACGATGCCACCCAGCTGTGCAGAAGAAGTTCTGAGACCCGGTCTAATGGTCCTCGCCACCGCGACGGGCGTCGCGCGCGACTTCACGGCTGCAGACGAGCAGGCCGCAGCGCCGATCGACATGGGCAGTCCCGATCGAGTGATACCGATCAAGCTGATGTCGGCACCGAATTACAGTCCATCCCGGGGCGAAGGGGTGGTGCGCGCACGGTGGCGTCCGGAGCGAGCCGTTACCACGTGTTGTTGGCGTTCGGCGCGTCCTACTCGGTAGGTGCGCAGATGGCCAGCGTGTCGGTGGTCCTTCCGTTCCTGCTGGCCCAGAAAGGCATCTTCTGGGCGGCCGGCCTGCTGTATCCCACCTTCAGCATCGGCTTCATCGCCGGCAATGTGCTGTCACCGCTGGTCGTGGAGCGGTCACGGCGTCGCCAGAACGTCGTCATCGCGGCGGCCGCCGCGACGATTGCCGCCCTGACCTCGTGCATCGCCGTGGCCGGCCTGCGCGATGTGCTTGTCGCCCCGGTATTTCTCGTCGCGTCGTCGGCGATCGGTTGCGCGATGGGCTTGGCGAACAATGCCTACGCCGAAATCATTTCGCGAATGCTGGACAGAGCACGACGCAACCACCTTCTGCTCAACCAGGAAGCGGTCGGTGCGGTGTTGACCGTCGCCGCGACTCTGCTGCTCCTTCCACTGCTGTCCGGCCGCGACCCGGTCGAGGGGCGCATCGACGTGCTGTGGTTGGGTGCCGCCGCCATGGCGGCGGCGTGTGTGGCCGCGACGATCGTCGGGCCGACGACGTCGGGCACGCTGAGGCCACCCACACGGATCATCGACGACTACCGCGAAGGCGTCACCGTGGTGCGGACGCGGAGCTGGTACCGCCTGTTCCTGGCCACCCAGATCGTGTTCGTGCCGATCGGTCTGAGCATGACGTTCTTCTCGCTACGGGCCGCGATGGCGCACGCCGACAAGGCGGGCAGCCTGCACGTCCTCGTGATCAGCTCGGCTGCGGGCCTGCTGGCCGGCTCGTTCCTGTGGCGTCGTGTCTTCGGCAGAGGCGGGGTGCGCGGCATGCTCGTGTTGAGCGGCGCGATCAGCAGCGCCGCGGGAATCGTCTGCCTCGCCAACGAGGTGATCCCGGTCAGGGAACAGCTGTGGGTCCACGGCGTGGTGTTCTTCCTCGCCACGCTGGCGAGCGCGGCGATCGGCGCCGCCACCGTGTCGTGGATCAGTGCTTTCGCGACCGAGGACCGCCGCACCATGTTGATCAGCTTCGCCGCCGCGCTCGCCGCCGTGGTGTCCACCGTCCTGGGAGCGGTACTCGGCACGATCGCCCAGGCCACGGTGGCGCCGTGGCCGGTGATGATCGTGCTCGTGCTGGCCGTCCTGGCGACCACCGTCGCCGTCCGCGCACCCGATCGGCCTCCGGCGACGTAGCGTCAGCCCTCGAGGCGGGCCCGGATCACCGACAGCCGTCGACCGAGTTCGTCTTCGGTGATGATGCCGCGCGACAGCAGAGAATGCGCCAGCGAGACCAGTTGGCTCTCGGGGTAGGGCAGGTCGGAATAGACCGTCGCCGAGAGCGCATCCTCTTCGTCTCGACGGTCGGTGGAAGTCGGGACGTCGGCGTCGCAGGCGGCGTGGTCGATCGCGTCACAGAGTCCGTCAAGACTGGTCTTCCACGGCGGGACCGGGTTCTCGACGCCGTACTTCGCCGCCATCCTCGGCCACACCTGATTGCGTGCCACGATCTCCTGCAGCACCACGAGGTCGCTGCTCGTGTTGCTCATCATTCACCACTCGGATGCATCGCGAGACGGGTGTCGACGACGATGTTCGTCGTGACACCGACCCGGGGCAGAGCGACGCCGATCAGGCAGTCGCGAGTGATGATCTCGGTCAGCTGGTCCTCGGTCCAGTCGTCGGCGCCTTCCGGGCGCATCGGCATGACCATGAAGCGGTTCTTCTGGTTCGAGTCCTGAACGCGGACCTCGATGCTCTCGGGCAGATAGAGGCCGAATTCGGACAGCACCTGGCGGGGATGCCTGACCAGTCGACGGCGGTAGTTGGGCGTGCGGTACCACTCGGGCGAGTTGCCGAGGATGGGCCGCGGGTAGCACGAACACAGCGCGCAGACGATGACGTGGTGCACCGTGGGGGTGTCGGCCAGGATCTGGAACGCGGTGAAGTCGCTGGGCGTACCGAATCCGGTGGGCTCGAGCCAGTCGACGCCCACCTCCTTGCTCGCCGCCAGCGGCTCGGCGATCGCCAGGGCCTTGAAGTCGGGGTCGAGCCAGGCGCGGGCCACCAGGCGGGCAGCCGGCGTGGGCCCGATCTGCTCGGCGAACTCGGTGAAGCGGCGATGCTCCTCAGCGGTGAAGATGCCCTTCTCGATGCACAGTTCGCGCAGGGCGATCTCCAGCACCTCGAAGTCCGTGATCTCGTCGACCATCGGCTTGACGGTGCGGTCGTGGTCGTGGTCGTGGTCGTGGGTCATCGTTTTCCGTTCAACGGGCGGGCTGGAGCCAGCGCTCGGGGATCTCGGTACGCAGCGTGTCCGTCGCGGCTCCGGTGTATCCGTGCCACAGATCGGCCATGGCGAAGCTGACGACGTAGAACCACTCGGGTTTCGCATCGGGGCGATCCCAGGTCTCGTCTTCCGGTGCGGGACTTTCGTAAGCCACCACGGCGATCTCACCTGTCGCGCCGCGCACGTATTCGGGGGTGCGGGTGTAGAAGAGCATCGGCCGTTCACGCACCGTCACGGCGTCGCCGACCCCGAACTTCGGCTCGGCGGCTTTACCGGCGTAGACCTGCGGGTCTCCCTTGCCCACCGCATGGACGATGTGGCTGTTCCGCTTGACCTGCGATCCGTCGCCCGCGAACCTGGGCTCGGCCGTCAAGGCCTTTTCGGCGAGGCCGCCCGCATAACGCTGCTGGACCTCGGCCATTCTCTCGGCGAGTTCCGTCAGACCGATATGGTGCTTCTCGACCAGTACGCGAGCGACGGAGAGCAGCCAGCGGCCGTAGTAGGGGAAGCCGAGATAGACCGCGCGACCCACGTCGACGTTGCCCATCCGGCGCCGCTCCTCGGACAACCAGATTCCGCGCCAGGCAAGTACCTCGCACATGACGTACGTCATGTGCTCCCAATACTCGTAATCCTTGTCCTCGTACTTGATCGGCGCGTCCGGCTCGCCGCCGACGTCATGCACCGGCTTCATGTAGGCGGTGAAACGATCGTGGTCGAGCAGATCCGGAGGTGGCGCATCGGGAAGTTCGGGATAGGCCGACTTTAATCGGGCGACGAGATCCAACTGATCGGCGCGCTCCGCTGCAGTGCTCACGTTGCCTCCCCGGGCCGATATCTGCCACTACATTGACGACGCGTGGTCGGCTACGTGCTTCCTACGGGTTGATCTTGTTTGATCGTAGGGGAAGGCGGTTCCGATGTCGTTCACTCGAATGTGTGCCCGACGGTGGTGAGGGCGGTCGTCGCTCGGCTCTCCTACGGTGCGGGGATGATCGAACCCGTCTCCCTCGGCACGTGGCCCACTCCGCTGGAGCCCGCGCCACGGCTCGCCGCGCGCCTGGGCCTGGCCGAGCTGTGGTTCAAGCGCGACGACCTGAACGGTCTCGGGGGCGGCGGCAACAAGATCCGCAAGTTGCAGTACACCTGCGCGGAGGCGCTCGCCTCCGGCGCGGACACGGTCGTCACCTCGGGCGCCCCGCAGAGCAACCACGCCCGGCTGACCGCCGCGGCTGCCGCCCGGCTCGGGCTCTCCTGTGTGCTGGTGCTCGACGGGCCACCCGTCGAGGACCGGCGCGGGAACCTGGTGCTCGACGAGCTCGCCGGCGCGGAGATCGTCTGGGCGGACGGCCGCCCTCGCGAGGAGGTGCTGGCGGCCGAGGCCGAGAAGCGGTCGGCGCACGTCATCCCCTTCGGCGGCTCCTCCCCCACGTCGGTCCAGGGCTACGTCGACTGCGGCCGCGAGCTGCGCGCCCAGGTGCCGGACATCGACGCGGCGGAGGTCGTCGTGGCCGTCGGTTCCGGGGGGACGATGGCCGGGCTGGTGCGCGAGCTGGGCGCCGAGCGCGTGATCGGCGTGGACTGCGGGGCCAGGCCCGATCCCCGCGCAACGGTCAGCGGGTTGCTCGGGGACGGCACCGACCCGGCCGACCTGCGCATCGACGGTTCACAGGTGGGCGCGGGCTACGGCACCCTCACCGAGAACGTGCGGGCGGCGCTGGCGACGACGGCAAGGGACGAGGGGATCTACCTGGACCCGACCTACACCGGCCGCGCGATGGCGGCGTTGCTGAGCGGCAGTGCTCCGCACGGCGACCGCGTGGTCTTCCTGCACAGCGGCGGGCTGCCGGGGCTGTTCGGCCACCCGCAGATCTGACGTGGTCACCAGGCCTGGACGGTGACGACGACGCCCGAGACCAGGGCGAAGCCCAGGACGAGGTAGCGCATGACCCTGCCGTCGAGCCGGTGGTGCACGAGACGGCTCAGCACCGCTCCGACGATCACCGCCGGCAGCAGGAGTAACGCCACGCGGAGCTGGTCGCGGCTGATGCTGTCGGTGATCGCGAGAAGCACGACCGAGATGACTTCGCCGATGAGGAAGCAGGCGGCGACGGTCGAGCGCAGCACCGGTGCCGGCCGGTGCTGGTACACCAGTGCCAGCGGAGGGCCGCCGACGCCCGTGGACGTCTCGGTGACGCCCGTGACCAGGCCGGCGGCCAGGAATGCCGCTCTGCCCGGCTCGAACGAGGGCGCGAGCACGGTCAGCAGGACCGCGAGGACGGTCGAGATGCCGATCAGCAGGCCGAGCTGCTGCTCGGTCACGAGGAACAGCACTCCGAGGCCGCCGAACGTCCCCACGAACCGGCCGAGACTGATCCAGCTGGTGCCCACGCCGTCCACCGCGTGACGTTCCCGCCAGGTCACGTAGGCGTTGAGCGGGATCATCTGGATCAGCAGGAAGACCGGCAGCAGGCGCGGCGCGACCATGCCGACGACCGGGCCGGAGATCAGGGCGAAGCCGAGCCCGGTAGCCCCCTGGACGAATGCGGCGATCAGCACCGTCAGACCGATCACCACGTACATGCTCATGCGATCACGACCTGCCGAGATCAACGCTCGTGTGGAAAACTGCGGACCCTCGTGGCGGGGAGACGCGATGAGTCTGCTGGATCGCCTGGACCGGATTCCGCTGTCGCGGCCGCACTACCTGTTGTTGGTGATGGGTGGGCTGGGCTACACCTTCGACGGGATGGACGCGGCCATCGTCGCGTTCCTCCTCCCCTCGGTGAAGACCGAGTGGGGGCTGAGCGCGGCCCAGCTCGGCATCATCGGCTCCGCCACGCCCTTCGGGTTCCTCTTCGGCGCGGTGATCGCCGGCATCCTCGGCAACCGGATCGGGCGCCGCAGCGTCATGCTCTACGCGTTGATCTTCTACTGCGTCTTCACGCTCGTCGCCGCGGCCGCTCCGAACTACCCGGTGTTCGTCGGCGCCCGCGTGCTCGCCGGCCTGGGCACGGGAGCCGAGAGCGCGATCAACGCCCCGTTCCTCGCGGAGTTCGTGCCTCCCGCCCGGCGCGGCTGGTTCCTCGGCGCCCTGGCCGGCTTCTTCTCCTTCGGGTTCGTCGGCGCGGCCCTGATCGGCCGCTTCGTGGTCCCGCTGTCCGACTCGGGTTGGCGGTGGGCCCAGGTCGTCACGGCCGTCCCGGTGCTCATGGTCCTGTGGTGGCGCCGGTCCCTGCCGGAGTCGCCCCGCTACCTGCTGCTCCGCGGGCGGACGGCGGAGGCGGAGCAGGTCGTCGCCGACTTCGAGCGACGCGCGGAGGCGTCCCTGGGCACCGCGCTGCCCCCCGTCCCGCCGCCGGCGGCGGCCCCGGAGCCGATCGCGGCGACGGCCCCGTCGAGCCCGGCGGGCCCACTGGCCGCGGTCAGGTTCATGTGGAGCCCCTCGATGGCCCGGCGCACCGCGGTGGTGTGGGTGCTGTGGTTCGTGATCACGTTCTCCTACTACGGGTTCTTCTCCTGGATCCCGACCCTGCTGATCAACCGCGGCCTGACCGTGACCACCAGCTTCTCGTTCTCGATCATCATCTATCTCGCGCAGGTCCCCGGGTACTTCTCGGCCGCGTGGGTGCAACGAGAAGCTCGACCGGCGGCGGACGATCGCGATCTACCTCGTCGGTTCGGCGATCAGCGCGTTCCTGCTCAGTCAGAGCGACACGTCGCCCACCATCGTCACGAGCGGAGCGCTGCTGTCGTTCTTCCTCAACGGCGTGTACGCGGGCCTGTACGCCTACACGCCGGAGGTGTTCCCGACGTGGGTGCGCAGCACCGCCACCGGGATGTCCAGCGCCTTCGGGCGCATCGGCAGCATCACAGCACCGGCGATCATCGGGTTCTTCGCGGCCGCGCTCGGTTTCGCCGGCGTGTTCACGATGACCACGGCCGTCCTCCTGGTCGGGGTCGCCGTCGTGCTGGTGTTCGGCCTCTCGACGGCAGCAGTCGCTGGAGGAGCTCAGCGAGCGGCGGGGGCTGGACGCGGCCGCGTCGCCCGACGTGCCGTGATGCTCGCGGGGACGACCTCGTGATGGGCATGATGTCGCGATGACCAGCATGCTCGTCCGCGGCGGCCACGTGCTGGACGTCGCCGCCGGGGAACTGAACGAGCACGACGTCCTCGCCGTGGACGGGAGGATCGTCGAGGTCGGGACGGACGTCCGCGCTCCCCACGGCGCCGAGGTGATCGCCGCCGCAGGGCTGGTCGTCATGCCGGGCCTGATCGACGCCCACGTGCACGTCACCGCGGCCACCGCCGACCTGTCCGGGCTGGGCACCTGGCCGGTCAGCTACGTCACCGCGCACGCGGCAACCATCCTGCGCGACATGCTGCACCGGGGCTTCACCACCGTGCGCGACGCCTCCGGCGCGGACTTCGGGCTGGCGAGGGCGCAGCGCGAAGGCCTGCTGGCCGGACCGCGGATCGCGTTCTGCGGCAAGGCACTGAGCCAGACCGGCGGGCACGGCGACGGGCGCGGGCCCGGTCAGACGGCGATGGAGGACACCGACTACTGCGCCGGCCTCGGCCGCATCGCCGACGGGGTCGACGCGGTCCGCAGGGCCGCCCGTGACGAGCTGCGGAAGGGCGCCCACCACATCAAGGTGATGGCGTCGGGCGGCGTCGCGTCACCCACCGACCGGATCGACTCCACCCAGTACTCCGACGCCGAGCTCGTCGCAGTGGTCGAGGAGGCCCGGGCCGCCAACCGTTACGTCGCCGCCCACGCGTACTCCGCCCGCGCTGTCAACAAGGCCCTGCGCGCGGGCGTCCGGTCGATCGAGCACGGCAACCTCATCGACGACGAGAGCGTGGCGCTGTTCCGCAAGCACGACGCCTTCCTCGTCCCGACACTGGTGACCTACTGGGCCCTCAAGGAGGAAGGCATCTCCTACGGGCTGCCCGCGTCGAGCTGGGAGAAGGTGGACGCGGTCCTCGACGCGGGGATCCGGGCACTGGAGCGGGCACACGCCGGTGGGGTCAAGATCGCCTACGGCTCGGACCTGCTCGGCGGCATGCACCGGCACCAGTCGCGCGAGTTCAGCATCCGCGGTCAGGTCCAGGCACCGGCCGACGTCATCAGGTCGGCCACCGTGGTGGCCGCCGACCTGCTCGACACGAGCGGAGAGATCGGCGCACTCCTGCCCGGTACCCGGGCCGACATGCTGCTTCTCGACGGCGACCCGCTCGCCGACCTCACCGTCCTCGCCGAACCCGGCGATCACCTGCGCGCGGTCGTGCAGGACGGTGCCGTCGTGGTCGACCGGAGGTGATGTCGGTCAGCCCCTCGGGTGCGCCAGGTTCTCCGGGCGCAGCATCTCCTCGAGTCGTTCGGCCGGGATCAGCTTCCGCTCGAGAACCAGCTCGGCGACGCCGCGGCCGGTGGCCAACGCCTCCATGGCGATCTCCGTCGCCGCCGCGTAGCCGATGGCCGGGTTCAGGGCGGTGGCCAACCCGATGGAGTTCTCGACGTACCCGCGGGTGACGACCGGGTTCGCCGTGATCCCCGAGACGCACCGGTCGGCGAGCACGTGGCAGGCCGCGGTCAGGTGGGTGATGCTCGCACCCAGCGAGTGCAGGATGATCGGCTCGAACGCGTTGAGCTGGAGCTGCCCGGCCTCCGCGGCCATGGTCACCGTGACGTCGTTGCCGATGACTTCGAACGCAACCTGGTTGACCACCTCCGGGACCACCGGATTGATCTTCCCGGGCATGATGGACGACCCGGCCTGCACGGGCGGCAGGTTGATCTCGTTGAAGCCCGCCCGCGGCCCGGACGACAGGAGCCGCAGGTCGTTGCAGATCTTCGACAGCTTCACGGCGATGCGCTTGAGCACCCCGGACAGGTGGACGAACGCGCCGCAGTCCTGGGTCGCCTCGACGAGGTCGGGCGAGGTCTGCAGGGGCAGGCCGGTGACCTCGACGAGGTGGCGGCAGGCGGCCGCGGCGTACCCGGGCGCGGTGTTGAGACCGGTGCCGATCGCGGTGGCCCCGAGGTTGACCTCGTGCAGCAGCGTGACGGCCTCCTCCAGCCGCAGGCGGTCCTCGCCGAGCATCACGGCGTAGGTCCCGAACTCCTGGCCCAGCGTCATGGGAACGGCGTCCTGGAGCTGGGTACGACCCATCTTGAGCACGCCAGAGAACTCGTCCGCCTTGTCGGCGAAGGCCTGTTGCAGCCCGGTCATCGCCTCCGCGAGTTCCCGCACTGCCGTGATCGTCGCGATGTTGACGGCGGTGGGGTAGGCGTCGTTGGTGGACTGGCTCAGGTTGACGTGCTCGTTCGGGTGCAGGTGCGCGTAGTCGCCCTTGGCGTGCCCGAGCAGCTCCAGCGCCCGGTTGGCGATCACCTCGTTGGCGTTCATGTTCGTCGAGGTGCCGGCGCCGCCCTGGATGACGTCGACGACGAACTGGTCGCGCAGCGCCCCGGCCCGGATCTCGGCGCAGGCCTCGTCGATCGCCTTCGCGATCTGCGGCGGGAGCAGTCCGAGCTCGGCGTTGGCCCGCGCGGCGGCGGCCTTCACCGCGGCGAGGGCCACGACGAGGTGCGGGTAGACCGCGATCGGCACGCCGGTGATCGGGAAGTTCTCGCGGGCGCGGGCGGTGTGGACGCCCCAGTAGGCGTCGGCCGGGACGTCCTTGTCGCCGAGCAGGTCGTGTTCGGTGCGGGTGGTCACAGTTGTTCCTCGTCGGTCGTGGTGGACAGGATGTCGCGGAGCTCGCCGGCGACGGCGAGGCCACGCGCGGTTCCGGCATTCCGGAACGGGGCGAGCAGGTCGGGGTCGACACCGGCCAGCGCGAGCGCGGCGACGGTGACCGGGAGACGGGCCCGGTCCGAACCGTCGGCGATCTTGACTCCGATCGCGGTGCCGTCGGGCAGGGCGGCGATCTGGACCGCCTCGAACCCGTCCTTGGCGATCAGGCCGGGCACCGCCCGCATCAGTGCGGTGACGTCGCGCCGGCTCCCGGCGACCATCTCGGGGTGGGCCCTGATCGCCCGGGCCACCCGTCCCTCTGCGGTCTCCTCTGCCGCTGCGGCGATCCGCCCTGCGGCCCGGGTCAGGGCCGCGAGAGAGACGGCGAAGAGCGGTGACCCGCAGCCGTCGACGGCCGTGTACGCGACCTGCTCACCGGTCAGGTCCTCGACCGTGGCTCGGATGCCGCGTTGCAGGGGATGCCCACGGTCGAGGTACCCGGCGGTCGCCCAGCCGTGGTGCCGGGCTGTCGCCAGCATCGCGGCGTGCTTGCCGGAGCAGTTGTGCGCGAGCCGGCGCGCGGGGCGACCCGCGGCGATCCAGCCTGCGGCCTCGACCGGGTCGAAGGGGCGGTCGGCCGGGTTGCCCAGGTCGTCCTCGGTGCAGCCGGATCCGTCGAGGATGCGCTGCGCCGCGTCGAGGTGGAACGGCTCGCCGGAATGGCTGGCTGCGGAGAGCGCGAGCAGGTCCGGCGGCAGCGACAGGCCGAGACGGGTCATCGCGACGGCCTGCATGAGCTTGGCGGTGGAGCGCGGGAAGAACGCGGTGCCGGTATCGCCCGCGCGGAACACGGCCGAGCCGTCGGGGGCGAGCACGACGACCGAGCCGTGGTGCACACCTTCGACGAAGCCGTCGCGGATCAGGTGGACGAGCGGGACGTGGGCCGGGACACCGACCGGGGCAGGCTTCACGGTGCGGCCGTCTCGGTCCCGACGATGTCGGTGACCGCGGTCTCGACGTGGTCGAGGTGGACGGTCATCGCCTCGATCGCCGCCGGGCGGGAGCCGGCGACGATCGCCTCGACGATGCGCCGGTGCTCCGCGTTCGATCCCTCCCTGCGGCCGCCGAACTGGTTCAGGAACGCGGACTGGCGGGCCAGCGCGTCCCGGATCTCCTCGATGACCTTGGCGAAGACCGGGTTGCCGGATGCCCGGGCGATGCCGATGTGGAACAGCGAGTCGAGCGCGACCCAGACGGTGCCGTCGGTCTCGCGTTCCATCCGCTCGAGCAGCGCGGTGAGCGCGTCGAGGTCGTCGGGGCTGTGCCGGGTGGCGGCGTATCCCGCTGCGGGGACCTCCACGTGCCGGCGGACCTCGACGAGGTCACGCGCGGAGTAGGTCCCGAACCTCGGGTTGTCGGCCGGCCGGTCGGAGACGACGAAGGTGCCCTTGCCGGTCCGGGACACCGTCAGCCCGAGGGCCTGCAGCCCGCGCAGCGCCTCGCGCACCACGGACCTGCTGACCGCGAAGTCGCGGCTCAGGACGGCCTCCGAGGGAAGCTTGCCGCCGACGACGTACTCCCCGCGTTCGATGGCGTCGCGCAGGTGCGCGAGGACGGCGTCCATCGCGGTGACGCGATGAAGCTGTACGGCTGTCCGGCTGTCTGACAGGTTCACTTTCTCAGCATGGGGCCGACACCGCCCGTCGTCAAGGCGGTGTGACGTGGACAGGGCTCGCCGGCCCCGTGCCGTACCGAGCTACTGATCCAACCGGAGCACGGGCTTCACCACCTCGCCGCGGTGGGACGCCGCGACGGCCTCGTTCACCTGGTCCGGCGGGAAGTACTCGATGAGATCGGTGAACGGGAAGCGCCCCTGGTCGTGCAACGCGAGCAGGGCCGGCACGAACCGGCTGGTCTGGCTCTCCCCGCCGAGCGTGCCGACGATCCGCTTGCCCCACAGCGTCGTGAGGTGGTCCGCGCTGAACTCCGCGCCGGCGGGTGCACCGCCGATCAGGACCGCCGTGCCCAGCATGCCGACGCTGTCGATGGCCTGCCGGAGGACCGGCAGGATCCCGGTGCAGTCGAGCGCGGCGTCCGCCGGGCCCCCGCAGACCTCGTGCACGGTGGCGACGACGTCGTCCACGGCCCGCGGATCGATCACCTCGGTGGCCCCGTACTTCACCGCGAGATCACGGCGCGCCGCGTTCGGCTCGACCGCGACGACGACGGTGGCCGGCGTGAGCCGCGCAGCCATGATCGCCGCGAGCCCGACCGCACCGGCCCCGTAGACCACCAGGCTGCTGCCGGCCTGCAGGCGCAGCGTGTTGAGGACGGCACCGGCCCCGGTGGCGATGCCGCAGGCGAGCACGCCCACGGCCGCGAGCGGTGCCGACGTCTGCAGCGGCAGCAGCGACCGCTCGGCGGTCACCGCGTGCCGGGCGAAGGACGACTGCCCGAAGAAGTGGCTGTGCAACGGTTCTCCCGAAGGCCGTGCGAGCGCCGTGCTGCCGTCCTCCCGGCCACCGCGCCCCACGAGCGGTCCCAACTGGAGGCAGAACCGTGGTTGGCCGGCCAGGCAGTTGCGACACCGGCCGCACCACGGCCAGCCCAACAGGACCGGGTCGCCGACCGCCACCGAGGTGACCCCGTCGCCGACGGCCTCCACCCGGCCGACGCCCTCGTGGCCGAGCACGCCCGGGAACGGGAACGGGAGGTCGCCGTCGCGGGCGATCGCATCCGTGTGGCAGACCCCGCAGGCCACGATCTCCACGCGGACCTCGCCGGACCGGGGATCGTCGATGTCCACGTCCTGGATCGTGAACGGGGCTCCGCGCTCTTCGGTGACGGCAGCGGTGGTACGCATCAGGAGAACCTCCTCGGGACGACGGCGAGCGTGCCGTACCCCGACCCGGGGTCGGTCAGTCCGCGTCCGCCGACGCCAAGCTCCGCGACAGCCGGCGGGCCAGCCCGGGGAAGGCCACCGCGATCACGGTGGCGACCAGCAGCCAGCCGAACGCCACCACCGGGAACCACCGTGCCGCACCCTCGGTCGGGTAGGGCACGACGTTGCGCCACAACGTGTAGCCGAGCACGACCAGCGCCAGCACCGGCACGACGACCTGCCAGCGCGGCACGTCGAGCTTGCGGTCGACGAAGACGAGCTTGATGCAGCCGGCGGTGGCGAGCACGTAGGCGACCAGCAGGATGAGCGTGCCGATCGTGCCGCTCCAGAGGAACGTGTCGAACGGGACGGCGCCGAAGAACACCGCGCAGAACAGCGCGATCACCGCCACCAGCACGGCGATGACGACCGCCGCACCGACCGGGGTGTCGGCGGCACCGGTGCGGGCGAGCACGTGCCCCGGCGCCAGGTCGCGGGCCAGCGCGAACAGCAGTCGCGAGGCACCGACGATGCAGGCCAGGCAGCAGGCGAAGGCGCTGACCGCCGCACCGAGGGTCACGACGTCGCCCAGCCACGCCCCGACGTAGGACGTGCCGAGGTCGCCCATGAGGGCGGGCGACGCCACGAAGGCCTTGACGCCCTCGTCGTTCGCCCCGAAGGCCATCATCTCGACGGCGGTGACGACGGTGAAGTAGACGCCACCGAAGATTGCCGTGCCGAGGATGGCGCGGGGGATGTCGCGCCGCGGATCGCGGGCCTCCTCGCCGAGAGTCGCCGCGGCCTCGAACCCCGCGAACGACAGCAGCCCGAAGATGATGCCGAGGAACAGCGTCGAGGCGTCGGTGCCCGCGGGCACGGTGAAGACCGAGAAGTCGACGTGGGCGTTGCCGGGTGCGTTGCCGCCGACCATCCGCACGACGACCACCACCGCGATGAGCAGGATGAGCGCGACGGTGATGCCCTCGACGCCGAGGAGGATCCCCGTGGCGCGCCGCGCCGGCACGACGGTGAGCAGCAGCGCCAGCGCCAGCGCGAGGCCGCCGATGACGAAGCCGGCCCACGTGGGCTGGTCCTGCCACACGCCGACCGCGTCGAGGAACGCCGCGCCGAACACCCCCGACGCCGACGCGGTGACCAGCGCGTAGAAGACGTAGGTGCCCATCAGCCCCACGCCGGCGACGAAGCCGACCCGCGAGCCGAGCGTCGCGCCCGCGAAGACGTAGACCGACCCGGCGTGGCGGTAGTACTGGCACAGGCGCACGAAGACGTAGGCGATGAGCAGCACCGCGACGGCGGCGAGCAGGAAGGCCAGCGGCGTGGCCCGCCCGACCAGGCCGGCCGTGCCCTGCGGGTTGATGTTGGCGGCCATGCTCGGCGCCATCAGGGCGACCGAGATGCCGACGGCCTGCCAGACCGACAGGTTGCGGCGCAGACCGGTGCCGGGGCTTCGGGTGGGGACGGCCATGCGGGCCTCCGGGCGGACGACCGGACGTGGGGGTGATCGGCCGGCCCGCGGCGCACAGCGGCCGCGGGCCGGCAGACCCGTCAGAAGTCGGACGTGAACACGGTATCGGTCAGCGCGTCGAACACGGCCTGGTAGCGACGGAACGCCTTCTCGTACTGCGGCGCCGCCGTCTCGTCCGGCTGGTAGGTCTCGGTGACGGTCACCGCGTGGTCGACCGCGGCGGCGACGTCCGGGTACACCCCGACCGCGGTGCCGGCGTAGAGCGCGGCGCCGAGGCAGCCGGTCTCCGAGGTCTGCAGGAGCTCGACGGGGCGCTCGAACACGTCGGCCAGCAACTGGCACCAGATCGGCGACTTCGCCGCTCCCCCGACCAGCCGCACGCTGCGCACCTCGACACCGGCCTTGGCCTGCGCCTCGAGCACGTCCCGCATCTCGAACGCGATGCCCTCGAGCACGGCACGGGCCATGTCCGACTTGGTCGTCGCCAGGGTCATGCCGACGAAGGTGCCCTTCGCGCTGGGGTTCGGGCTCGCACCGGCGGCCCCCTGCAGGTGCGGCAGGAAGGTGACGCCGTTCGACGCCGGCGGCACGTCGCTGACGGCCTGGGTGATCAGGTCGTAGGGGTCGCGCTTCAGGGCACGGCCGGCGGCGATCTCGAGGTCCCCGAACACGTCGCGGTACCAGCGGAAGCTCGCCGCGGCCGTGTTGGAGAAGCCCTCGATGGTCCAGTTGCCGACGCCGTGGTTGGGCTTGACCGTGAGCGTCGACAGCGGGTCGCGCAGCGGCTTGTCGGAGACCACGTAGCAGGACCCGAAGGTGCCGAGCACCATCACGGCCGTCCCCGCGCGCAGCCCGCCGCCGCCGAGGGTCGAGCAGTTCTGGTCCATCGCCCCCAGGCACAGCGGAGTGCCCTCGGCCAGCCCGGTCAGCGCGGCCACCCGGGCGGAGATCTCCCCGACGACCTTGCCCGCCTCGGTGACGACCGTGGGCAGCTTGTCGAGCGGCACGCCGACCGCGGTGTTCAGCCGCTCGGACCACTCGCTGGTGTCGACGTCCAGCGTGCCGTAGCGGCTGGCCGAGCAGGTGTCGGTGAACCCGCCCTCGGCCCCGAACGCCCGCAGGAAGTAGTCCTGGTGGTCCGAGATGACCGCGACCCGCGCGAAGTTCTCCGGCTCGTGCTCGCGTACCCAGTCGATCTTGCTGGCAGTGAAGACCGACCCGAGCTGGTTGCCCCCGATGCGGTAGAAGTCGGCGACGTCGATCCGCTGGGAGATCCCCTCGATCTGCTCGATGCCACGGATGTCCTGCCAGCCGATGAACGGCCGGACCAGCTCCCCGTTCTCGTCCATCAGGGTGGTGACCGAGCCCTGCGTCGACAGCGCCACGGCGGCGATGTCCTCCTTGGCCACGCCCGACCGCGACACCGCGCTCCGGCACGACTCGAACAGCGCCGGCAGGATGTCCTCGGGCGTCTGCTCCACCCAGCCCGGACGCGGGTAGTAGCAGGGATACTCGCGGTAGTCCGTGCCGATCACCTTGCCGTCTTCGTCGAAGACGCAGGTCTTGCATCCGGTCGTGCCCTCGTCGATACCGACCACGTACTTCATCGTCGAAGTCCTTTCCCGCTCAGGCCTGGGCCGCTGGTGTTCTCGCGCCCGGAATGACGCCCGTGCGGCGCATCTCGTCGAGGGCGTCGATGATCTCGGGCACCGCGCGGGTGCCGATGAGGTCGGCCCCGGCGAGCAGGAACCCGTACGCGTTCTGCGGCCGCGGGGGTTGCACGCCCGCCACCTTCGACTTGACCCCGGTGCCGGCGACCGCGTCGCGCATCACGGTGAACTTGTGCAGGTCGCACCCGTCGTAGGACCCGGTGGACGTCTTGATGTACACCGCCCCGGCCTCCACCACGGCGTCCGCGGCCCGCCTGATGTCGTCGTCCTCCAGGTAGGCCACCTCGAGGATGACCTTGGTGACGCAGCTGCCTGCCTCCTCGACGAAAGCCTTGAGCTCCTGCTGCACCGTGCGGACGTCGCCGCTGAGCAGCGCACCGATGTTCATGACGATGTCGAGCTCCTCGGCCCCGGCCTCCACCGCGTGGCGGGTCTCCGCCGCCTTGGTGCGCCAGTCGGCGGTGCCGCCGGGGAAGGAGATCGCGGCGGCGGCGTGCACACCGGACCCGGCGACCTCCTCGATGATGACGGGAAGCCAGTGCGGCGACGAGGCGTAGAACGCCGCGCAGTTGTAGGCGACCGCCTGCTTGCAGCCCGACCGGATGTCCGATTCGGTGGCCCATTTGAACAGGACCGAATGGTCGAAGTACTTGCCGAGCGACCTCGGGTCGATGGTGGCGAGATCGAGCACGTGGCTCTCCTATTCGTCGGACCCCTATACCTGCCGGAGAAGCTGGTCGAGCGGATCTGCGGCGCTGACGTCGACCTCACGTCCCGCGTCGCGGTGCGTCCACACGGCGCCGCAGGCCGCGCGGAACTGGTCCAGTCCGGGTGCGCCGGACAGGTGCAGGGCGTCGTCGTCGATGCGCGCAGAGGCGGCCCCGCACACCCAGGTGCCGTCGGGCCAGGCCGTCGGCGCCGGGTGGGGCTCCAGGAGGGCGCCCAGGTCGTGGCCGACGTACCGCGGCCGGTCGCCGGGAGGCGCCCGGAGCACGTCGCGCACCCCGTGTGCCCCGCTGAGCACGTGCAGCGTGTCCATGCCCAGCTCGGTGGCCCCGCGCATGTCCGTGTCGATCCGGTCGCCGACCACGACGACGCTCTCGGGCGGCTCGTCGGTCGCCTCCCGGTACATGATCGGCTCGGGCTTGCCGACCGCCGTCGGGACGGCGCCGGTCACGGCGGTGACCACGTCGACGAGCGCACCGTTCGCCGGAACCAGCCCCCGGTCGGTCGGCACGGAGATGTCGAGGTTCGTGGCGACCAGCCGCGCCCCGCGCTGGACGGCGATGCATGCCTCGGCGAGGTCGCGCCACCCCACCCGGGGACCGAAGCCGATCAGCACCACGGCGGGAGCGTCGTCCGCGGAGGCGACCGTCGTCGCCCCGACCTCGCCCAGGGCGGCGAGCACGCCGTCGCCACCGACGGCCAGCACGTTCCGGCCGGGGAACTCCTCGGCGACGAACCGCGCGGCCGCGACGGCCGAGGTCACGACGTCGCCGGCCTCCGCCGTCACCCCGAATCCGCGGAGGTGGTCGACGACCGCCGCCGGGGTCCGCGACGCGTTATTGGTGATGAAGGTGATGCGGACACCGTCGCGCCGCACCGCCTCGATGGCCTTGTCGGCACCGGGCACGATCGACCCACCGCGGTAGACCACGCCGTCCAGATCGAGGAGCACGTGCCGGTGGCCGGCGACCAGAGGAGCGTCAGAACCGCGCAGACCCGACACGTCCGGCTACACCCGGGCCGGGATCTTCTCGGCCGCCTGGGATTTCTCCACGTGGGCGCGGTACTGGTCCACGAGGTCCGGAGCGGACCGGGTGCCGATCAGGTCGACGCCCATGTCGAGCATCCACAGGGTCGCCGCGAGCGCGAACGTGCGGGGGACGCCACTCAGCTTGAGCCTGGTCCGCCCACCCAGGGCTGACGTCATGACCTCGAGGTGCCGGACGTCGGGCAACACCGCGCTCCCCGTCGCCGTCTTCACGTGGTCGACGCCGTGGTCGACGCCCATCCGGGTGGCGGTGCGGATCTCCTCGTCGGTCAGGAAGCCGACCTCGATGATCACCTTGGACAACGCGCCCCCGTCGCGCGCGCGATCGGCCAGCATCGCGATCTCGCGCTCGACCAGGGCGAGGTCGCCGCTCTTCAGGGCGCCGATGTTGATGACCATGTCCAGGGCGGTGCCGCCGACCTCGAGGGCCTCGTGGATCTCGGCCTCCTTGGTACGCGTGGTCTGCGTGCCGTAGGGGAACGCGAGCGCGACGCCGACGTGGACGTCGGATCCGCGCAGGACCTCGGCAACCAGCGGCGTCCAGGTCGGGGTGGTGTAGTACGCCGCGACCCGGTAGTCGCGGGCACGCTCGCACCCCGTCCGGATCACGCTTTCGGTGGTGTCCTGAGCCAGGACCGCCATGTCGAACTTCTTGGCGTACTCGCTGACGCTGAGCATGTACCGCTCCTTGAGTTGCCGTCCGCTCGTCTCTGGGGAGCAACTTGATCGGCCAACCCTAGACATGTCTAGCCTGCGAAGTCCAGAGCGGAGAAGCGATCCCCGTTTCCGCCGCCGACTGGAGAACGGACCACTCACGAGGGCCGGACCACCGCTACGGTCGACGCGACGTACGGAGATCGTGGAGGCGGGATGGGACGGGTCGTCGACATCTGGTCGCCGGCGATCGGGGCCGCGGGTGCGGTGATCGCCTACGGCCACTGGGGCCTGCCCGTGCTGGTGTTCCCGTCGGAAGCCGGAAGGGCGGGCGACTTCGAGGCCAACGGCATGGTGGACGCCGTGGCGGACCTCCTCGACCAGGGGCGGATCAAGCTCTACTGCGTCGACAGCTACGACGCCGCGTCGTGGTCGGACCGCGGCATCCCGCTGGAGGAGCGGGCGCGCCGGCACGGCGCTTTCGAGTCGTGGATCCTGGACCAGGTCGTGCCGTTCGTGCACGGCGACTGCGGCGGGCCGACCGGCGTGCTGACCACGGGCGTCAGCATGGGGGCGTTCCACGCCGCGAACTTCGCCCTGCGCCGCGCAGACCTGTTCCCGCGGGCGCTGTGCCTGTCGGGCAACTACGACCCGAGCACCTGGCACGGCTGGGGCGAGCAGGGCGAGGCGCTCTACTTCCAGAACCCGACGGCCTACGTCCCCGGCCTGCACGGCGACCACCTGGAGTGGCTCCGCCACCAGGTCCGTCTGACGCTCGTCTGCGGGCAGGGCATGTGGGAGGACACCACCGGAGCCCTGAACAGCACTCGCACGCTGGCCGGGCTCCTGGCCGGGAAGGGCATCCCCCACGAGCTCGACGTGTGGGGGCACGACGTGGCGCACGACTGGCCGTGGTGGCGGCGCCAGCTCCCCCACCACCTGCACCGGATGACGTGAGAGGGAGGCGAGGATGAACCGACACCTGGTCGGGCTGCTGCTCGGCACCGAGGAGGACTGGCCCCGCGCCTTCGAGACGATCCTGCGGCGGACGGGCCCGGTCCGCGCGGGCGGAGGCGAGGAGCACGCCTTCGACGTCGAACGGATCACCATCGAGCCGTTCGACCTGCGCGACCGGCCCCGCTACGACCTGGTCATCGACCGGCTCGCGTACTGGTACTACGTCCCCCGCGAATGGCTCAAGAAGATCGCGCTCATGGACGACGTGTACCTGCTCAACAGCCCGTTCACCTTCCAGTCGATGGAGAAGCACGCCGCCTACTGCGCGATGATGCGCCTCGGGCTCAAGGTGCCCGACACCGTGCTCGTGCCGTTCAAGAACCCGCCGGACAACGCCAAGTGGGCCTACACCGCGTCGCGGTACAACCAGCCGTTCGACCTCGAGGCCGTCGCCGAGCGGATCGGCTACCCGCTGTTCATGAAGCCCTACGACGGCGGCGCCTGGGTCGGTGTCACCCGCATCAACGACCGCGACGACCTGCACGCAGCCTACGACGCCTCGGGCCAGCGGTTGATGCACCTGCAGAAGGCGGTCGACGGCTACGACGTCTTCGCGCGGTCGCTCTCGATCGGGCCGGAGACGATGGTGATGAAGTTCCGGCCCGAGCTGCCCATGCACGACCGCTACGAGGTCGCCCACGGGTTCCTCACCCCGGACGTCGGCGAGGAGGTCGTCACGATCTCCCGCCTGGTGAACGCGTTCTTCCGGTGGGAGTTCAACTCGTGCGAGAACCTCGTCGCGGGCGGCGAGGTGCATCCGATCGACTACGCCAACGCCTGCCCGGACGTCGCGCTGACGTCCCTGCACTACTACTTCCCCTGGGCGATGACGGCGCTGGTGCGCTGGACGATGTTCACCATGGTCGCCGGCCGCACGCCGCGCCTGGACCTCGACATGGCCGCCTACTTCGCGATCGCCGACCGCGACGACCTGTCCTACGGCGACAAGCTTGCGGGCTATCGCCGGCTCGCCGACGACTATTTCGAGACCGAGCGCTACCTCGACTTCTGCGCGAGCCGGCTGAGCCACCTCGACGAGGTCGTGCTCGAGTGGGTCGACAGCGCGGACTTCGACACGCTGCTGGTGGAGACGGTGCGCGCGACCTACCCGGCGGCCGAGCACGACCGGTTCGTGGCCCACTTCCGCGGACTGGTCCGGCTGTGGGTGACGGACACGAAGGCGGCGCTGCAGCCGGGTCAGCCCGCGTAGAGGTGCAGGTCGGCGGCGAACCGCTCGGTCATCTCGATCACCCGCTGCAGGTCGTGGTGCCGGACGACGATCCAGCCGTCACCCATGACCGTCGCCCGCCAGTCGCGCCGTGGCGCGCCGACGGGCAGCAGGTCGACGTGCACGACGTCACCGCCGTACGCGGCGCGCAAGGCGTCGAGGCCGTCGACGTGGCTGATCCGGCCGTCGCCGTGGGCCCGCTTGAAGATGCTGCCGGCGTTGTACTTCCGCGTCGGGGTGTGCCCGATCCGCCCGTGGAGCACGGCCTCGGCCCAGCCGGCGTAGAGGTCGGCGTCGCAGGCGTAGTTCATGAGGTCGACCACCCGGGCGCCGGGCGGCCGCGCGGCGATCTCGCCGAACACCGCCTCGCCCGACGCGGTGCGGTACCACTCCATGTGCGTGAACCCGGCGCGGAACCCCAGCGCGGCCAGCACCTGTTCGCCCATCGCCCGCCCGGCCTGGAGCTCGGGCACCGACAGGTCACGCAGCACGATCGACACCGGGCTGATCCACTCGTGGAGCCGGTTCTGCAGCGGCCGCGGGCGGTACCACATCACGTTCTCGAAGAGGATCTCTCCGTTCGCGCAGACGGTGTCGAAGGTGAGCTCCTCGCCGTCGACGAACTCCTCGACGCTGACCTCCGGCACGTGCCCGAGCATCGACAGCACCTCGGCGAGCTGCGCGGCGGAGTCGGCCCGGTACGTGTCGGCCGAGCCGGCGCCCGAGATCGGCTTGACGATGACCGGGTAGCCGATCCGCTCGGCCGCCTCCCACACCCCGGCGACCGTGGTCGCGGCGAAGTGGTGCGGCGTCCGGATGCCCGCGGCGTCGAGCACCCGCTTCATGCGCTCCTTGTCGCGGAACGGCACGGTCTGCTCCACGGTCATGCCCGGCAGCCCGAACGACTCCCGGATGCGCGCCGCCAGGAGCATGTAGGGCTCCCACAGGCACTCGACCTGGTCGAACCGGAAGTGCCGGGCCAGCCCGTGCAGCGCGCCGAACACGGCGCCCTCGTCGGCGAGCGAGACGTGCTCGTAGTGCGCCATCGCATGGCGTGCGGCGTCGGGCAGGTCGTGCGGCGGCTGGTCGCCGACCCCGATCACCGTGGCACCGGCGCCCGCGAGGGCCCGGGTGAAGTACGACATCTCCGTCGGGAATCCCGGCGACAGCATCACCACCGCGCTCACGGCACCTCCACCAGCTCGACGCGGATCCCGTCGGCGATCTGCGCCACCGCGTCGCGCACCACGGCGGTCTCCGGATGGCGCACGATCACGTAGCCCTCGCCGGTGTAGTCCGACGACGCCGGCTGGCCGGGCACGGGCAACCGGGCCTCCACCACGAGGTGCCCGAGGCGGCGCTGCAGCTCCTCGACGCCGTGCACGGCCCGCACCTGGCCCCGGCCCTGCCCGCGCAGGTAGACGCAGCCGGCCGCGAACTTCCGTTCCGGTGGGTCGATCCTGTCGAGCAGCACCAGCTCGCACCACATCCGGTAGAAGTCGACGTCGTGCACGTAGCCCAGCATCGACGAGAGCTGGGCACCCGGCGGCCGGGCCCCGACCTCGGACACCGCCACGGTCCCGTCCGGGCGCCGGAACCACTCCATGTGCGTCAACCCGTCGCGCACCCCCAGCGCCGCGACGGCGGCCGGTCCGACATCCCGGATCGCGGCGTAGCGCGGGTCGTCGAGCTCGCGCGGCAGCAGCACCGTCCACTGGATCCACGGGTTGCGCAGCACGTCCAGCGGCGGGGGCAGGTAGTCCGACACCGAGGCCCAGACCGTGGTCCCGCCCACCTGGACGCTGTCGAACGTGTGTTCCTCGCCGACGAGGAACTCCTCCAGCAGGCCGGGCGCCTCGGGCCGCGGCGGAACGGCGGCGACCCAGCTCCGCAGGGCGTCGGCGTCGTCGAGCCGGTAGGTCGCCTGCGCGCCGGCTCCGGCAGGCGGCTTCGCGACGAGCGGGAAGCCGACGGCCGCGGCGAACGCGAACGCATCGTCCGGCGAGGTCACCAGCCGGTGGCGGGCGCACGGGACACCCGCTGCGGACAGCACCGTCTTCATCCGCGCCTTGTCGCGCACGTTGCGCGCGGTGGCGACGTCGAGCCCGGGGATGCCGAGCGTCTGCCGGACCTCCGCGAGCGGCACCTGCAGCTGCTCCAGGGCCCCGACCAGCCGCTGCACCGGCCCGAGCTGCCGCGCCAGGCCCCGCACGGCGTCCGCGATCTGCCGCGGGTCCAGCGCGTCGTCCACCCGCCAGTGCCCGGCGAGGTGCCGGGCCGGCTCGGGCGGCACCTGCTCGGCGGGGGCGGTGGTCACGACCGCGAGACGGACGCCGGGAAGCTGCGCGGCCGTACTGACGAACCGGACCGTCGCCGGCGCCAGGAACGGCGCGACGAACACGGCGACGACCATGGACGGAAGCTACCCTGCTGGCCGTGAACGTGGTCTTCGTCGAGCCCGCCTTCCCACCCACGCAGCGGCATTTCGTCCGTGCCCTGGCGGAGGCGGGTGCGACGGTCGTCGGCGTCGGCGAGCGCCCCGCCGAATGGCTCGACGACGAGCTGCGGAGCTGGATGCCGCACTACCACCAGGTGTCGACGGTCGTCGACGCCGGCGTGCTCACCGACACGGTGCGCCACATCCAGAGTTACCTCTGGGTGGACCGGCTCGAGGCGCCGATCGAGGCGCACACGCTGGCGGCCGCCCAGGCGCGGGAGAACTGCACGATCCCGGGCACGTCCGTGCGCACGGCGTGGCTCTGCCGCGACAAGCCCTCGATGAAGGACGCGCTGCGGGGCGCCGGGATCCCGACCGCCGCGTCGGCGGCCGTCACGAGTGCGGCGGAGGTGCACGCCTTCGTCGAGGCGACCGGCTTCCCGATCGTCCTCAAGCCCCGTACCGGTGCCGGCGCCCTGGACACGACCCGCGTCGACGACAACGGCCAGCTCGAGCAGGCCCTGGGCCGGTTCGGCGGGCAGGGCGTCGAGTCGATCGCGGTGGAGGAGTTCGTCGAGGGCCACGAGGGCTTCTACGACACGGTGTCGGTCGACGGGAACATCGCGATCGACTTCGTGTCGCACTACTACCCGAACGTGCTCGAGGCGATGCGGACGCGGTGGATCTCCCCCCAGTTCGTCTCCACGAACAGGGTCGACTCGGCAGCCGACTACCGAGAGCTGCGCGACCTGGGCGCCCGGGTGAACGAGGTGCTCGGCATCGGCACCAGCGCCACGCACATGGAGTGGTTCTTCGGACCCAAGGGCCTGCGGTTCTCCGAGATCGGCTGCCGCCCGCCGGGGGTCGGGGCATGGGACCTCTACTCCGCAGGCAACGACATCGATCTCTACCGGGAATGGGCGAACGTCGTGGTGCACGGCCACGTCGGTGCTCACCCGTCGCGGCGGCTGGCCACCGGGATCGTCGCCCTGCGACCCGATCACGACGGGCAGATCACCGGCTATTCCGGCGTCGACGAGGCGCAGGCGCGTCTCGGGGAGTGGGTGATCGACGCCAACCTGCCGCCGTCCGGCACCCCCACCCAGCCGGTCGAGGCCGGCTACTGGGCGAACGCCTACGTACGGATGCGCCACCCCGACTACGACGCGCTGCGCGGCATGCTCGACGACGTGGGCCGCAGCGTGCATGTGTACGCCCGGTGACGTGCACCCAGTGATGTGTACGCAGTGAGGGCGTTCGTTCTCGGCCCGCAGCGCCGTCCCACCCTGGGCCCCGTCGTCGGGGCGCTCGACCTGGCGGCGCCGGTCTCGACGGTGACGGCCGGCTGGGAGGAGCGCGAACCCGACGACACCGAGCTCGACGCGCTGCTCGGCGGCCGCAGCAGGAACCTCCGGCTGCATGCGCGCTGGCAGGACGTCCTGGCCCGCGACCCGGCCTACGCCGACGCCGAACGGCAGTACCGGGCGGCGCTGCGCGAGCACCGCGCGCTGTACCAGCTTCGGCTCGACGCCGCGCTGCGCGGGCTGCGCGAGGTGACCCGGTACGACGGCGACGACGCCGTGCGCAGCGCGGCGCGGACCGACGCGGAGGCCGTCGTCCGGCTCGTCGACGAACAGCACCTGGCCCGCGTGCGGGAGGCCCGTGCGTCCTTCGAGGACACCTGGCGGCCGGGCGAGCGGGACGCGGTCGCCGAGCACCGATCCGCCGTGTCGCACCTGGCGGGCAGCGCGTCGGCGCTGGTGGTGACCGGCGGGAACGTGGAGGTGCTGCTCCACGTGCTGCGGCTGTTCGCAGTACCCGCGCCTCCCGCGGTCATCGCCTGGTCCGCGGGGGCGATGGCGCTCACCGAGCGCGTGCTGTTGTTCCACGACCGCACCCCGTACAGCCCGTCGGACGCGGAGTTCCTCGACAGCGGCGTCGGGTGGCTGCGCGGTTGCGTCCTGCTGCCGCACGCGCGCAGGCGGCTGCGGACCGACGACCCGGTGCGGATGGCCGAGCTGGCCGCGCGGGCGGCCCCGGCGCGCTGCGTGGTCCTCGACGACGGCGTCCGGCTCGACCTCGGATCGCACGGGGAGCTCCCGCCGGACGCGCGTGTCGTCGCGGGCGACGGACACATCGGGGAGGTGGCATGACGCGCTCCGCGATCAACCGGCTGCGCGCGGCGAAGCCGGACGCCGCCGCGGTCGACAGGTTCGTGGCCCGATTCACCGCCCGCCACGAGGTGCCGATCGTCGAGGGTGAGCGGTGCACGTTCCTGTGGCGCGGCGAGGCCGATGCGGTGCACCTCGTGCAGCGGATCGTCGGGCTGCCCGACCGCATCCCGCTACGGCGGCTGCCGGACACCGATCTCTGGTACGCGGTCCTGGAGCTGCCGGAGGGATCGCGGATCAACTACCAGTTCGACGTCCGGCACGGCGACCACGTCGAGTGCACCAACGACCCGCTCAACCCCAAGATCTCCTACAGCCCGGTCGGCAGCTCGTCGGCGTGCTTCGCGCACGGGTACCACACACCCGAGTGGACGTTCCCCGATCCCGACGCCCGGCCGGGCGAGCTGACCGAGCTGGTGGTGCGCAGCCGCGCGCTGCGCCGCGACTGGCCGGTGACGGTGTACCTCCCCGCCCGGTTCCGTCGCACGGCGAGCTACCCGCTGCTGGTGGTGTACGACGGCGGCGACTTCCTGCAGTACGCAGCGGCGAAGACGGTGCTGGACAACCTGATCCACCGCCTCGACGTCGCCGAGGTCGTCGTCGCGTTCGTCAACCCGGGCGACCGGCTCGTCGAGTACGCGAACTCGGCCGTGTACGCCCGGTTCGTCACCCGCGAACTGGTCCCCCGGCTCGAGGCCGAGCTGCCGCTGATCGGCAGTCGAGCGGGGCGCTGCCTGCTCGGCTCCAGCTTCGGCGCCGTCGCCGCGCTGAGCGCCGCCTACCGCGCACCCGACGTCTACGGCAACCTCGTGCTGATGTCGGGGTCGTTCGTGTTCACCGACATCGCCGGCGCCGACCACGGCGGCGGCCCCGTCTTCGACCCGGTCGTCCGGTTCGTCAACCGGTACCGGGAGCGTCCGCGCCGGGTCGCCGACCGGATGTTCGTCAGTTGTGGCATGTATGAACCGCTCATCACGCCGAACCGTTCGATGGTGCCCGTGTTCGAGTCCGCGGGCATGGCGGTCCGGTTCCTGGAGACCCGCGACGGCCACTGCTGGGAGAACTGGCGCGACAGCCTCCGGGAGGCGCTGTCGTGGGTGTATCCCGGGCCGCAGAAGCTGGTCTACGAGTAGTCCCGGCCTACCCTGCGAACAGTCCGAAAACCGCAGTCCGGCGAGGGAGGACCAATGGCCGACGACCTGATCAGCACGGCGCTGGAGCGTGCCCCGGACACCGACGACGTGCTCATCGGCCCGGGTGCGCTGGCTTCGGTGGGCGAGGTCGTCCGGCGGGTGGTGGGCGACCGGCCGGTGACGGTCGTGGCCGACGAGGTCACCTGGCGGGTCGCCGGGAAGCAGGTGCAGGAGCAGCTCGACGCCTCCGGCGCTGCGGCGGGCGAGGCGTTCCTGTTCCCCGCGGGGACCTTCGTCCGCGCGGACTACGCCAACGTCGAGAAGGTGCGCGACGCGCTCGCGGCGCGCGACACGATCCCGGTCGCCGTCGGCTCCGGAAGCCTCAACGACCTGGTGAAGCGGGCCGCGCACGAGCTCGACCGCCGGTACGTGGTGGTGGCGACGGCGGCCTCGATGGACGGCTACACCGCGTTCGGGGCGGCCCTGACCCGCGACGGCTACAAGCAGACGATGACCTGCCCCGCGCCACTGGCGCTCGTCGCCGACCTCGACGTCCTCGCCGCCGCACCGACGGGGATGACGGCGTCGGGCTACGGCGACCTGCTGGGCAAGGTGACCGCGGGCGCCGACTGGCTGCTCGCCGACGCGCTCGGCGTCGAGCCGATCGACGCGACGGTCTGGTCGCTCGTCCAGGGCCCGCTGCGCGACGCGGTCGGTCGACCGGCCGAGCTGGCCGCGGGCGACCCCGCCGCGCTGGGCGGGCTCGTCGAGGGCCTGGTGATGTCCGGGCTGGCCATGCAGGCGCACGCCTCCTCGCGCCCCGCCTCCGGCGCCGAGCACCAGTTCAGCCACCTCTGGGAGATGGAGGGCCTGGGCGCAGACCAGCGACCTCCCCTTTCGCACGGGTTCAAGGTCGGCATCGGCTCGATCGCCGTCGCCGCCCTCTACGAGCGGCTGCTCGACCGCGACCTCGGCGACATCGACGTCGACGCGCTGGCCGCCGCGTGGCCCACCGCGGACCAGGTCGCCCGCGACGTCGAGGCGGTCCACTCGATCGACGGCGTGCGCACGGCGGCGGTCGCGGAGAGCCTCGCGAAGCACGTCGGCCCGGAGCAGCTCGCCGAGCGGCTGGAGCTGGTGCGCACCCGCTGGCCGGAGCTGCGCGAACGCCTCGTCGGGCAACTGCTCCCGGCCGCGGAACTGGCCGAGATGCTGCGCGCCGCCGGGGCCCCCTCCCTGCCGGCGGACATCGGCGTCTCCGCGGAGACGCTGCGCGACACCTACTACCGCTGCCGGACGATCCGCCGCCGCTACACGGTCCTCGACCTCGCCGCGGAGACCGGATTGCTGGAGCCGTGCGTCGACGAGCTCTTCGCCCCGGGCGGCTTCTGGGCGTGACGGTCGTGCAGCGCGCCCCGATGCGCTAGGAAGGTCCAATGGATCTCGCCTGCGTCGTCGGGACCTTCGACACCAAGGGCCGCGAGCTCGCCTACGTGGCCGAGCTCGCGCGAGCCGCCGGCGCCCGGGTGGTGACGGTCGACGTGTCCACGTCGGGCTCTGCCGCAGCGGCCGACGTGACCGCGGCCGAGGTCGCTGCACACCATCCGAACGGCGCCGACGCGGTGTTCACCGGCGACCGCGGCAGCGCCGTCACCGCCATGGCCGTGGCGCTGGAGCGGTACCTGACCGGGCGCGACGACGTCGGCGCCGTGCTCGGCCTGGGCGGCTCCGGCGGCACCGCGCTGGTCACGCCGGCCATGCGCGCGCTGCCCGTCGGCGTCGGCAAGATCATGGTGTCGACGGTGGCGTCCGGGAACGTCGCTCCCTACGTCGGGGCGAGCGACATCGCGATGCTCTACTCGGTGACCGACGTCGCGGGGCTCAACCGGATCTCCCGGCTGGTGCTGGGCAACGCCGCGCACGCCCTGGCCGGCATCGTCACCCACGCGGTGCCCGATGCTCAGGACCGGCCGGCGGTGGGGCTCACCATGTTCGGGGTCACGACGCCGTGCGTGACGGCGGTGGTCGAGCGCCTGGGCGAGCAGGTCGACCCGCTCGTGTTCCACGCGACGGGCACCGGGGGTCGCGCCATGGAGAAGCTCGTCGACGACGGGCTCGTCGCCTCGGTGGTGGACGTGTCGACCACCGAGGTGGCCGACCTGGTGGCGGGCGGGATCATGGCGGCCGGCGACGACCGGCTCGACGCGATCGTGCGGACCGGCGTGCCCTACGTGGGCTCGGTCGGCGCGACCGACATGGTCAACTTCGCCGCGCCGGACACCGTGCCGCAGCGCTACGTCGGCCGCCTGTTCTACGAGCACAACCCGCAGATCACCCTCATGCGCACCACGAAGGAAGAGTGCGTGGCGATCGGCGAGTTCCTGGCCCGCAAGATCACGGCGATGACCGGTCCGGTGCGGATACTGCTGCCGACCGGCGGCGTGTCGGCGCTCGACGCGCCCGGCATGCCCTTCCACGACCCGGACGCCGACGAGGCGCTCTTCACCACCATCGAGCACGGCGTCGGCCGGCCGGGCGTGGTGACCCGGGTGCCGTACCACGTCAACGACCCGGAGTTCGCCGACGCGCTCGTCGCGGCCTGGCGCGAGGTCACCGGAGCGGAGGTCCCGGCATGAGGTTCCGGCGTGCGGAGCTGGTGGAGCGTTTCCAGGACATGGCGCGCCGTGGGCAACCGATCGTCGGCGGCGGTGCGGGCACGGGCCTGTCGGCCAAGTGTGAGGAGGCCGGCGGGATCGACCTCATCGTGATCTACAACTCGGGCCGGTACCGCATGGCGGGACGGGGGTCGCTCGCCGGCCTGCTCGCCTACGGCAACGCGAACGAGATCGTGGTCGAGATGGCCGCGGAGGTGCTGCCGGTGGTCACCCGCACCCCGGTCCTCGCGGGCGTCAACGGGACCGACCCCTTCATGATCACCGACCGGTTCCTGCGCGAGCTGACCGACCTGGGCTTCGCCGGGATCCAGAACTTCCCGACCGTCGGGCTGATCGACGGGGTCTTTCGCGCCAACCTCGAGGAGACCGGCATGGGCTACGGACTGGAGGTCGACCTCGTCGGCGCCGCCCGTGCCGCCGACCTGCTCACCACGCCGTACGTCTTCTCCGCCGACGACGCCCGGGCGATGACCGCCGCCGGCGCCGACATCGTCGTCTGCCACATGGGGCTGACCACCGGCGGATCGATCGGCGCGGAGACCGCGAAGTCGCTCGACGACTGCGTCCGGCTGGTCGACGAGTGGGCCGCGGCGGCCCGCGAGGTGCGCGACGACGTGCTGGTGCTCTGCCACGGCGGCCCGATCGCGATGCCGGACGACGCCGCGTACGTGCTGGAGCGCACGAAGGACTGCCACGGCTTCTACGGGGCGTCGTCGATGGAGCGGCTGCCCACCGAGACCGCGCTCATCGAGCAGACGCGCGCCTTCAAGAGCCGCCTCGCCCGGCCTGACCCGCGCTGACCCGGAGCTCGCTGACGACGTCACGGACCATGCGCAGTGAGGCGGCGTCCAGGACGTTGCCGAACTCGATGACCCGGACCCGGTCCTGGAGGAGCTGCTTCAGCTCGGGCATCCCGCTCGGGATGACGACGACCTCGATCCCGCTCAGGTGCTCGGGCCCCGTGCCGTCCAGGACCTCGACGTTCGTCACGCCGGCCTGCGCCAGCGAGTCGCGGACGCTCGCGGCCTGCTCCTCCGTGTGATACCGGATGCCGACCCGCTGACCCTTCGGCACGCTCGCTATCTCGACGAGGGTCTGAATGTGTGGCCCCACGACAAGGGCGACGACGTCGGTTGAGGGGCCACGGAGCAGCCCACGGACCTCGGCGAGATGGAAAAACGTGGTCAGTACGAGTTCGGCCTGCACCTGCGCCGCCTCGAACTCGCCCAGTACGAGGGGCCTCACGGGGACGCCGACCTCTCGTTCGATCTCGCGGGCGAAGGAGGTCGCGCGGTCGGCGTTGCATTCGACGAAGGCGACCGTCGGACCCGTGCCGGCCGTCAGGACGGCGAGGTTCGTCACGAGCTCCTGGATCTCGGACGGTGTCAGCCCCAGTTCGACGCACTCGCGCGCGGCCGCCGCCAGGAGGTCGCGCGCGCGATCCCGGGCCGCCGACGTCGTGCGTGCCTGGGCACCGCCGACGACCACCATGCCGTTGCGCCCGCGGGCCTCGACGAGGCCGAGTCGCCGCAACTCGCCGTAGGCGTGGGCGACGGTGTTCCGGTTGATCCCGAGGTTGTCGCCGAGCATGCGTGAGCCGGGCAGGCGTTCGCCGTCGACCAGCTGCCCCATCTCGATCATGAACGTCAACTGCATGACGATCTGGCGGTAGATCGGGATGTCGGACTTCTGACTGACCCGGATGGTGGCGGACATGACCTCGTTCTCGTCGTTCGTCCCAGGCTAGTACGCCGAATACTAGGACAAATCGCGGATGTCCCGCGCCGACAGGCTTGCTGGACGAGCAATGGCTTAGTTCACTGGGCCACAGCGGTCCGCCGGGTCCGCCCGAAATCAGGGAGACAACGTGGCCACGGACCCCTTCTGGGATGACGTCGACCGGCATCTCGTCCGGTACATCCCCGCGTTCACCCCGCGGATCATCGAGCGCGCCGCGGGCTCGTACGTCTACGACAGCGACGGCAACGCGATCCTCGACTTCACGTCGGGGCAGATGAGCGCCGTTCTCGGGCACTCCCACCCGGACATCGTGAAGACGGTGACCGACTCGATCTCGTCGTTGGCCCACCTGTTCAGCGGCATGGTGTCCCGGCCGGTCGTGACGCTGGCGACGAGGCTCGCGGACTCGCTGCCGGACAACCTCACCAGGATGCTCCTGGTGACGACCGGGGCGGAGTCCAACGAAGCCGCGATCAAGATGGCCAAGATGTACACCGGGAAGTACGAGATCGTCTCGTTCGACCGCTCCTGGCACGGGATGACCTCGGGCGCCGCCGCGGCGACGTTCTCGGCGGGCCGCCGTGGCTACGGCCCGGTGCTGCCCGGCAACCTCACCCTGCCGACGCCCAACGCCTACCGCTCCCCCTTCCGGAACGCCGACGGTTCCTACGACTGGGAGTCGGAGCTGGACTACGGGTTCGCCGCGGTCGACGCCCAGTCGACCGGCTCGCTGGCCGCGTGCCTCGTCGAGCCCATCCTCTCGTCGGGCGGCGTCGTCGAACTCCCGCTCGGCTATCTCGCACGGCTCAAGGAGATGTGCGCGGCCCGCGGGATGCTGCTGATCGTCGACGAGGCGCGGACGGGGCTGGGGCGCACGGGCACCATGTACGCCTTCGAGCGCGACAGCGTCGCCCCGGACATCCTCACGCTGTCCAAGACGCTCGGCGCGGGCCTGCCGGTCGCGGCCGTCATGACCGGCGACGACATCGAGCGGGTCTGCGCCGAACGCGGATTCCTCTTCTACACCACCCACGCGTCGGACCCCTTGGCCGCCGCGGTCGCGCTCACCGTTCTCGACGTCATCGAACGCGACGGTCTGGTCGAGCGCGCCGCGAAGCTCGGCGACCGGCTCCGGGACCGGCTCGTCGACCTGCAGGGCCGGTACGACGTGGTGGGCGACGTGCGCGGACGCGGGCTGCTCCAGGGCATCGAGCTGGTCACCGACAAGGCGACCAGGGCTCCGGCCGACGCCCTGGGCGCCGCCATCACGTCGGCCTGCCTGGAGCGGGGCCTGCACATGAACATCGTGCAGTTGCCGGGGATGGGCGGGATCTTCCGGATCGCCCCGCCGCTCACGATCAGCGAGGCCGACCTCGACACCGGTCTCGACATTCTCGACGACTCCGTCCGCACCGTGGTCGGCTCGGGCTGACCGTCAGACGACGAGCCAGACCAGGCCCGCCATCGCGAAGCCCACCACCGAGAGGATCGTCTCGAGCACGGTCCAGGTCTTGAGGGTGTCCTTGACCGACATGTTGAAGTACTTGGCGACGATCCAGAAGCCGCCGTCGTTCACGTGGCTCGCGACGATCGAGCCCGCCGACACGGCGATGACGATGAGCGCGGTCTGCGCCTGGGTGTAGCCGCCGACGGCGACGAGGGGCTGGACAATGCCCGCGGTGGTGACGATGGCGACGGTCGCCGAGCCCTGGGCCAGGCGCAACGCGGCACTGATGAGGTACGCCGAGACGATCACGGGCAGCCCGATCGCCGACATCGAGCCCGCCAGCGCCTTGCCGACGCCGGTCGCCTGCAGCACCGCGCCGAAGAAGGCGCCCGCGCCGACGACGAGCAGGATCATGCCGATCGGCTTGAGCGACTCACCGGTGATCCGCCCCAGCTCGGCGACGGTCATGCCGCGCCGGACGCCGAGCAGGTACATGGCGAGCAGCACCGCCACGGTCAGGGCGATCGCCGGTGTGCCGAGGAAGAACACCACCGACTGCAGCCGCGAGCCCGGGGCCAGGACGATGCTGCCGAACGTCGCGCTGAGGATCAGCAGCATCGGGACGGCGATGACCGTGGCGATCAGCGCGACGGACGGGGGCTGGGTGCGCACGGCGGTCGCGGTGCCGCCGGACCCGGCCGGGCCGTCGGGACCGTCCGGGTCGACCGAGTCGGCCCGCGACGCCTCCAGCTCGGCGGCGATGAACTCGTCCGGCACGTCGACGTGGATCCGGTTGCCGATGAACGAGCCCCACCAGACCCCGCTGACCAGCCAGGCCGGGATCCCGCAGATCAGGCCCATGAGGATGATCCAGCCCAGGCTCACGCCCAGCAGCCCCGCGGCGGCGACCGGACCGGGGTGCGGCGGCAGGAACGCGTGGGTCATCGACAGCCCGGCGAGCATCGGCATCGCGTAGAGCACGAGCGACCGCCCACCCCGCTTCGCGGCGACGTACACGAGCGGCGCGAGCACGAAGATGCCGATGTCGAAGAACACGGGGATGCCGAGGATGAGGCCCGTCAGGCCCATCGCGAGCGGCGCTCCCTTCGGGCCGAACAGCCGCAGCAGGCGCGACGTGAGCGCGTCGGCGCCGCCCGACCGTTCCATGATCGCGCCGAGGACGGTGCCGAGACCGATGATCGGGGCGATGTGGCCGAGGATCCCGCCGAAGCCCTTCTCCAGGATGGAGTCCGACGCCTTGAGCGGCGTGCCGACCAGCTGGGAGATCGGCAGCCCTGCGGCCAGGGCGACGAGCAGGGCGACGACGATCAGCGCGATGAACGGCTCGAGCTTGAATTTGATGATCATGAGCAGCAGCACGGCGACGCTGACGGCGGCGAGGGTGAGCAGGCCGGCGGTGTCGTGCTGCAGCCAGGTGACGAACGCGGTCATCTCAGGACTCCGGTGACGGGGTGAGGGCGGCCGCGAACGTGCGGGCCCGCTCGGTGATCTCGGTCCAGTCGCCGCGCATGACGGCGGCCGGGGGCACGACGCTCGTGCCGGCGCAGACGGCCGTGGCACCGGCGGCGAGGAACGCCGCGGCGTTGTCGGCCGAGATGCCGCCCGAGGGCAGCAGCTCCACCTGCGGATACGGTCCGCGCAGGTCGGACAGGTACTTCGGGCCCAGCCGACCGGCCGGGAAGACCTTGACGGCGGCCGAGCCCAGGTCGACGGCGACGGCCACCTCCGTCGGGGTGAAGGCGCCGAGCATCACCGGGACGCCGGCGGCGACGGCGACCTCGGCCACCGCGGGCCGCAGGCCCGGGGTCACGAGGAACCGCGCACCGGCGTCGATGGCGGCGCGAGCCTGGTCCGCGGTGAGGACGGTGCCTGCGCCGAGCAGCACACCGGGGACGTCGGCCGCTGCGGCGAGATGGTCCAGCACGTCGGGCGTGGTGAAGGTCAGCTCGACGGTGCGGATCCCGCCCTCGGCCAGGGCCCGGCAGAGTTGCGCGGCGTCCGGGATGTGGTCGGCGCGCACGACCGTCAGGGCGCGGTCGGTGCGCAGCGCCTCCAGCACCTCGTACGAGGAGGTTCGGGTGAGCGAGGTCATGCGACGGCTCCGTCCGGGAGGCGGCGCAGCGCGCGACCGGCGAGGGCGTCGGTGCGCCGCCCGTCGTCCATCGCGAGCTCGCCGTTGACGAACACGTAGGGGATGCCGGCGGCGGGTTGCCGCGGGTCGGCGTAGGTGGCGGAGGCGGCGACCGTGGCGGGGTCGAACAGCACCAGGTCGGCGGCGTACCCCGCCTTGACCAGGCCGCGGTCACGCAGTTTCAGCCGCGCGGCGGCCCGCCCGGTGAGGTGCCCGACGCACTCCTCCAGCGAGAAGACGCCCAGGTCGCGGCAGTAGTGCCCGAGATAGCGCGGGAAGGTGCCCCAGGCCCGCGGGTGCGGCTTGGCGCCGACCAGCAGACCGTCGCTCCCGCCCGTGTGCCGGGGGTGGCGCATGATCGCCTGCACGTTCTCCTCGTGCCCGACGTGCTGCAGGATCCCGGTGCCCAGCTCGTCGCGGAGCAGGACGTCGACGAACACGGCGAACGGCTCACGCCCCGTGTCCGCGGCGACCTGCGCGATGGTGCGCCCGACCAGCCCGTCGAGCTCGGGGTGGGTCACCCCGCTGATCTCGATGGTGTCCCACTCGGCGACGACGCCGTGGCAGCCGTCGGACCCGTGGACCTCCAGGTCGTCGCGGATCCGGGCGAGCGCCGACGGGTCGCGCAGGCGGTGCAGCGTCGGGTCCTGGCCGCCCGCCGACGACCAGCTCGGCAGTACGGCCGAGAGCGTGGTGGCGCCGGGTAGGTAGGGGTAGGTGTCGAGGGTGATGTCGGCGCCGTCCGCGATCGCCGCGTCGAGCATGGCGAGCAGCTCGCCGGCGCGGCCCTTGTTCGGGGCGAAGTTCATCGTCGCGTGCGACAGGTGCAGCGGGCAGCCGGCGCGGGTGGTGAGGTCGATCATCTCGGCGTAGGCGTCGAGCGCACCCTTGCCGTACGAGCGGTGGTGCGGGGCGAAGAAGCCGCCGAGCTCGCCGACGGTCGTGCACAGGGCGAGGAGCTCGGCGTTGTCGGCGTACATGCCGGGCGTGTAGGTGAGACCGGCCGACAGGCCGACGGCCCCTTCGGCCATCGCCGTCCGCACGATCTCCTGCATCGCCGCGATGTCGTCGGCACGGGCCGGCACGTCGTCCCAGCCGCAGACCAACGCCCGCACGACGCCGTGCGGGACCAGGTAGGCCGCATTGCCGGCGATGCCCCGGTCGAGGCGGTCGAGGTACTCCCCCACCGTGCGCCAGGAGAAGTCGAAGTCCGCCGGGTCGGAGTTCCAGCCGGCGATCTTCTTGCGGAGCATCGCCAGCGCGTCGTCGTCGACCGGTGCGTACGACAGGCCGTCCTGGCCCAGCAGCTCGGTCGTCACGCCCTGACTGATCTTGGCGAGGTGGTCGGGATTCAGCAGGATCTGCAGGTCCGAGTGCGCGTGCATGTCGATGAACCCGGGCGAGAGGACGAGCCCGTCGGCGTCGACCACCCGGTCGGCAGCCGACGGCGGGCCGCCCGGAGGCAGGATCGCGGCTATCGCGCCCGCCTCGACGAGCACGTCGGCGCGGTAGCGGGGGCGCTCCGTCCCGTCGACGACGGTGGCGGCGCGAATGAGCGTGGACACGGGTCCCCTCTCTAGAAGTAGGTGCGGACGAGGTCGACGACCACGGGATCGGTTGCCGACCCGGCGGTTCCGTCGATCACCGGGATCTCGCGCCACTTGTCGAATGCCGTGCAGGGGTGGGAGAGGCCCAGCCGCACGACGTGGCCCACGTCCAGGGTCGTGCCGGGGTCGAGCCGCAGGAACGCGTGCTGGTCGTTGACCGCGGTGATCTCGCCGGACAGCGGGCGTGCCGGGGCCCCGAGCGCGTCGGCAGCCAGCTGCGGCTCGGGCAGCCCCTCGTCGAACGGGATGTCGCGCTTGCCCGCGTCGAGCAGGACGAGCCCGGGCTCCGGCCGGGAGACGACGCGGGTCCAGGCGTGCATCGCGGAGATCAGCGGGGTGTCGCCGTGCCGGGAGAGGGGCGAGATGCCCCGGTAGAAGCCGTCGTCGTGGATGACGTAGGCCCCGGAGCGCAGCAGCACGCACGTCCCCGGCCCGGCCAGCGGCCCGAGGACGTCCGCGACGTCGTCGAAGAAGGCGCTGCCGCCCGCCGTGACGACCACCTCGTCGACCTCGTAGGTGCCGGCGAGGTCGGCGTGCAGGGCGGCGAGGTCGCGCAGGTAGCGGCGGACGACGTCGAGCCCGGCGGGCGAGGCGTCGTGGGCCAGCGCTCCCTCGTAGCCGGCCACCCCGCCCAGGTGCAGGTGCGGGCTGGCGACCACGGCCGCCGCGACGTCGCGCGCCGTGGACAGGTCGCGGGCGCCGGTGCGGCCGCCGGGCGCACCGAGCTCGACGAGCACGGTCAGCGGGCGCGCAGGACGGAGCTCGGTGAGGACCGCGTCCATGGCGGCCACGGACCGCACCGAGTCGACCCACGACAGCACCTGCAGCCCGGGATCGGCGTCGAGGGCCCGGCTCACCGCGGTGATGCCGACGGGATCGACGAGCGCGTTCGCCAGCTGCACCCGCCGGAGGCCGAACGCCAGGGCGACGCGCACCTGCGAGGGCGTCGCCAGCGTGATCCCCCAGGCGCCTGCGGCGAGTTGCTGCTCCCACAGAACCGGGGCCATCGTCGTCTTGCCGTGCGGAGCCAGCCCGACACCGCGCCGGGCGCACCACTCGGCCATGCGGGCCACATTCGCGTTGATCGCAGAGGCCTCCAGCACGAGCAGCGGGGTCGCGAAGGCCGAGAGCCGAGGGTCGGTGGCCAGGAACTCCGCGGCCGTCAGACCGGCGCTCCCCGGCGGCAGCGCCTTCTCGAGCGGGTCGAGCCGTCGCTGCGCCAGCGCGGCGAGTGTGTTCGGGTCCAGCCGCTGCGGGCCGACGACGGTCGCGGCCATCTTGCCTCCTCCGGTTGCGTACCTTGCAACGCTGATTGCGTCTGCTGCACGAAGAGTTGTAACATCGCGGTTACAAGCCCGTCAACCAGCAGGAGGGAACGAACGCATGGAGTGGTCGACGGACGGTCAGGAGCAGCGCAGGAGGAGCGCCGACGTCGTGTGCCTCGGCGAGGCTCTCGCCCTGGTGCCCGCCCTGCCCGGGCCGGGAACGCCCGTGCCCGGCCCCGCACTACTCGCCGGAGCCGAGGCGAACGTCGCCGCCGGCCTGGCCGGCGCGGGCGTCGCCGCCGCGTGGGCCGGCCGCTTCGGCCGCGACGAGCTCGGCGCGTTCCTGCACGCCGAGCTGCAGCGTCGCGGTGTCGACGTGGCCGCCGTGGAGATCGACGCCGAGCGACCGACGGGCTGCTACGCGAAGGTCACCGAGGCGGACGCCGACGGGGAGCCCCGCAGCCGCATGAGCTACCGGCGCGCCGGATCTGCCGCCTCGGCCATGACCCCGGCGTTCCTCGACAGGCCCGCCCTCCGCGACCGGCTGTCGACCGCGCAGGTGATCCACACCAGCGGCATCACCGCCGCCCTCTCGGACTCCTGCGCCGCGCTCGTGCACGAGCTGACGGGGCGCCCCCGCCCGGGGCTGCTGAGCTTCGACGTGAACTGGCGGGAGCAGATGTGGCCCGGCGGCGACCCGGGCGTGGTCGCCGCACTGGCCGGCCGGGCCGATCTGGTGCTGGTCGGCGGTGACGAGGCCGAGCGGGTGTTCGGGACCGACGACCCGGTGCATCTGCGTCGCCTGCTGCCGCATCCGCGGTGGCTGGTCGTCAAGGACGGCGCGCGACGCGCGCTGGCGGTCGACCGCACGGGCGCCGCGATCGACCAGCCCGCACTGCGCGTGGAGGTGGTGGAGCCCGTGGGGGCGGGCGACGCCTTCGCCGCCGGCCTCCTGACCGGCCTCGTCCGCGGCGAACCGCTCGCCCGCTGCCTGCGCCGCGGACACCTGCACGCCGCGGCGGTGCTCACCGTCACCGGCGACTCGGCGCCGATGCCGCCCGGCGACGTCCTCGACCCGTTGCTGGGCGCCCCTCCCGGCGACTGGGCGAAGATCGAGGTGACGGCGGCGGGCCTCGCCGCGCCGGGGGGAGGAATACGGTGAGCCAGAGCCTGGACAAGGCGCTGCAGATCCTGAAGCACCTGGGTGCCGGGCCGGCCTCGCTCGACCAGCTCGCAGCCAAGCTCGGGGTGCACAAGACGACGGTGCTGCGGCTGCTGCGCACTCTCGCCGACGAGCACTTCGTGTTCCGCGACGGGAACCACCGCTACCACCTCGGCTCGCAGGTCTTCGAGCTGTCCAGCCGCGGGCTGGAGCAGCGGGAGGTCCGCGGCATCGCCGCGCCGCACCTCACCGCGTTCAACCGCGAGCACGGCCGCACGACCCACCTCTCCGAGCTGTCGGGCAGCGAGATCGTCTACATCGACAAGCTCGAGTCGCACGACCACCTGCGCATGGCCTCGCGCATCGGGCTGCGCGCACCCGTGCACTCCACCGCCGCCGGAAAGGTGCTGGCGGCCGACCTGCCGCCGGCCGAGCTGGAGGGCGTCCTCGCCGGCGTGACGTTCGACCGCATGACCGCGAACACCCTGACCTCACGGGAGGAGTTCCTGTCCGAGCTGGCGCAGGTGCGCGAGCAGGGCTGGGCCCACGACCGCGAGGAGAACGAGAACTCCATCAACTGCATCGGCGCACCGGTCCGCGACGCCTCGGGCCGCGCCGTCGCCGCGGTGTCGGTGTCGGTGCCCGACATCGTGCTCACCTACGACCAGCTCCTGGAGCTGCTGCCCGCGCTGCGCGCCGTCACCGGGAAGATCTCCTGGGACTGCGGATACCGGCCCGGTCCCGACACGTCGAGAGGACACCCCGCATGACCGACCCGACCACCAAGACCGTCGTCCGGACCGATGCCGCCCCGGCTCCGGCCCACACCTTCAGCCAGGGGGTGCGCAAGGGCGGCCTGCTCCAGGTGTCCGGCCAGGGCGCCGTCGATCCCGCCACGGGCGAGTACATCGGGGCGGGCGACGTCCGGGTGCAGACCCGGCGCACGCTGGACAACGTCCGGGCCGTGCTGGAGGCCGGTGGCGCCGGTGTCGAGGACGTGCTGATGTTCCGCGTCTACCTCACCAGCCGTGACGACTTCGCAGCGATGAACGAGGTGTACGGCGAGTTCCTCGTCGAGCACGTGCCCAGCGGCGCCCTCCCCGCCCGCACCACCGTGTTCGTCGACCTACCCCACGAGGTGATGCTCGTCGAGATCGACGCGCTCGCCGTGGCGGGCTGAGGGAGCGGCGTACCGGCGTCGCCTAGCCTCAACGGCGATGCGTGCCGTGGTGATCGAGGCGTTCCGGGACCCGCCGCGGCTCGTCGCCGTTCCCGATCCGCAGCCGCCGGCACACGGCGTCGTGGTCGCCGTCGCGGCCACGGGGGTGTGCCGCAGCGACTGGCACGCGTGGCAGGGGCACGACGCGGACGTCACGCTGCCGCACGTTCCCGGGCACGAGCTCGCCGGCACCGTGGTCGCTGCCGGCGCCGACGTACGACATCGACGGGTGGGTGACCTCGTCACCACGCCGTTCGTCACCGCGTGCGGCATCTGCCCCGAGTGCAGCGCGGGCCACCAGCAGGTCTGCCGGGACCAGACCCAGCCCGGCTTCACCGGATGGGGCTCCTTCGCCGAGTTCGTGGCCCTCGACCACGCCGACGTCAATCTCGTCGACCTCGGTGCCCTCGCCGACGGTGGCGCCCTGGGTGACGAGCCCGCTGTTCTCGCAGCCGCGCTGGGCTGCCGGGTCGCGACGGCGTTCCGGGCCGTCACCGACGTCGCCGAGGTGCGTGCCGGCGAATGGGTGGCCGTGCACGGCTGCGGCGGGGTCGGGCTGGCGGCGATCGGTGTCGCCGTCGCGGCCGGAGCCCGGGTCGTCGCCACCGATCCCTCTCCCTCGGCACGGGCACTGGCGCGCGAGTTCGGTGCCGAGGACGTCGTCGACCCCACCCGTGACGACCCCGTCGCCGCGATCACCGACCGCACTGGGGGCGGCGCCGCCGCATCGTTCGACGCCGTCGGCCTCCCGGCCGTGTGCGAGGCGTCGATCCGCTGCCTGCGCCGTCGGGGCCGGCACGTGCAGATCGGGCTGCTGCCGGCCGCGGCGGGCAGGCCGGTCGTGCCGATGGACGTCGTCGTCGCCCGCGAGCTGCAGGTACTGGGCAGCCACGGGATGGCGGCGCACGACTACCCGCGCCTGCTCGCGCTCGTCTCGGCCGGGAGCCTCCCGCTGGCCCGGCTGGTCGGGCGGACGCTCCCCCTCGACGCAGGGCCCGACGCGCTCGCCGAGGTGGGGACCGCGACGGCGGCGGGCGTCACGGTGTTGCGTCCCTGAGCTGTCCTCACCCGTCCGTGGCGAGCCCCGACGGACGCCTTGACCCGATCGGCCTCAGGGTCGACCCTCGATTTCGTCGTGGTCACCCCTGAATCTGCGCCGGCCCGGGCACAAGCTGCCAGGCCTGGTCGTTGAGCCGGACGACCGAGCCGTTGAAGGAGAGGACCCGATGTCATCGTCCTACCAGCCCCACCAGCCCTATGACCCCTCCCAGCCCCGCATCGACGCCGCCCCGCCCGCGAGCAGCCGCCTCGCAGCGATCTTCGCCCACCTGTCGGCGCCGATCGCCGCGCTGCTGAGCGCCGGGTCGCTGAGCCTGCTCGGGCCGCTGCTGGTGTGGCTGGTGATGAAGAACGACCCGTACGCCCGCAAGGCCGCCGCCGGGGCGTTCAACTTCAACCTGACGTTCTGGCTGCTCTACCTGCTCAGCTGGGTGCTGATCTTCACGGTCATCGGGGCGGTCGTCGGCATCCCGCTGATCGTCGTGCTGTTCCTGGTGTCCGCGTGGTGCCACATCAAGGGCGCCGTCCGCGCAGCCGACGACCGGCCGTACGACTATCCGTTTCAGATCCGCGTGCTGTCCTGAGCACTACTTCCCGTCGGGCACCTGGTCCGTGACGTCGTCGTAGCCGACCGGGGCGGGAGCCTCGGTCGGCACGTAGATCACGCGGATCACGCCCGTCGGGAACGCCTCCGTCGCCGTCACCGTCAGGTGGTAGGGCGTCTCGCCGTCGTCGAAGAGCCTGCGTCCCTTGCGCGCTGCCACGGGGTGCACCAACAGGCGCAGCTCGTCGACCAACCCGGCGGCGAGCAGCTGCTGCACCACGGAGAGCGATCCGGGGATCAGGATGCCCGTGACGCCCGGATCGGCCTTGAGTGCGCCGACCGCCTCGACGAGGTCACCCTCGACCAGCTCGCAGTTCCGCCAAGAGAACTCGAGCGGCTGACGCGAGACGACGACCTTGCGCATGTCGCCGATCTGCTTGGCGAACGGGGCGTCGTCGCCGCCCGCGGCCTCGCGCTCGGGCCATGCCCCGGCGAAGCTGTCGTAGGTCTCGCGACCGATGAGCAGCACGTCGGCGGTGTCGTAGTCCTCGCCCACGGCGCGGCCCATGTTCTCGTCGAAGTACGGGAAGTGCCATGCGGGGTCGATCTCGGCCACACCGTCGGCCGAGATGAACAGAGTCGAGACGACCTTGGCCATCGTGGTGATCCCTTCCAGTCGCGGGGTGTCGGCAGGCAGACGCGGTGGGCCGCCGAATCTCATCGGAAGCCGGAACGGCGGACCACGACGACGGCGATGTCGTCGGCGGGTGTCCCGCCCTGATGGTCGATGGCCGCGGCCGCGATCTCTCCGGCGATGGTGGGCGCACCCCGGTCGCGGAGCGTGCCGAGGAGTGCCGACAGCCGTTCCTCGCCGAAGAAGTCGCCGCCGCGCCGACCCTCGACCACGCCGTCGGTGTAGAGCAGGAGTGCGTCCCCGGGTTCCAGGGTGGTGGTCGTCTCGTGCAGCGCCGGCGACGGCAGCGCACCGAGGACGGTGCCGAACCGTCCGACCGGCACCGGATCGCCGTCCCGTCGCAGTGCCAGCGGGCGGGGGTGCCCGCCCAGGCAGATCGTGACGTGGGCGGGGTCGCCCGCGACGAGCCGGATGCGGGCGACGGCCACCGTGCACACCCGCTCCGCGTTCTGCCGGAGCAGTGCGTCGTTCAGCGCGGCGAGCACTGCCCGCGGGCGCCGGACGTGCATCGCGACGGCGCGCACCGTGTAGTGCACGAGGCTGGTCAGGGTGGCCGCCGCCACGCCCTTGCCCACGACGTCGCCGATGACCACCATCCAGTCGCCCGGTCCGGTGGAGAAGACGTCGTAGAAGTCGCCGCCGACCTCGTCCCCGCGACCCGCCGGCCGGTAGACGGCCCCCAGGTCCAGCCCGGGCACATGCGGCAGGTCGGGTGGCAGGAGGCTGTCCTGCAGCGTGCGTGCGAGCAGTCTCGCCCGCGCCTCCGACTCCTCCGCCCGGCGGCGCGCCCTCAAGAGTTCGGTCTCGTACGAGCGGCGGTCGCGCGCGAGGAAGACCGCGACACGGACGGATCGGGGTGCGCCGTCCGCGGCGCGGACCAGCGCCGAGTTCATCAGCACGGGCAGCCTGCCGCGGGGGCAGACCAGCGTCACCGCGATCTCGCGCACCTCGTCCTGCATCTGCAGCAGCGGGGCGTAGTGGGTCTCGTAGAAGATCCGGTCGCCGACCGCGAGCAGCTCGCGGAACTGCGTGCCGATCAGCGCGGCACGATCGTGGCCGGTCCAGCGCAGCAGCGTCCGGTTGACCGTCTCGACGGTGCCGTCGGGACGGACGGACAGGAGACCGCAGGGAGCATCGTCGTAGAGCTCCCCGGGACCTTCCGGCACGGCGCCCACGACGCCGCACAGTAATCCGCTGCGCAGAGGGTGTGACCGCGAGCGGTCGTGTCGCACACCGGTGTGAAGCCGTCACCCTGCGTTGTACGATGCCTGCAGATCTGTCGCACAACCGGGAGAGAGTCGGCGATGCCACCGCCCTCCGACCGCACCGAGTTCGTCCACTTCACCCTGCCGGCCGACGCCGCGCACCTGTGTCGGTTGCGGCACGCCATGTACGGATTCCTGGGCGCGCTTCCCCTCTGTCCCGATCGGCAGGACGAGATCGTGCTGGCCGTCGGCGAGGCTGCGGCGAACGCCGTCGAGCACGCCTACCGCGACCAGGAGCCCGGCGTCATCGACGTGACGTTCTGGACCGAGGGCGACGCCCTCTGCGTACAGATCCGCGATCACGGCAGGTGGCGTGAGCCGTCGTCCGGGCCACAGTCGGTGGGGCACGGCCTGGGGGTCGTGCTAATGCGCCGTCTCATCGACTGCGTCCTGATCCACCACGACCACCGCGGCACCACCGTGCTGCTGCGCCACCCCGTGCACAGCCCCGCTCCCGACAGCCGGCCCGACGTGGTTCCCGGGGCTGCGGGTCGACCCGCCGGGGCCCACCGGGCATGATCTTCCCGCCCACCGACCCGGCCTGTACTCGGGTACGGGCGCGGTGTTTGCTTTACGCGTGAATGACCGTCCTGTCCTGCCTGCGGGCGGCGACGGATGGGTAGCACCCGGGCGGGACGACGGCCCGGCAGCGACTCAGGCCACCGTCGTCGTCGACCGCAGGGACGGCACCGCTCACATCGCCGTCTCCGGCGAGCTCGACCTCGCGAACGCGAAAGCCGTCGAGCAGCAGATTCTCCGGGGCGTCGGTGGCGGACCCACCGCTGTCACGCTCGACCTCACCGGTCTGCGCTACATCGACAGCGCAGGCCTCTGGATCCTGTTCCGCCTGGGCAGACATCTGGCGGCGGCGAAGATCGCCGGGGAGGTCGTCGTCCCCGCCGACGGACCGGTCTGGCGGATGGTCGAGACCGCAGGCGTCGCCGCCGCGATCCCGGTGCGACCACGACGGTGACGAGCACCTGCCCTTGTCAGTGGAGGTCGGGAGCGCACGTGTCGGTGGCAGTCATGCGGACGGTGTAGCCGTCGCGGTGGCGGCGGTGGGTCACGTCGACGAGCTGGTGGCTGATCCAGAGACCGAGACCGGCCCCGTTCCGGTGGTCGGGTGGAAGGAGCCCGACGAAGGGGTTGGTCGGGCCGGTGCCGGAGTCGGTTACGGTGACGGTGAACCGGCCGGGCTGCACCCATAGGCGGAGGATCACGGGAGGCCGGCCGTGCCGCCGCGCGTTGCTCACCGCTTCGTGCGTGGCGAGCACCATGTTCTCGACCTCCTGCGGCGGGAGCTTGCTGTGGATGGCGAACGCGGCGACCGCCGCCCGGGCGGTGGGTGGTGACGGGTCGAGCAGTTCCGCGGCCGGAGGAGTCGCTTCGATCTCGTCCGGCGGCGCGTCCATGTGCGTGCTGACGAAGTCGACCGGGTCCTGGAAGTGGCCGTTGTCCCGGTGCTCGCCGGCACGCGCCACGATCGGATGGGTGGCGAGCAGGTCGTCGACCATCTCGTCGTCGAGCATGCCCCGGTCGTAGAGACACACCACCCAGGCGTCGTACCGGCTCAGGGCCAGGTTGACGCCCGCCTCGAGCCGGCGCCACTCGTGCCAGTGCGCCTCCGGCACGGTCGGCTCCTGGTTGAGGATGCGCACCCGGGACCGTCCGACATGGCCGTCGAGGAGGGCCACGGTGGCGCGCAGGTCCGAGGGTCCGCGCCCCGGCTGCCCGAGAACGGGCAGGATCACGAGGTCGTGGGAAGGGCGTTCCACCCGGCTGAGCACGGCCGCCGCGACCTCACGACGGACGAGCAGCATCGTCGGCTCTCCCGCCGCAATCCCCTCCTCGGCGAAGGGCACGACGAAATCGAGCATCTCCTCCGTCGAGCTGTGCAGAACCAACTCGTGCCGGAACCCGAGCCGAGCCACGGCGCCGGGCCTCACGATCTGCCGTCGACTCGCACGGCGACCAGATCCACCAGCTCCGTCACCCGGGTCACGACGGACGGGGCGGAACGCAGGACGATCGTCGCACCGCCGGCCATGGCGTACCGATCGAGTGTGAGCATGCCGCGGACGTCAATGAACTCCAGGTCGGTCGCATCGATGATCACCGTTCCTCCTGTCGTGGCCACTCCTGTCCGCTGCAACGCCTGCTCGAACTGGTCGACGCAGAACACGTCGACACAGCCGGCGAGGGCCACCTCCGCATCCCCCGCGGCGCAGACCTGGAACGGCGACAGATCACCGTTGGCCAGCGGATGGACGCAGACGAGCTCGGCCACGGCACTGTTGCCGAGCGCGGCGGCGTCGTACGCACAGAACGCCGTGACGGGGTGCGTGCAGCAGAACTGGTCCAGCTGATGTTCGTACTGGACCTCTTGCGCGCGACGCGTCGGATCGTGCGCCCGGGCAGTGCCGTCGGCGAACATCCGCAGGCCGCGGTAGCCCGCCTCGAGCGCACGTCCCGTGAGCGCTTCGAGCACCGGCAGCTCGGCCGCGTGGGTGTCGGAGCGGTGGACCATGTCGGACGGCACGAACTGGAGTCGGCCCTGGTGCACGTGCTCGTCAAGATCAGGGATCCCGACCAGGCCGGGGTACACATCGGTGCAATCCCCTTCGCTCACGTACGCCACGCGCTCCTGCCGGGACAGGCCCTCGGCCACGTACTGCCGTGCCGCTGCCGACAGCTCGTCCGGGCGGCGGAACGGCCAGCACAGATGGTCCCCCGGCGTTCGGGGTATCGGGGACGACACTCTCCACGGCCTGCCCCCAACGGCGGACCTGAACCTGCCGCGCATCACTGTCCCTGCCCTGGTCCTCTCGGTCCGCAGAGGCTTCACAGTCCTCCTGACGAGGCTCGCGCGCCAGCGCTGGCGAGATGGTGGTTCCCCTGCCGCAGCGCTCCTGCGACGCTCGGAGATCGGTTCCGAGGCGAGGGAGACAGCATGAGCGGCGCGGAGAAGGACGAGCAGGCGCTCCGGGAACTCGAAGACCGGCGGTACGCCGCGATCGTCGCGGGCGACTTCGCCGACTTCGCGGCCGTCTGCCATCCGGAGCTGCTCTACACCCACTCCACTGCCGTCACCGACACGCTGGAGTCGTACCTGGAGAAGTGCCGGTCGGGGTACTACGTCTACCACCGCGTCGACCACCCGGTGCACCGGATCGTCGTCGCCGGTGACACCGCGCTCGTGCTCGGCGAGATGAACGCCGACCTGACGGCCGACGGTGTCCGCAAGCAGCTGCGGAACAACGCGCTGGCCGTCTGGGTGCGCGACGGCGAGACCTGGAAGCTGATCGGCTACCAGCCCACTCCGCGGCCGTGACCGACGTCGGTTCTCACACCTCGGTGCTCATACGCCGGCGGCGAGTTCGACGGTCGCCTCGACCTGGGCGACCCGTTCGGCGGCCGACCCGCCGAGCGGGGTCACGTTGATGGTCGTCACGCCCGCAGTAGCGAAGGCGGCCAGGCGCTCGGCGACGTGCCCGCGCGGCCCGACCAATGCCATCTGCCGCAACATCTCCTCCGGTACCGCGGCGGCCGCCGCGTCCTTGTGCCCGTCGAGGTAGAGATCCTGGATCTCCCGCGCCTGCGCCTCCCAGCCGTAGCCGTGGACCACGTCGTTGTAGAAGTTGCGGCCGCGCGCGCCCATTCCCCCCGCGTACAGCGCCACGAACGGGCGGAGGTCGTCGAGGACGCGACGGGCGACGTCGGTGTCGTCGGTGATGCACAGCGTCGCCGAGGCGACGACGTCCAGGGGCCCGAGAGCGGGGTCCCGACGGGCCCGGCCCTCGTCGAGCGCCGACCCCCACAGCGCACCGGCTCGCTCCGGCACGTAGAGGATCGGCAGCCAGCCCTCGGCGATCTCCGCGGCGAGCGCGACGTTGCGCGGGCCGAGCGCGGCCAGCACGATCGGGATCCGCTCGCGTACCGGGTGGTTGATCAACCGGAGCGGCTTGCCCAGCCCGGTGCCCTCCTCCACGGGCAGCGGCACGCGGTAGTGACGGCCCTCGTGCTCGAGCCGCTCGCGGCGCCACACCGCGCGGCAGATCTCGACGATCTCGCGCGTCCGGGCGACCGGCGCGTCGTAGCGGACGCCGTGGAATCCCTCGACGACCTGCGGGTTCGACGCGCCGAGTCCGAGGGTGAACCGACCGTCGGAGACGAAGTCGAGCCCGGCGGCCGTCATCGCCGTCAGGGTCGGGGTGCGCGTGTAGATCTGCAGGACGCCCGCGGCGATCTCCAGCCGCGACGTCCGGGCGGCGAGATACCCGAGCTGGCTGACGGCGTCGAAGCTGTAGGCCTCCGGCACCCACACGATGCCCAGGCCCGCCCGCTCGTGGTCCGCGAGCTCGGCGACGGTCTCCGCGAAGCCGCCGCTGTAGCTCAGCATCATTCCCACGCGCACGAGGAGTGACGATAGAGCCGGATCGCCGGTAGCGTCGCCCGGGCGTCGAACACCATGGGTACCGCTGTCGCTACCGGTCGGCGCGTCTCATCCGTAAGAGGGGTACCCATGAACGAGCGTCAGATCTGGTTCGTGACCGGCGCGAGCAGCGGTTTCGGCCGGGCGATCACCGAGGCCGCCGTCGAGGCGGGTGACACCGTCGTGGCCGCCGTCCGCAGGCCCGCAGCACTCGACGACCTGGTCGCCGCACACCCGCGCCTCGTCGATCCCGTCGCGCTCGACGTCACCGACGGTCCGGCCGTCGACGCGGCCGTGGCCGGCGCGCTGGAGCGGCACGGCCGGATCGACGTGCTGGTCAACAACGCCGGCCGCACCCAGGTCGGAGCCGTCGAGGAGACCACCGACGACGAGCTGCGCAATCTGTTCGACCTGCACGTGTTCGGCCCGTTCGGCCTCACCCGCGCCGTGCTGCCGCACATGCGCGAGCGCGGCAGCGGGGCGATCGTGATGATCAGCAGTGTGGGCGGCCAGGTCGTCATGCCCGGGTTCGGCGTCTACTGCGCGACGAAGTTCGCGCTCGAGGCCGTCGCCGAGACACTCGCCGCAGAGGTGGCGCCGTTCGGGATCAAGGTCATGGCGGTCGAGCCGGGCGCGTTCCGCACCAACCTGTTCGGTCCGGGTGCGGCGGTGATGAGCGCGGAGAACCCGGCCTACGCCGAGACCGCAGGCGCGACGCGGCGCTTCGTCGAGAACGGCGACGGGACCCAGCCGGGCGACCCGGCGAAGGCCGCCGCGGCGATCCGCACGGCGCTCGCCGCCGAGACGACGCCGATCCGCCTGCCGCTCGGCGGCGACGCCGTCGACGGGATCATCGCCCACCTCGACTCCGTCCGCGCCGAGGTCGCGGCGTGGGAGAAGGTCTCGCGGGGGACGGACTTCGACGACGTGACCTGACCCGGTCCGGTCATCCCGTGCGCCGCTGCGCCCGCTTGGTGACGTAGCGGCGGATCTTCTCGTGGGTGCCGCAGTCGCCCATGGCGCACCAGCGACGGCTGCCGTTGCGGGAGCGGTCGAGGAACAGCCACGGACAGCCCGCGCAGCGCTTGAGCCGGTGCAGGTCGTCGGCGCTGCGCAGCAGCTGGTGCGCGGCGTCGGCCACCGGCCACAGCGGGGCGTCGAGCATCGTGGGGTCCCACTCGGGGTGCACGTCCGCCGCGAGGCGCATCCGGGCGAGCGCCTCGACGCAGAACGGCCGCAGCAGCTCCCACGCCTCGTCGACCGGTGCGCCGTCGACGACGGCCCCGAACGTGGCGTTGAGCGCGTCGCGCAGCTCCGCGGCGCGGTGCACCACGGCGTCCGCCTCGCCCGGTCGTGCCTCGGCGAGCCCCTGGAGTGCCGGGGAGGCGAGCCCGCGCTGGACGGACCAGTACAGCAGCGCCCCGTAGTCGGCGACGTGGTCCCACCGCTCGGGACCGAGCGGGTCGTCGACCGTGTTGGCGAAGTCCAGTGCCAGATGACCGCCGAGGACCGGGAGCGGCCGGATCCCCGGCGGGCGCATCGGTTCGGCGAGGACTTCCGGAGTTTCCATCATCGGCCAGTTTACCGGTTGCGACCCATCCGAGCCGTGCTTATGTTCCCGGCATGAAGCCTGACACTGGTAACAGTTCACGGCTGGGGATCGCGGTGCCGTGCGTGGCGCAGTTCGATCGCGGGCAGCGCCGTCGCGACGATCGGCGTGCTCGCCGTACTGGTGGCGGCACGGGTGCTGCCGTCCGGTCGGTCACCGCGGGCCGCGGGACAGGCCCTGGATGCGCCGGGCGCAGCGCTCGTGACCGCCGCCATCGCCGCCGCCGTGCTGGGGTTGTCCGTGGTCGCCGAGCGGCCCACCGGATGGGCGGGCTGGGCGATGCTCGTCGGCGCCGCGCTCCTGCTGGTCGTCTTCGCCCGGCACGAGCGGCGCACCGCGCGGCCGCTGCTGCCCGGTCACCTCGTCGCGCAGCGCGGCGTGCGGGGCGGCAACCTCACCGCGGTCGCCCTGACCGCGTGCACGTCGCCGGCGATGCTGACCGTCGTCCGGTACGTCCAGGAGCAGCTCCGGTTGCCGCCGGCCCGGGCCTCGCTGCTGTTCCCCGCGTTCAACGTGGCAGTGGTGGCCGGAGCACTGGCCGGCCCGCGCCTGCTCCCGAGGCTGGGCACCCGGACGCTGCTCCTGATGGGCTTTGCCGCCGTCACCGCCGAAACCGTCCTGCTGCTGACGCTCCCGGACCGGGGGCTGCGACTCGCCACCCTGCTCGGGTCGTTCGCACTGATGGGCGGAGGTCTGGGGGTCGCCTCGCTCGCCTCGACCGCAGCCGGAACGGCCGACGTCGCCGCCGACGACCAGGGGGTGGCCGCCGGGCTGCTGGCGTCGAGCGCGCAGCTCGGCACCGCGGTCGGCGTCGCCGTCGTCACGCCTCTTGTGGCCGGGGCCGCGACCGGCGGCTACAGGCTCGGCTTCCTGGCCGCCACGGTCATGGCCGTTGCGGGAGTCGCAGCGAGCCTGATCGCGCCCGGCAAGCGCGTCGGAGAGGTCAGTGACGCAGCGCGTCGTAGAGATCCGCGTGCCGGTGCGCCGTCCGCTCCCAGCTGTGCTCCGCGCAGTGCCGCCGAGCGCCGTCGCTGAGGGCGTCACGCGATGCCGTGTCGTCGAGCAGGCGGGCGATCCCCGCGGCGAGGTCGTCGGTCTGCAGGGTGACGTCGCGCAGGTCGGCGAACCAGGTCGTCGGCGTGGTGAGTACCGGCACCCCGCTGGCGAGCCCGACCCGCACCGCCCCGCTCACCGCGGCGAACCGCGGCGGCGCGTACGGGAACACGAGGACGTCGGCCTCGGCGGCGAGCCGGCGGGCGATCTCCTCCTCCTCGAGGAACTCCGCGACCCGTCGCACCGTCACGGGCAGGTCGAGCCCCGCGAGCCACTCCTCCGCCCACGCCTCGCGGGTGGACCCGATCAACAGGAGCTCCACGTCCCCAACGGCGGCGGCCGCATCGAGGAGCGCAGGGAGGCCCTTGTGCGGCTCGAGGAAGCCGAAGGTCGCGACCATCCGGCCACGGCGGGTCTTCCGCGGCGGGAACCAGGCCGGGCAGCCGTGCGGGATCAGCTCGACCAGCCGGCCGGGCCACCGCTCCTGCAGCAGCGCCACACCCTCGGCGGAGTGCGCGACCAGCGCGTCGACCTCGCCCTCCCAGTCGTCGACCTGCCCGCGCACGCTGTGTTCGGTGACGACGAACGGCACGTCGCGGTCCCGGGCCTGGCGGGCGACCTCGGCGACCCGCTCCGGGGCGACGAGCGAGTGCTCGTGCTGGAGGTGCACCACGGTGGCGTCGTCGCCGGGTTCCGCGGTGTGCGCCACCGGGCGCCCGATCCGGTGCAGCGCGGCGACCAGCGCGTCGGCGTACTGCGCGACCCCGCAGCGCGTCCCGACCGACGGGGTCCACATCGTCGGCACGGACAGCGGGGCACGGCCGAGGGCGGGGGCGGCGGAGATCGACACGTAGCCGCGTTCCCCGGCCGGGCCGCGGCCAACCCCGGAGGACCGTGCCCCCTGGGCCTGGTTTCGGACGACCGGCCCGCTCGTCGGAACCTGTGCGACGAGCGGGCCGGTCGTCTCGTAGGCCGCGCACCGCGGGCTCGGTCAGCTGTCGTCGTCCGAGGTGTCATCGGCGGTCGAGTCCGTGTCCTCGCTCTCGGCCGGGGCGGAGTCCTCGTCGTCGTCCGCGACAGCCCTCAGCTCCGCGGTGCTGGACTCCTCTGTGCTGGGCTCCTCGGGGGTGGGCTCCTCTGTGCTGGACTCCTCCGAGGTGGTCTCCTCGGCGGCCTTCGACGACGTGACCACGACCTCGGAGGACGCAGGAGTGGCCGGCGGGGTCGTCCTCGGAGTCGTCGGGGTCGAGGGGGCCGGACTCGACGTGGCCGTCGGCTTGGTGGCGGTTGTCGGCTTCGTGCTGGTCGCCGGGGTCGACGGCGTGGCCGTGACCGTGATCGTCACCGTCGCCGGGGTCGTCGGGGTGCTCGTCGGCGTCGAGGTCGCGGTGACCGTCGTCGTGACGGCACCGGCATCAGACTCGGACGCCGCCGGCCCGGTGACTACAGGCGCAGGCGCCGCGAGCGCTGCAGCCGCCGCGGGGTCGAGCGTCCCGTTCGCCGGGGCCGGGACCTGCACGGGCGGGGTCGGTGCCGTGCTGGGTACCGGGCCGGCGCCGTTGGGCAGCACGGCGACGCCGGCGCCGTAGGCCGCGGCCCAGCGCAGGACGAGCGCCCCGTAGGCGTCGGAGCGGTTGTAGCGCAGCAGGGCGGCACGCTGCGCGGCCGGCTGGGACAGGTCGCCGCCGCTCGAGCAGAGGTAGGTGCCGGAGGCGACCGCGGCGTCGAAGACGTTGTGTGGCGACACCACGCCGTCGTTGTTGCCGTCCTTGGCGAACGACTTCCAGGTGCCGGGGATGAACTGCATGGGGCCGACCGCCCGGTCGAAGCCGGTGTCGCCGTCGAGCGCACCGGCGTCGCTGTCGCGGATCGTGGCCGTGCCGACGGTGCCGCCGTCGAGGCGGGGGCCGAGGATGCGGCCGTTCGTGGTGCCCGCGGCGTCGACCCGGCCGCCGGAGGCGTGCCCGGACTCAACTCGGCCGATGCCGGCGACGAGCGTCCAGGGCAGGTGACACGACGGGTTCGAGGCGGCGAGGGCCGCCTCGGCGGCTTTGTAGGCGGCCAGCACCGTGCTCGGGATGCCGGTGCCGTCGGGGGACGTCGGGGAGACCCGCGCGGTCGCCGTCGCGGTGGCCGGGGCGAGGGCGGTGGCAGGAGCGGCGGCGACCGCGGTGGGAACGGCCACGGCGACGGGCCCGGCGACCTCGGCAGGCGCGTACGGGCCGAGCGGGGTGTCGGACAGCGACACGATCGGCTGGCTCTCGGCGACCGTGCCGACGGCGAGCGCGGCACCCGTGTGACCGAAGGCCGCGAGGGCGATCGCGGACAGTGCGCCGGCCGCCCGCACGGCACGACGATGCATCACCCGGGAGGCCCTGCCGCGACTCACGCGGACAGCATTCAGGTTGCGGACGGTGACCGTCGACCCCAATCGGCGTGCGGTCACACTCCCCAATGCGGGGGGTCGGGCCCGGCCGGGGCAGGATCGGCCCGTGCCTTCCTTCGCCGACGAGTGCACTGCAGCGGCGGCCCGCCTCGACGGGGTCGCGCGTGTCACCCCCCTCGAAGCCAGCCCCCGGCTCTCCGATGCCGCGGGGGCCCAGGTGTGGTTCAAGCGGGAAGACCTGCAGGTGGGGCGCTCGTACAAGCTGCGCGGCGCCTACAACCTGCTCGCGCAGCTCGGGCCCGCCGAGCGGGCGGCCGGTGCGGTGTGCGCCAGTGCCGGCAATCACGGGCAGGGCATGGCCTACGCCTGCCGGATGCTCGGGATGCGCGGGCGCGTCCACGTCCCCCGCACCACCCCGCGGCAGAAGCGCGAGCGGATCGTCGCGTTGGGCGGCGACGACGTCGAGCTCGTCGTCGACGGCGACACGTACGACGACGCGGCCGCGGCCGCCGCCGAGTACGCCGCCCGCACGGGCGCGACGGTGGTGCCGGCGTTCGACGACCGGCGCACGATCGCCGGCCAGGCCACCGTCGGCATCGAGATCCTGGACCAGCTCGGGCGGGCGCCCGACGTCGTCGTGGTGCCCGTCGGCGGCGGCGGACTGCTCGCCGGCGTCGCGACCCTGATGCGGGAGCAGCACCCCGGGATCCGGGTGGTGGGGGTCGAGCCGGCGGGCGCGGCGAGCATGACCGCCGCCCTGCGCGCAGGGGCGCCGGTGACGCTGCCGGAGCTCGACTCGTTCGTCGACGGCGCCGCCGTGCGGCGGGTGGGCGAGATCAGCCTGCCGATGGTGCACGACAGCGGCGCAGAGCTCGTCACCGTGCCGGAGGGGCGGGTGTGCACCGAGATGCTCGACCTCTACCAGGTCGACGGGATCATCGCCGAGCCCGCGGGCGCGATGGCGTCGGCCGCGCTGGGCGACGAGGTGTCGGTCGAGCTCGGGTCGACGGTCGTGTGCCTGCTCTCGGGCGGGAACAACGATGTGAGCCGCTATGCGGAGGTGGTGGAGCGGTCACTGGTGCACCGCGGGCTCAAGCACTACTTCCTCGTGGAGTTCCCGCAGGAACCCGGAGCGCTGCGCCGGTTCCTGGACGAGGTGCTCGGCGCGGACGACGACATCGTCCTGTTCGAGTACGTCAAGCGCGACAACCGGGAGACGGGCGCGGCGCTCGTCGGCATCGAGATCAGCAGCCGCGAGGGCTACGAGCCGCTGTGGGGCCGGATGAAGGCGAGCCCGCTGAAGATCCAGCTGGTGGCGCCGGGGAGTACGGCGTACCGGTTCCTGGTCTGAGCTGACGCTCGGCACGCCGCCCGGCCCGGGTGGCAGCCTCCGGCGGGAGTGCAGCATGGTGGCTTTGCTGCACTCCGACCGCAGCAAAGCCACCATGCTGCGAACCCCGGTACCGCGCCGGCACGCCGTGCGGCGTCAGAACGTCTTCCCCACGTCCCGGGCCGCGGCGTGCGCCGCCCGCCGGCCGGTGTCCGCGTCCGCCGTCGCGAGGTCGGGGCGGAGCTCGATGCCGGTGACGTCGTCGATGCCGGTCCAGCGCAGCCAGTCGTCGAAGTACGGGCGCTGGAAGTCGGCGCCGAACGGCAGGCCGCGCCCCGGGCCGTAGACGGCGCTCGTGTAGACCACCGCCGCCTTCTTGCCCTGCAGCAGGCCGCTGTACCCGCGCTCGGGGTCGAAACCGAAGACGAGGCCGGGCTGGGAGACGACGTCGATGAACTGCTTGAGGATGTAGGGCACGCCGGCGTTCCACATGGGGACGCTGAAGAGGTAGCGGTCGGCGGCGTCGAACCGGCGGAACGTGTCGATCGCGGCCCGCCAGGCGAGCGCCTCGTCGCCCTGCGGGTCCGCTCCGGCGAACACCGCCATCTTCGCCGCCGCGGCGGGGGGACCGAACGCGGGCAGCGTGCCGTCCCACAGGTCCCACTCGACGATCTCGTCGTCCGGGTGGGTGTCGCGGTAGGCGTCGAGGAACGTCGCCGCGATCGCGCGCGACTCGGAGGCGGCGCCGCGGGGAGAGGCGGAGATGTGCAGCAGGGTGCTCATGGGGTGATCCCTTCCAGAGTTATGTGCGTACGCACATAACAGCAGCAAGGCACCCACCCGTCAAGGTGCGTGCGCACGCACCTTTCTGTTAGCCTCGTCTCATGGCTGCCGACGACGAGAAGGTGTTGGCCTGGGCGTCCGTACTCCGGGTGCACGCCGCGGTGGTCCCCCGCCTCGAGCGTGAGCTGGCCGCCATCGGAATGCCGTTGTCCTGGTACGACGTGCTGCTCGAGCTCAATTCCGCCCCCGACCGCCGCCTGCGGATGACCGAACTCGGCGCCAAGGCCGTGCTCAGCCGGGAGCGGGTCAGCCGGGTCGTCGACGAGCTCGAGCGGGCGGGCCTCGTCCGCCGGGAGCGCAACCCCGACGACGGGCGCTCGCTGCTGGCCGTCGTCACCGACGAGGGCCGGGCCCGCCTGCGGGCGGCGGCGCCGACCTACCTCGCCGGGATCGAGCACCATTTCGGCGCACACCTCGACGACGGCGAGGCCCGGGCGATCGCCACGGCGCTGTTCCGGGTCGTCGAGGCCGCCGAGAACCAGCCGACCCCCGCCGGCCGCCGGCGGTCCTGACGCCCGAGTGGATCCGACGCAAGGGGTTGAGGGCGAGGCCTGCATCACGAGATCGGGCAAGTGACGGGCCGAGCACGGCCCGGCACACTGAACCGGTCCAGCATGCAGACGGACGGGGGCCTGCCGGTGCGCAAGACGTCGCCCGACGCGCTTCCGGTCACGAACGCGCCGCCGCGCCGGCCGGGAGTGCTCCGCGAGCTGCGGGCGTGGCCGACGGTGCTGCTCGTGGCCTTCTGCCTGCTGGTCGGGGTGCCGGTGACGGTCGCGCTCACGCCCGAACAGGACGTGGTCGCGCTCGGCCAGCACCTGTCGGTCGGTGCCCGCACTCCCACCCCGACGTTCTCCGGGCCGGCCCAGCTGGTGCAGATCGGCAACACCGAGCTCGACATGCCCCGGCTGCGGATCCACGGCCCGCTGCGTCCTCGCCTCACCATGGGCCCGGTCCAGCGCAACGCCGCGGCCGCGCAGGTGTTCGACCCGCTGACCAGCGCGCAGGCCCAGGCACAGGCGATCGACAACGTCTCCCGCGGCTTCCTGCGCTGGTACCTCTGGGGCGGGCTGGGCCTGCTCGTGTTCGCCCTCGCGGCGGCCGCCGGAGCGGGCTGCCTGCGCATGCTCGCGGTGCTGCGCGCCCGCAGCCGGGCGGGTGAGGACGCGGGACCGCACGCCGTCGCGGAGATCTGGCACCACCTCAGCGGGGCGATCGCCCGCATGACCGCCATCGCCGTCGCCACCTCCGCGCTCGCCTGGGTCGCGGCAGGTGGGCTGGCGTACACGGACACCGTGCGCGGGCTGCAGAAGGTCGGTTCACTCACCGACCTGGTCGGGTCGTCGTCGGTCTCGCCGGAGCCGGCCGGTCCGGCGGTCACCGGGTTCGCCGGCGCGGTCGTCGGCGACTCGCGGGCCGTCCGGGTCGGCGGACCGCCGCTGCCGAACCCGTCGCCTGCGGACGCGGCGTGCGGCCGCAGCACCGACTCCCTGGCCGCCGAGGTCGGTGGGATTCTCGCGGCACCCGTCCTGAACCTCGCCTGCCCGAGCGCGACGACCGCGGCGGGCCTGCTCGGGCCGCAGGAACGCAACGGGCTGCTGCTGCCGCCCCAGGTGGGCGTGCTCAAGCAGGTGCAGGGACTGGAGTTCGTCGCCGTGGCGATCGGGCCCAACGACCTGGGCTGGTCGGACCTCGTGACCTACTGCTACGCGGTGGAGAACTGCGCGGACAACCTCAGCCAGGGCGAGTTCGACTACCGCCTCGCGGCTTTCGACCGCGACTACGGCACCCTGCTCGCCGAGCTCGCCGCGCTGCCCGGACAACCGCAGGTGGTGGTCGTGACCTCCTACGACGCGCTGCCGGCCACCATCGACCCCGCGTGCCCCGACCTGCGCGGCCCGGCCGCGGCCGCGGGCCTCACCACGGCCGAGGCGGATCTGCTCGCCGCCCGCAACGACCAGCTCAACACGATCCTCGTGGCGGGCGCGCGGAAGTACGGCTTCGGCGTGGCCCGCCCGCACCTGTCGCCGCTGTGTGCGCCGGGGTCGACGGAGGCGGCGGACGGGTCGACCGGCCCGGACCTGCAGGGCCTGGCCGACCCGTTCCCGTTCCATCCCACGGGCACCGGCTCGTTGCGCACGGCGGCGGCCGTCGCCCGCCTGATCACACCGGACCCCGACGGCAACTGAGCACGCCCCCCAGATGCCTGCAAGGCCACCTTCATGTCGCCAGGTGTCGTGAAGGTGGCCTTGCAGGCACTAGGGACGACGACGGGTCAGGCGCGCTCCGCCTCGTCCGCGAGCTGCGCCACCGCACCGCGGGGCAGCGCCACCACCGGCACCGGGGCGTTGCGCACGATCTTCGACGCGCGGGAACCGAGGAACACCCGTTCCAGCGGACCCGCGGTGCTCGACCCCACCACCAGCACGTCCCCGGCCGTCCACTCGATGTCCGCCAGTGCGTCCGCCCAGTCGTGCCCCCGCCCGACGACCGCGCCGTCCGTGCGAGGAGCCACCGGCAGCCCCGCGACCTGCTCCAGGACCCGCTGCTGGACCTTGTCGACGTACTCGACCCACTCGTCGACGACCGCGTCTTCGATGTGCGGCCCCGTCGCGATCGTTCGCGGCGGTGCGGGCCGGACCGCGAACGAGGCCACCCGTAGGACGGCGCCGACCCGACTCGCTGGTGCCCCGGATCAGCAGCAGCGCGCACAGCGCGACCAGCACCACGGCCGGCAGGTTCAGGACGCCGCCGGACTCCGGGGAGTTCGCCAGCGCTTCGGGGATCTGGACGCCGAACACGTTGCCGAGGAGCTGGTTCAGGTACTCCGACCACCCCACGGCGACCGCCGCCGCCGAGACGCCGTACTCCAGCAGCAGGCACGCCGCGACGCCCATCGCGACGACCTCCCCCAGCGTCGCGTAGGCGTAGGAGTACGACGACCCGGACACCGGCACCGCGCTGGTCAGCTCGGCGTAGCAGACGGCGGTGAGGCCCGCGACGACACCGGCGACGACGAACGACCAGCCACCGCGGGCCCGGCGATGGGCACCGCCTGGCTGAGCACGAAGAAGATGCCCGTCCCGATCGTCGCGCCGATGCCGATCGTCGAGAGCTGGAACAGGCCGATGGAGCGCTCGAGCTCGCCGCCGCCGGTGTCCGTGCCGGTCTGCGCCGTCAGCTCGGACACGGGCTTTCGGCGCAGCGCCTGCTGGAGAAGTGAGGCCATACCGGCTCCCTCCGGTCGTCGCACGACGTCCGTGCGCATCCCGCATTGTGCGGCGGCGCCCGCCCGCGTGCGCGTTTCCGGGAGATCACGATCGCCGGGCGCCGAGCCGAGGCTCACCACGCGTACACGGGCAGGAAGCCCGTGTCCGGTGCCGTCGGTGCAGGTGGAGACCGCGCCGACACCCGGAAGGACGCGACCGTCCGGGTACCCGTCGGCCGCGACGATCACGCGCAGTAGGCTCGATCCGGCCTCATCGTGGAGCGCCGCCGCGGCACGACCCGGCAGCCGCTGCGGCGCAGCGGTCTCGCGGCGCGCTGCGTCGTCGGACCGTAGGTATCGTCTCGAGGAGGACCAGGGGGTGACCAGCGTGGACGAGCAGGGGCCCCCGAAGCCGGCGACCCACCCTCCCCGTGCTCCGGTGCCCCCGCATCCGCCGCGCCGCGACACCCCGTCGGGCGGGAACCCCGCAGCCGGTGGACGGCCTCCTGCTCCGCCGGACACGGGATCGGGAGTGGGGGCCACAGCGGTCATGCCCGCCGGATCAGACGAGACGGCGAGCGTTCCCATGAGTCCCGGTGCCCGGCCCGGCCCGGCCGGACCCCCCGCCAACGGTGCGCCGCCCGGAGGCCCGGTGGGGCCACCCGCGCGAGCCGGACGCGGCGTACCGCCATCCGGCTCGGCCGGACAGCGTCTCCCCTCCCGCCCGGAGCCACCGCGCGGGCGCCCCGTCGTCGACGACCGACCGACCGCACCCGTTCCCCCGACGGGCCCGCACCGCGGGCATCCCGGTCGGCCGCCGGGAATGCCGCGCACGAAGCGCGCCGTCGTGGACGAGCGCGCGCGGACCGCCGCCGAAGGACGCCCCGTCCAGCGCCCGCCCGTCCGCTACCACGGGCCCAGCTACCAGGAGCTGCGGCTCGACGCGGCGGGGCGCACCCAGGCCCGCCGCTTCTCGACCCTCGGCCCTGCGCTGTTCACGACACTGCTGTCGACGGTGGTCCCGGGTGCGGGGCATCTCGCCCTGCGCCGGTTCCGGACCGGCGCGGCGATCATGGCGACGTTCGTGCTCGGCGTCGTCACGCTGGTGGTGCTGACGCTGCGCGCCGACCGGTCCGACCTCATCGGCACGCTGCTCTCGTCGGGCACGCTCGTGGGCGGCGCGATCGGTCTGCTCGTGGCCGCGCTGGCGTGGATGGCCGTCATCGTGCGGACGTACCTGCTCGCCCGGCCGACGGGCCTCCGCACGGGGCAGCGCGTGCTCGGCGCCGGGGTCGTCGCCCTGCTGTGCCTCGGTGTCGCCGCCCCCCTCGGCTTCGGCGCCGAGCTCGCCAACTCGCAGCGGCAGCTGCTCGAGCGGCTGTTCCCGTCGCTCGGCGGCGGCACCCCCGCCGCGGAGGCCATCGGCAAGGGGCGGTTGAACGTGCTGCTGGTCGGCAGCGACGCCGGGCCGGACCGGCGCGGCACCCGGACCGACACGATGATGGTCGCGAGCGTCGACACGCACACCGGCCGCACGATCCTCTTCGGGCTCCCGCGCAACCTGCAGCGTGTGACGTTCCCTCCGGGATCACCGATGGCCAGGCGGTTCCCCCAGGGCTTCCACAACCCGTCCGACCCGTTGTCCGGCGACTACCTGCTCAACGCCGTCTACGCCTACGCGCACAGCTTTCCGGAGGTCGCACCGGCCGGGCCGACCACCGACCCCGGGCTGAACCTGCTGCACTCGTCCGTCGAGACCATGCTCGGGGTGAAGCTCGACTACTACGTCGAGGTGAACATGGCCGGCTTCGCCTCGATCATCGACGCGCTGGGCGGGTTGACCGTGGACGTCGGGCCCGAACCGCTGCCGGTCGGCGGCATCACGCCCACGGGGCGCCGCGTGAAGCCGGACCGCTACATCCCCGCGGGCGTGCAGCACCTCGACGGTGAGGACACGCTGGCGGTCGCCCGGTCGCGGACCAACAGCGACGACTACACGCGGATGGGCCGCCAACGCTGCCTGCTGCAGTACGTCCTGCAGCAGAAGAGCCCGGCGAACCTGCTGTCGAACTTCCAGGGCGTGGCCGCGGCCACCACGGACAGCGTGTCCACCAACATCCCGCGGCAGGTCCTCCCGGCGCTGGTCAAGGTGGCCGACAGTGCCGGAACAGTGGCACTGGAGAGCGTGTCCTTCGACCCGAACCTGGCCGACCCGAACGAGCCGGACGGCCGGTTCGACACGTCGCGACCGGACGTCGCGTTCATGAAGAAGGTCGTGCGCGACACCATCGCCGCCCCGGCGGCGACGGCCGCTCCCGCACCCCCGACCACCGCTCCGACGAGCACCCCGAAGTCGGCCTCCGGGTCCACCCGGGGCCGCGGCGCGACCGACGACGACACCGCCCCGACGGGCCGTCCGGCGCCGACAAAGGGCGCCACCTCGCTCGCACAGTCGTGCTGAACAGGTGTAGACCACCGGTCTGCGACACACCCGACCGGGGGCTGTCCGCGGGGCGTGATGCGAATCTGTCAGGCTCTGCGGGGAAGATGACCTGCGGTGACGCCCACCCGGGGCGCTCACAGGAAGGGAGACGAATCATGGCTCTGCCCACGCTGACCCCCGAACAGCGCCAGGAGGCCCTCAAGAAGGCCGCCGCGGCTCGGACGGCGCGGAAGGAACTGCGCGACGCCATCGCGCGCGGCGACGAGACGATCCCGGCCGTGCTCGGGCGCGCGAAGACGGACGCGGTGGTCGGCAAGACCAAGGTCGCCGACCTGCTCAAGAGCCTGCCCGGCTACGGCCCCGCCAAGGTGACGGCGCTGCTGGAGCAGACCGGCATCGACGCGTCGCGCCGCGCCGCGGGCCTGGGCGACCGGCAGAAGCAGGCCCTGCTCGACGCCCTGGCGTAGTACGGCATCGGCCTTCGCCGGGGAGCCGCGTCCGTGCACGGTCCACGTGTGCGCGGACGCGGCCCCGGGCACTCCGGCGCCGTGAAGATCACCGATCGAGAGGTCAGCGGATGAGGATCGACGAACCGGGCACGGACATCCTGGACTCCGCGAACCCCGCGGACGTCGCGGAACAGCAGGCCGAGCTGGACGACTCGGGGCTCGACGACTCGGGGTTCGACGACGACCCCACGCCCGACAGGGACGACCTCCCGTTGGAGGCCGACCCTGCGGACGTCGCCGAACAGGACGCCGCCGTCCCCTACGACGACGACGAGCGCTGACCCCGCACGCTCAGCGGCGATCGCCGTCGCGGGCAGGTGCCCGCGCGGCCGCAGGCTCGCGCTGGCCCGGCGTCCGGGGCAGGAAACGGCCCGTGCGCGCGGCGTACGCGTCGTAGGCCTCGCCGTGGCGCCGGGCGAGCCCGGGCTCACGCACGGCACGGACCTGGATGTGCACCGCCACCACCACGAGCACGGCGGCCAGCACGCCCAGCAGCGTCGGCACCATCAGCAGCAGCCCCGCGGTGGCCACGACGATGCCGGTCAACCCCGGGTTCCTGATGCGGGCGTGCAGGCCGTCGGTCGCCGTCACCGGATCCGCGCCCCTCGCCTGCAGCGCCACCCGCGAGTGCTGCGCGGCGAGCAGCAGCGCGGTACCGAGCAGGACGATCGCCGCCCCGCCCGCGACCCAGCCCGGTTCGTCGAACAGTGCGATCGGCTGGACGACGTCCGTGGCCACCAGCAGCGGCGCCCCGAGGCCGAGCAGCAGGGCGACGCCGAACAGCGCCCGTGCCCACCAGGCCGGGGTGCCCGCGCGCCTCGTCGGGCGGCCGCTCGTGGCCCCTGCCCTCCGCATGCGACTGCGTCCGAGCACGCCCAGCAGCATCGCGACGAGCCCGAGGCCGACCGCGATCCAGCCGGCGAGGTGGTGGTCGAGCGCCCGCGCGAGCGCCTCGGTCGGCGAGACTCCGTTGAGCTGGGCGAGGGCGTCCACGAGGAGCCACACGCCGAAGACGAAGAACAGACCGGAGGCGCCGTACTTGATGGCCCGCTCCGGTAGGTGCCTGCCGAGCTGACGGCCGACGACGATGGCCAGGGCGTCCGCCGCGACCATGCCGAGCGTCGAGCCCACCCAGGTGCCGAACCAGCCGTACTGGGTCGCAAGGGTGATCGTCGCGAGCATCGTCTTGTCGCCCAGCTCGGCCAGGAAGAACGCGACCGACGCCGCGACCACCGCCGACCCCGTCGAGCGCTCGGCCTTGGACTGCTCGTCGTCGGTGAGCGTGTCGCCGCGCATGGTCCAGGCACCGAACCCGAGGAACGCGACGGCCGCCACCAGCGCGATCCAGCCGGTGGGTAGCGCCGCACCGAGGCCGTAGCCGACCGCGACGGACACCGCGTGCACGACGGCCGTCGCGATCGTGATGCCGATCAGCACCGGGAGCGCCCGGTAGCGGGTGGCGAAGGTGAGGGCCATGAGCTGGGACTTGTCGCCCAGCTCGGCGACGAACACCACGCCGAAGCTGACCGCGAACGCGATCAGAAAGCCGTTCATGTCGGGGGCTCCTCGGGTCCGATGGCCGGACCGGGAGTCTCCGATCCGGTACGCGCGGGCGAACCAGACCGAAGGTCTCGCTCGCCCGACCGGAATCGGGCCGTGCGGCCGGGCTTGCGCCAGTGTGTCGACCGCAGCGTTGGGAGCTACTCCCCCTCGTTGCCACCACGATAGCGGGCCCATGACGGGGCCGTCCCGGCAGGACGACGCACCTCACAGCAGAGGCACGGTCGACTGACGTCGAACTCCCAGCGGTGTCACAGGTTCCTCCCAGGCTCCCGGCGCAGGGTGGACTCATGACTGACGAGCAGCGCGACGGCGGCCGGTACGACGAGCAGGGCCCGGTCGGCCCGGGCGCCGCTGCCGGTTCAGGAACCCCCGGTGCCGAAGTTCCCGGTGCAGCAGTTCCCGGGGCCGGACACCCTGCCGCAGGATTCCCCAGCGCGGGACATCCCGGCCCAGCGCATCCCGGCGCCGGCTCGTACGGCTCCTACGGCTCCCCCGCCTACGGCGGATACGGCGCGGCCCCCGGGTGGGGCGGCACCGCGACGGCCGAGCGGCCCGCCGATCCCTACCCCACCGTCACGCTGCCCACCGAGAAGCCCCGGCGCAGCCGCGGGATGACCGGGGTGGTCGCCGCCGCGCTGATCGCCGGACTGGTCGGCGGCGGGGCCGGCTTCGGTGGTGCCTACGCGCTGCTCGACAACTCCGCGCGGATCAGCGCGAGCACCCCGGCGCTCGGGTCGGTGCCCGCGACCGGCGGCACCGCGCCCGCCTCGAACGGCACGGTGGCCGGCGCCGCCGCTGCGGCCATGCCGAGCACCGTCGACATCCGCGTGGTGACCTCGCAGGGGGTCGCCGAGGGCAGCGGGGTCATCCTCACCGCGGACGGCGCGGTGCTCACCAACAACCACGTCGTCGCCAGTTCGGGCGGCACCATCACCGTCACGCTCGCCGACGGCTCCGAGCACACCGCGACGGTCGTCGGCACCTCCCCCAGCTACGACCTCGCCGTGCTGCGCATGCAGAACGTCTCCGGACTGACGGCTGCGACGCTCGGCAAGAGCGCGGACCTCCAGGTCGGCCAGCAGGTGGTGGCGATCGGCTCGCCGCAGGGCCTGACCGGCACGGTCACCTCGGGCATCGTCAGCGCGCTCAACCGCACGGTCGGTGTGCAGGGCGAAGACGGCTCGGCGGTCGTCTACAACGGCCTGCAGACCGACGCCCCGATCAATCAGGGCAACTCCGGCGGCCCGCTGGTGAACCTCGACGGACAGGTCATCGGCATCAACTCGGCGATCGCGACCGCCGGGCAGAGCAGCGGCAGCATCGGCCTGGGCTTCACGATCCCGATCGACCAGGCCCGTCGCGTCGCCCAGGAGATCCTCGACACCGGCAGCGCCACCAAGCCGGTGCTCGGGGTCCAGGGCGGCCAGCAGAGCAGCCAGCAGGAGCAGGCCGCCGGCGGGGCCACGATCGCCGCGGTCCAGGACGGCTCTGCGGCCGCGACGGCAGGACTGAAGGCGGGCGACGTCGTCACCAAGGTCGGCGACGCGCGGGTCGAGGACTTCTCGGACCTCGTGGCCCGCATCGGCTCCTACGCCCCCGGCGACAAGGTGACGCTGAGCGTCCAGAGCGGCGGCGCGGAGAAGTCGGTCGACGTGACGCTGGGCAGCACCAAGGACGAGGCCCCGACGACGAGCACCGCGCCGAGCAGCAGCAACTCGCCCTTCGGACAGAGTCCGTTCGGGCAGCAGCAGAGCCCCTTCGGCCAGCAGCAGAACCCGTTCGGCCGCTAGATCGCCGCAGCCACCCCCGGCTGCGGCCGTCCGCAGCGTCCCCCCCGCTGCGGCCCGCGAGGCCCGGTGCCAGGTGCATCGGGCCTCGCGGTGTCGCGCCTGCTGGCGTCAGGTGAACCGGACCGGTTGCCCCGTCGACTCCAGCACCGCCATCCACAGGTCGCCACGCGCGTCGACCTGGTTGCGCCGGCTCACCGCCAGTGCCATCGGCAGGTGGACGAACCGCCGCCGCCAGCGCCCGACCACCATCTCGGTGCGGCCGGACATCGCGGCGTGCACGGCAGCCTGCGACAGGCGCACGCAGTAGACGCTGTCGTAGGGGTTCGCGGGGACGCTGCGGATGGCGTAGCTGGGGTCGATGTAGCGGATGGAGGTCTCGATGCCCTCCTTCTCGAAGTGTTCCATGAGCCGGGCCCGCAGGAACGGCCCGATGTCGCGCAGCTTCTTGTTCCCCGAGGCGTCGCTGCCCTCCGACTCCTCCAGCAGGTCCTGCCCCGCCCCCTCGGCCACCACGACCACGGCGTTGCCGCGCTCGGCGACCCGCTGCCGGACGTGCTCCAGCAGCCCGTGCGGCCCGTCGAGCGCGAAGGGCACCTCGGGGATCAGCACGACGTCCGCGTCGCTGCGGGCCAGCGCCGCGTAGCAGGCGATGAAGCCGGAGTGCCGTCCCATGAGCCGGACGAGCCCGACCCCGTTCGCGGTCGACTTCGCCTCCACCCTCGCCGCTCGGATCGCGTCGCTGGCCAGGCTGAAGGCCGTCTGGAAGCCGAAGCTCTGGTCGATCAGCGGGATGTCGTTGTCGATCGTCTTCGGGATGCCGACGACGGCGATCCGCAGGCCCCGCTCGGTGATCACCCGGACGATCTCCATCGCGCCGCGCATCGACCCGTCGCCGCCGATCACGAACAGCATGTTGATGTTGAGCCGCTCGAGGCAGTCGACGATCTCCTCGGGGTCCTGGTGGCCGCGCGAGGTGCCCAGGACGGTGCCGCCGTCGACGGAGATGTCGCGCACCGTGGCCGGGCTCAGCTCGACGACGTCGTGCCCGTAGGACGGGATGAACCCCTGGTAGCCGTTCTTGATCCCGATGACCCGGCGCACCTTGTAGTGGTAGGTCAGGTTGCGCACGAGGCCGGCGATCACGTCGTTGAGGCCCGGGCACAGGCCGCCGCAGGTGACGATCGCGGCGCGGGTCTTCGACGGGTCGAAGAAGATCTTCCGGCGGGGCCCGCAGGGCTCCAGGCCGGGCAGGTCCTCGACCGAGACGCCACGCCCGGTCACGCCGTTCAGGGTGTCGTCGAGCAGCACGCGATCGGTCTCGTCGACGTAGTGCTCGGTGGTCTGGCGGTTCTCGAGCAGCGGCGCCATCGGCGAGGCGACCTTCGGCGTGCCGAGGGTCTTCACCGTCAGGTCGGGTTTCCCGATCGGCGCCTGCGCGTCCGCCCCGTCGAAGGTGCCGGCAGCGGCGGTGTTCAGTGCGGTGCTCATGTCGCCTTCCCGATTTCGGTACCGGGGCCGCGCCGGGACCGCGGCCGCCCCTGGCTGTACCGATCGAGACTATGCCGGGCGAACGGCCGGGGTCTACGCCAGTCCGAGCACCCGCCGGACCGCGATCTCGATGACGACGCGCTCCGGATTGGGCCGCGGCTGCCGGTAGCGCTCCGCGTAGCGGCGCTCGGCCTCGGCGACGGGCGCCGGATCGGTGCGCACGACCGCGTCGCCCTCCAGCGTCGACCAGCGCCGCCCGTCGACCTGCGAGACCACCGCGACGCCGCGGGCGTCGGCGTTGCGGGCCTTGACCGACCCGCCGCGGCAGATGACCCGCGCGAGCCCGGTCTCGACGTCGAGGGTGACGCCGACCGGCACGGCGTGCGGACTGCCGTCGGCGCGCAGGGTCACGAGCACGGCGAGATGCCGCTCGGTCCAGAACTCCCGGAACTCGTCCGACACCCCGTCCAACGTCCGCGCCACGGTGATCAGCCTGCCCGGCGGGCGCCCGCCCCGCGCGCCCGGGATGGAGCGAACGCGGCTTTCGGTACGTCTACCGCACCGAACGCCGCGTTCGGTACATCAGCGCCGGCCGTCAGGAGCGCGGGTCGCGGCGCATCGGGTGCTCCGGGGGCACCTCGACGACGACGATCCGCAGGCCGTCGGGATCGGCGATCCACATCTCGTCCAGACCCCACGGCTCGCGGCGAGGCTCGCGCAGCACCGTCACGCCAGCGGCGGCCAGTTCGCCGTGCACGGCGACGAGGTCGCGGACCTGCATCCACAGCTGCACGCCCCCGGCTGTCGATCCGGCCGCCCGGCCCGAGACTTCGAGGTAGCCGCCGCCCAGGAAGAAGACCGTGCCGCCCGGGAACTCGCGGAAGACCGCGAGCCCGAGGACGTCGCGGTAGAAGACGGTGCTGCGCGCGAGATCGGTGGGGTGGATCAGCACGCGCCCGGCGAGGACCTCCACGGCTAGCGGGCGCCGATGTGCTCGAGGAGCAGCTCCGTGAGCGCTCCCGGGGCTTCGTCGGGGATCCAGTGGCTGACGCCGCGCAGCTCGGCGTAGCGGAACGGCCCGTCGACGTGTCGTGCGGCCTCTTCGGCGGCGTCGCGGGTCAGCGCGGTGTCGCGGTCGCTCCACACGAAGAGCGCGGGCACCGTGGCTTGCGGGAACGCGTCGCGGCGGGACAGCGGAAGTGCCCGGTACCAGGTGAGCGCGGCGGTCAGGGCGGCCGGGTCGGCGAGCCGGGCGGCGTCGCGTTCGGCGCGCTCACGGGTCTGGCCCGACCGGACGAGCATGCGGACCAGGCCGGGCGACCAGGGTCGACCCGCGGGCACGGCGAAGGCGCGCTCGGCCAGCCCGGGCACCGCGAAGGCGGCCATGTACCACGACGCGAGGAGCTGGCGGGGCCGGTGGAGCGCGGCGGACATGGCGCCGGGAGGCGGCACCGAGATCCCGGTGACGGTGTGGAGCAGCTCGGGCCGGCTGCCGGCGAGCGCCCAGGCCACGAGGGAGCCCCAGTCGTGTCCGACGACGTGCGCACGCGGCCGCCCCGTCTCGGCCAGGGCGGCCTCGACGAACGCCACGGCGTCAGCGACCAGCTCGGCCGTGCGGTAGGCCGCACGCCCCACCGGCCGGGCACCCGGCGAGTAGCCCCGCTGATCCGGCGCCATCGTGCGGAACCCGGCGGTGGCCAGGGCGGGGGTGACCGCGTCCCAGCAGCGGGCCGACTGCGGGAAGCCGTGCAGCAGCACCACGGGATCTCCGTCCACCGGTCCGGCCGTGGTGACGTCGAAGACCAGCCCGTCCCGCTCGACCGCCGCCGTCCCGATCCCCGCCGTCTCGTGCCCCACGGATACATCCTCCCAAGTTCGCGCGAGTCGGTACGAAGTGGCGCGCGAACGTGTCATCCAGGGTCGTTCTGCCAACGACCCCGAATGTTGCATTCGCGCGCCGGTCGGTACCGACTCGCGCACACACTGGCGGGTGGAGGTGGGACGGGTCGGCGTCGGGTGGGCTGGACGTCCGGGGAGGATGGGTCCGTGCGGGGACTGCGATGAACGGGGGAGATGCCGTGGACGCTGGCGGCACCGGTGCCGGGCGACGTCCGTTCGAGCGGTTGGCGATCGTCAACCGCGGCGAGCCGGCGATGCGGCTCGTCAACGCCGTGCGCGAGTGGAACGCCGAAGGGCGCCCGTCGCTGCGCACGATCGCCCTGTACACCGCGGCGGACCGGCGGGCGATGTTCGTCCGCGAGGCGGACGAGGCGGTGCTGATCGGCCCCGACACCGACGGCGCCGCCACCGAGATGGGGCCCAACCCCTACCTGGACCTCCCCGGCCTCGCCCGCGCCCTGCGCGCCTGCCGGGCCGACGCCGTCTGGCCCGGCTGGGGCTTCGTCAGCGAGCGCGCCGAGTTCGCAGAGCTGTGCCGCGACCTGGGAATCGTCTTCGTCGGCCCCTCCCCCGAGGTCATGCGCGCCCTCGGCGACAAGATCGGTTCCAAGGTGCTCGCCACCCGGGTCGGCGTGCCGATGGCACCGTGGAGCGGCGGGCCGGTGGCCGACGTCGCCGCGGCCCGGGCGTCCGCCGAGGAGATCGGCTACCCGCTCATGGTCAAGGCGACCGCGGGCGGCGGCGGGCGCGGGATCCGGTTCGTCGGTCGGCCCGAGGAGCTCGACGAGGCGTTCACGCGCGCGTCCGCCGAGGGCGCGCGGACCGCGGGCGACGCCACCGTGTTCCTCGAGCGCGCGCTGCGCGGCGGGCGGCACGTCGAGGTGCAGGTCGTCGCCGACTCGGCGGGCGACGTGTGGACGCTGGGCGTGCGCGACTGCACCGTGCAGCGGCGCAACCAGAAGGTGCTCGAGGAGTCGGCCTCCGTCGCGCTCGACGCCGCGCAGGAGGATCTGCTGCGCACGTCCGCGGCCGAGCTCGTCCGCGCCGCCGGGTACGTCAACGCCGGCACCGTGGAGTTCCTCTACGACCCGCGCGAGCGGCAGCTGTCGTTCCTCGAGGTCAACACCCGACTGCAGGTGGAGCACCCGGTCACCGAGGCGACCACCGGCGTCGACATCGTCAAGCTGCAGCTGCACGTCGCGATGGGCGGGCGGCTCGCCGACATCGCCGCGACCACGCCGCCCGCGCACGGGCACGCGATCGAGGCCCGCCTGACCGCCGAGGACCCCGAGCAGGGGTTCGCCCCGGCGCCCGGCCTGATCGAACACCTCGTGCTGCCCGGCGGCCCGGGAGTGCGCGTGGACACCGGCGTCGCCGCGGGCGACACGATCCCGCCGCAGTTCGACTCGATGATCGCGAAGGTGATCGCCTGGGGCCGCGACCGCGACGAGGCGCGTGGCCGTCTCGCCCGCGCGCTGCGCCAGACGTCCGTGGTGATCGACGGCGGCACCACCAACAAGGCGTTCCTGCTCGACCTGCTCGACCGGCCGCAGGTGCGCACCGGCGATGTCGACACCGGCTGGCTGGACCGGCTGATGGCCGAGGGCTACCGGCCGCCGCGGCGGCTGGACGTGGCGCTGCTCGCCGTCGCCGTCGAGGCGGAGGACGAGCACGCGGCGCGGCAGCGCGAGCAGCTGTTCGCCTCAGCGGAGCGCGGCCGTCCCGAGGTCGGCTACGAGACGTGGCACCAGATCGACGTGCGCGCGGCGGGCGACGCCTACCGCCTGCGCGTGGCCCAGACCCGGGGCAACCGCTACCGGGTGGAGCTCGAGGGTGTGCGGGTCGACGTCACCGCCGAGCGGATCGGCCGCTTCGAGCGGCGCCTCACGGTGGCGGGCCGGACGTACGCGGTGCTGGTCGCGCCACAGGGGCCCGACTACGTCGTGGAGGTCGACGGGGCCGTCCACCGGATCTCCGGCGGGGAGGCCGGGCTGGTCCGCGCGCCCGCCCCGGCGATGGTCGTGGCGATCCCGGTCGCGGCGGGCGACACGGTGACGGCAGGCGACACCCTGGCCGTCGTCGAGAGCATGAAGCTGGAGACGGCGCTGCGGGCGCCGTTCGCCGGCCGGGTCCGCGAGGTGCTGGTCGCGGTCAACACGCAGGTGGAGGGCGGGACGACCCTGCTGCGTCTGGAGCCGGCCGGTGACGCGGCCCCGGCGAGCGCGGTGGCCGAGCAGCGGGTCGGACTGGCTGCGCTGGCGACGACGGATGCGGGCGCGTCGCGCGCGTCGTCGTCGGACGCGGCGGCGGACACGCTGGCGGCGCTGCGGTCCCTCGTCCTCGGCTACGACATCGACGAGGCCGACGCCCGCGAGCTGCCGCGGGCGCTGTCCGCGGCCCGCGATGCACTGCCCGACGACGATCCTGACGTGCTCGCCGGCGAACTCGCGATCATGCAGATCTTCGCTGACCTGTCGGCGCTGTCGCGCAACCGGCGCGGTCCCGAGGTGGAGGAGGCGCAGCCCGAGGGCGTCCCGGAGGCCGACAGCGCCGAGCGGGCCCACAACCCGCAGGAGTACCTCTACGCGTTCCTGCGTTCCCGCGACGCCGACGCCGAGGGCCTGCCCGCGCCGTTCCGGGCCCGGCTGCGCGCCGCGCTCGCGCACTACGGCGTCTTCGACCTGGACGACCCCGGCGACCAGGCGCTCGCCGGCGCGCTATACCGGATGTTCCTCGCCCACCGCCGAGCCCGTGCACACGTGCCCGTGGTGCTGGACCTGCTGCAGTGGCGGCTCACCCACACCGAGGTGCTCGCCGACCTGCCGCCCGCCGTGCGCGAGGAGTATCTGCGCACCCTGGAGCACCTGATCGCGGCGACCCAGGTGCGCCACCCCGTGGTCGGCGACCTGGCGCGGCAGGTGCGGTTCCGCGGCTTCGACGAGCCGCTGCTCGCCGCCGCGCGGACCCGCGGACAGGAGCAGGTGCGCGTCGAGCTGGACCGGTTGGCGACCACGACCGATCCTGCCGTCCGGGCGGCGCTCATCGACGACATCGTCGCGGCGGCCGAGCCGATCCTGTCGGTGTTCGGCGCCCCGCACCACGCCGCGATGCTCGAGGTGATGACGCGGCGCTACTACCGCATCCGCCACCTCACCGACGTGAACGTCGTCGACCGGGGCGGCCGCCCGCTGCTGTCGGCCGCCTACCGGCACGGCGGTCGCGACCACATCGTGCTCGCGACCACCGTGCACACGGCCCCCGAGGCACCACGCGCCGGCGAACCGCGCGCCGTGCAGGCGGACCTCCGTCGGATCATCTCCCGGCTCCCGGCTGACAGCACCGTGCTGCTCGACCTCTACGTGACCGCCGGCGAGGCACCCGACGACCCGGACAGGTCCGCGGAGAAGATCCGCGAGATGCTGGGCTCACTGCCGGCCCCGCTGGACCGGGTGGCCGTCGCGGTGCGCCGGCGGGCGTCGGACGAGCGGTCGAACTGGTTCACCTTCCATCCTGCTGTGAGCACGGCCGGGGCTGACGCCCCGGAGGTGAACCGACAGCCCGTCGAGGACCGCACCCTGCGTGGCCTGCATCCGATGGTGGCCGAGCGGCTGGGACTCTGGCGGCTGTCGAACTTCACGCTGACCCGGCTGCCGTCGCCGGTCGACGTCCATCTGTTCCGCGCCGTGGGCCGCAACGTGCCCGACGACCGCCGCCTCGTCGCGCTCTCCGACGTGCGCGACCTGTCGGTGGTCCGCGACGCCCACGGCCGGGTGCGTGCGCTGCCGCAGCTCGAGCAGATCCTCGACGCGTGCCTCGACGCGCTGCGGGCGGCCCGCGCCGCCACGCCCAATGACAATCTGGCTGGCGCGGATGCACGATCGGAGTGGAACCGGGTGCTGCTCTACGTGTGGCCCGTGGTGGACCTGCCGCTCGACGAGTTCGACAACGTCGTGAGCCAACTGGCGCCACGCACCGAGGGGCTGGGGCTGGAACAGATCCTCGTGCAGTTCCGCGCGGCCCCGCAGCTCCTCGGAGGCGGGACCGAACCGAAGGAGCTGCTGCTGCGGCTGTCGCGGCCGCCGGGAGCGGGCCTGACGGTGCGCGTCACCAATCCGCCCGCCGGGCCGCTGCGCGAGCTCGACGCCTACACGCAGAAGGTGATCCGGGCCCGGCGCCGCGGCGCCGTCTATCCCTACGAGCTGGTTCCGATGCTCGTGCGCAACCCGGATCCGGGCGGCGAGCCCGGCACGTTCACCGAGTACGACCTCGACGACACCGGTGCGCCGGTGCCGGTCGAGCGGGCACCGGGCAGCAACACGGCCAACATCGTGCTCGGCACCGTCACCACCCCGACGGCCCGCTACCCCGAGGGCATGCGGCGCGTGGTGCTGATCGGCGACCCGACGCGGGCGCTGGGCGCGATCGCCGCGGAGGAGTGCCACCGGGTGGTGGCGGCGATCGAGCTCGCCCGGCGGATGTCCGCGCCCATCGAGTGGTTCGCGGTCTCCGCGGGCGCGAAGATCGCCATGGACTCCGGCACGGAGAACATGGACTGGATCTCCCGGGTGCTGCGGGCGATCATCGAGTTCACCCAGGACGGCGGCGAGATCAACGTCGTCGTGACCGGCATCAACGTCGGCGCGCAGCCGTACTGGAACGCCGAGGCGACGATGCTCATGCACACCAGGGGCATCCTGGTGATGACGCCGGACTCGGCGATGGTGCTCACCGGCAAGCAGTCGCTCGACTACTCGGGCGGCGTGTCGGCCGAAGACAACTTCGGCATCGGCGGCTACGACCGGATCATGGGCCCGAACGGGCAGGCGCAGTACTGGGCGCCCGACCTGTCGAACGCGATGGACGTCCTGCTGGCCCACTACGCCCACACCTACCGGGCACCCGGCGAGCGCTTCCCGCGTCCCGCGCCGACGTCCGACCCGGACCGGCGGGACGTCCGCGAGGCCCCGCACACCGGCGGGGAGTTCACGCGCGTCGGGGAGATCTTCCACGTCGCGACGAACCCCGAGCGCAAGAAGCCGTTCGACATCCGCTCGGTGCTGCGCGCGGTGGCCGACGCCGACCATGCGCCCCTGGAGCGCTGGGTGGACATGCTGGACGCGGAGAACGTCGTGGTCTACGACGCGCACCTGGGCGGGCACCCGGTGGCGCTGCTGGGCATCGAGTCGCGGCCGCTGCCGCGGCGCGGGCCGACCCCGGTGGACGGTCCGACGACCTTCACGGCCGGCACGCTGTTCCCCAAGTCGTCGAAGAAGACCGCGCGGGCGATCAACGCGGCCAGCGGCAACCGGCCGTTGGTGGTGCTGGCGAACCTGTCGGGCTTCGACGGCTCGCCGGAGTCGCTGCGCCAGCTGCAGCTGGAGTACGGCGCGGAGATCGGCCGCGCCGTGGTCAACTTCGACGGCCCGATCGTCTTCTGCGTGATCAGCCGCTACCACGGCGGCGCGTTCGTGGTGTTCTCCGGGACCCTGAACGAGTCGATGGAGGTCGCCGCGGTCGAGGGTTCGCACGCGTCGGTCATCGGCGGCGCACCGGCGGCGGCGGTCGTGTTCGCCGGCGAGGTGAACAAGCGGACGGCGGCCGACCCGCGCGTGACGGACCTGGAGACCCGGATCGCCAAGGCGACCGCGGCGGGGGCCGAGGGCGAGGCGGCCCGGCTCTCGGCGGAGCTGGCGGCGATCCGGCCGGGCGTGCGCTCGGACAAGCTGGGCGAGGTGGCGGCCGAGTTCGACGCGGCGCACAGCGTGGAGCGCGCCCACCGGATGGGCTCGGTGCACCGGATCGTCCCGTCGGCGGACCTGCGCCCGTACCTGATCGACGCGGTCCGCCGCGGCATGGCCCGGTTCACGGGGTAGCCCGCGAGTCGGCACGTTCGTCAGCGCGAGTCGGCACGTTCGCCGGCGCGAGTCGGCGCGGGCGTGCCGCTACCCGCAGACGCCCTTGGCCTCCAGCACGCGGGCGACGGCGCGGTCGTTGGCGGCCGTGTCGAGGCGGCCGTCGGCCAGGGCCTTCTCGAGCGAGTCGAGGAGCTTGCCGACCGCGGCGGCGTCCTGCGCACCTGAGGACCACAGCGCCTGGTCCGCGCCCGCGGCGAGTGCCGTCAGCACGGCCTCGGGCAGCGTGAAGGTGCCGGTGACCGCCTTCATCGCGCCCAGGTCGTCGGTGACCACCAGGCCGTCGAAGCGGTAGTCGTCGCGCAGGAGCCGGTAGGTCGCCGGGGTGAGCGAGGTGGGCAGGCCGTCGGTGAGCCCGGGTACGTCGAGGTGGCCGACCATCACCACGACCTTTCCCGAACCCAGCAACTGCTCGTAGGGGCGCAGGTCAATCGTGCGGAGCTCGGCGAGCGGCGGCGTGATGACGCGGCCCTTGTGCGAGTCGCCGCTGGCGTGGCCGTGCCCGGGGAAGTGCTTGAGCACGGGCAGGACGCCGGCCGCGCGCAACCCGTCGGCGAACGCTCCGGCGTAGCGGACGACAACCGCTGGGTCGGCGGAGAACGCGCGGTCGCCGATGACGGAGTTCGCGGGCTGGTCGCCGACGTCCACGACCGGAGCGAAGTCGACCGTCACACCCCGGGCCGCCAACGCCGTGCCGCGGGTCAGCGCGAGCGCACGGACCTGCTCCGGGGTGTTGCGTGCGGCCATCCGGCGGGCGCTGGGCAACTGCCCGTCGAGACCGTCGATCCGCTGGACCCGGCCGCCCTCGTCGTCGACCGAGACCGCGAGCGGGGTCGTCGAGACGTCCTGCACCTTGTCCAGGGCCTCGTTGCGCAGCAGTGCGGTGGCGTTGCCGCCGATGAAGATCCCGCCGACCTGCGTGGCGCGCACGGTGTCGACGACCGCGGCCGGATCGGCGGCGTCGACCCCGACGACGAGCCGCTGGGCGAGCCGGTTGCGCGGGGACATCGCGGTGACCGCCGCCGCACAGGGGTCCGGTGCGGCGGTGGGGGTCGCGGGCGCCGCGGTGTCGGACACGGGCACGGAGGCGGCAGGAGGGGCGGCTCCGCCGACGGGCCGGACCGCGACGACGACCCCGGCCGTGATGAGACCGGCCAGCACGCCCGTGAGCAGGACGGTCGCGGGGCGGGGCAGGCGTCGGCGGAGGGGCATCGCCGCCGATCCTCCCGCAGCAGGCGCCCGGGCCGCGGACCGGGGAGCACGGGCGCACGCAGGGTTCGCGCTAGTCGGCACGAACGGGCGAGCGGAATCACGATCCGGGGCGAGATCGAAGTGCCCCGGATCGCACATTCGCTCGCCATTCTGTACCGACTCGCGCGTACGCGACCGGTGGTGCGCGCGCGCCGGGGCGGGTGACCCGCGGACTCGTGAGGCTCGACGCACGCGGTCAGGTGAGCGGCGGGACGCGCTCCGACTCCGGGGGCTACCGGATGGACGAGGCCGAGGAACCTGGGAGGTCAGGGTCCGATCTGAGGGACGGCCTCGGCCTCGTCCACCCGTCCGGGTGGGGTGCCGTCGCCGAACGGGCGGCCGCCGAGCTCCTCGCGGCCGTGCGCGCTGAGCCAGTTGGACACGTCGGGGCCCGTGGGGACGATCCCGGACGGGTTGATCCCGAGGTGCACGCCGTAGTAGTGCTGCTTGATCTGCGCGAAGTCGATCGTGTCGCCGAAACCGGGGGTCTGGAACAGGTCGCGGGCGTACGCCCACAGCACCGGCATCTCCGAGAGCTTCTGGCGGTTGCACTTGAAATGCCCGTGGTAGACGGGGTCGAAGCGGACCAGCGTCACCCACAGCCGCACGTCCGCCTCGGTGATCGTGTCGCCGACCAGGAAGCGCTGCCCCGCCAGCCGCTCCGACAGCGCGTCCAGCCGCGCGAACAGCGTGTCGTAGGCCCGCTCGTACGCCCCCTGGCTCGAGGCGAACCCGCACTTGTAGACCCCGTTGTTGACGTCGTGGTAGACGCCCTCGATCGCCTCGTCGATCTCGGCACGGAGCGCCTCGGGGTAGAGGTCGGGTGCGCCGGGGCGGTGGAACTCCCGCCACTGCGTCGAGAAGTCGAGCGTGAGCTGCTGGAAGTTGTTGGTGACGGCCTTGCCGGTGGCGACCTCGACCATGGTGGGGACGGTCACGCCGTCGTCGTAGCCGGGCTGGGCCTTCTCGTAGGCCTCCCGCAGCCACTCGATGCCCAGCACGGGATCGCGGTTGTCGGGGTCGTTGTGGAAGCGCCAGCTGCGCTCGTCGTGCAGCGGTCCCGCGATGCCCAGCGAGATCGCCTGTTCCAGGCCCAGCAACCGACGCACGATCACCGAGCGGTTCGCCCACGGGCACGCCCTGGCCGCCACGAGCCGGTAGCGGCCGGCCTCGACGGGCCACGGCGACGAGCCGTCGGCGGTGATGCGCTCCATCAGCGCGACGGGCTTGCGCTCGAAGGACTCGCTCGTGGACAAGATGGCCACCATGACCGCAACCTACGTCGACGACCCGGGCACGGCAGCCCGGCTGCCGAAGACCCAGTTGCGCAGCACGACGAACCGCACCACGCCGCCCAGCACGCTGGCCATCGCGACGGCGGACGACTCCTGGAGTGCGGTGGGGTCGGTGACGACCGCGCCGAGGACGAGGAGCACCGTCGAGGAGTACACCGCGTAGAACGCGACGGTGCCCGCGTTCTGCACGTACTCGCGCCTGCGATCGGCCGCCATGCCCGGGAACGTGAACCGCCGGTTGGCCTCCGTGCTCGCCACCGTGCTCAGCACCAGCGCGGCCAGGTTGGCCGGCACCGCATCCCACCAGGTGCGGAACACCAGGTACAGCAGCGCCGACACCGCGGTGCCGAGTACCCCGACGACGCCGTAGCGCGCCAGCTGCCGGACGACCCGGGCGTCCGGTCGCGAAAGCCGCGGGAACACCGGTTGCGTGATCGTCATCGTCATCATCAGCGTCGTCATGCCCCGGCCCTCCTTCCCGCGTTCGTTGTCATGCGTCAACTTTCCCGCGCGAACTGAGGTGCGCACTGTCCGGAACCTGTGAGGAGCCTGTGCGCTTGCACACGCGCCGAGAGCCCCGCGAGCACGCCTAAGATCAGTGCCGTGCGCCCGTTCCGGATCGAGGTGCCCGAGGCCGACCTCGCCGACCTGCGCGACCGCCTCACGCGCACCCGCTGGCCCGATCCCGCGACCGTCGGCGGCTGGACCCAGGGTGTGCCGCTCGACTACGCCCGCGACCTGTGCGAGTACTGGCGGACCCGCTACAGCTGGCGCCGGTGCGAGGCCGAGCTCAACGCGCTGCCGCAGTTCCGCACGTCGCTGGACGGCGGTGGCGACGACGCCGTCGACGTGCACTTCCTGCACGTCCGCTCCCGCCACGCCGACGCGCTGCCGCTGCTGCTGACCCACGGCTGGCCCGGCTCGATCGTGGAGTTCCTCGACGTCGTCGACGCGCTGACCGATCCCCCGGACCCGCGCGACGCCTTCCACCTGGTGATCCCGTCGCTCCCCGGCTACGGGTTCAGCGGCAAGCCGACGCACGCCGGCTGGGGGGTGGAGCGGATCGCCGTGGCCTGGGCGCAGCTCATGGACCGCCTCGACTACGACCGCTACGGCGCGCAGGGGGGCGACTGGGGATCGATGGTCACCGCGGCGCTGGGCTCGGCGATACCGGAGGCGCTCGTCGGGATCCACCTGACGATGCCGATGGCGCTGCGTCCGGACCCCGACGACCAGCCGCTGAGCAAGTCCGAGCGGGCGGCGCTGATGGCCCGCAAGTCGTTCCTGAAGGCCGGCACGGGCTACGCCCGCGAGCAGGCGACCCGCCCGCAGACCCTCGGCTACGGGCTCGTCGACTCCCCCGTCGCCCTCTGCACCTGGATCGTCGAGAAGTTCTGGGACTGGAGCGAGTGTGCGGGCGACCCCGCGAATGCGATCCGGCGCGACCGGCTGCTCGACGACGTGATGCTCTACTGGCTACCCGCGACCGGGACGTCGTCGATCCGGCTGTACTGGGAGAGCTACCGGCGCCGGCGCATGGACCCCGTCGAGGTGCCGACGGGCGTCACGCAGTTCCCCGCCGAGATGACCCGCTTCCCCCGGCACTGGGTGGAGCAGCGGTTCACCGACCTGCGCTACTGGTCCGAGCCGGCTGTGGGCGGACACTTCGCGTCGCTGGAGCAGCCGGAGGTGTTCGTCGACGAGGTCCGGGCGTTCTTCCGGATGGTGCGCTAGCCGAACGTCAGCACGGCGGCGCTGTGGCCGTGCAGGTGGTTGCGCCCGCCGACCGGCCCGATCTCCCCCGCCGCGACCATGCCGGCGACCGCCGCCCCGCCGAGCCGGTCGCGCACCGCGCGGACGTCGCGGTCCGGGCTGCCGAGCAGGGCACGCCGCTCCGCACACGAGAACAGCAGCGCGCCGCGGGGCCCCTGCGCAGGCGCGCTCAGCAGCAGGGCGAGGTCCTCCGCGGCCGTCCCGGCGTCGCGCAGCTGGAAGCGGACCGTCCGGCCGACCTCCACGACGTCGCCGACGACCACCGCGCCGGTGGCCTCGTCGGCGTCGAGGATCCCGCGGACGAGGAAGGCGTCGCGCGGGTGCACATCGACGTACTCGTCGACGACGAGGCCGAGCTGCAGCCCGCGGGCGGTCGCGCGGCGTCGGGCCAGCGGGTGCGCGCTCACCACCTCGGACAGCCGCTGCAGTGCCGGTGCCCCGGCCAGCTCGTAGAGGACGTTGCGCTCGGCACGGGTCACCGTCATCGGCGGGCCGGTCGGGCGGCAGCCCTGGCTCACGGCCGTGCCGACGGTGACGTCGCCGGCGACCAGCAGCCCGACGGCGCCGTGCGCGTGCACCTCGCCGTCGAGGAACAGCCGGTTCGATCCCGGGCCGCCGCGCGCACTGGCCAGGCCGCCGACCACCGGCAGCGCGCCGGTGTGGGGCAGGAACCCGGTGAGCGGGAACGTGTGCGGGTCGACGAACAGGGCCGCGGCGCGGGCGTCGCCGTCCACGGCGGGCATGGAGCGGGCGTCCGGCCGGAACGCCCGGAGACGGGCGCCGGGCAGCGTCGCCGCCCAGACTGCGACCGCCGGTCCGTGGTCGACCCCGCGTCCGTCCGCGCACACTCCCGCGGCGGTGGCGCCGATCGTCGTGCGCGCGCCGCAGGTGCTCATGACCTGCCGAGCGGCGGCTTCGACCGCCTCGATGCGGGCCGGAACACCGGCCGCGACGAAGACGCACAGGAGGTCCGGGGCGATGCCGTCGAGCGGCGCCAGCGCCTGGGCCAGCGCGACCTCGGCGGCGCCTTCCAGATCGGGGCCGATGGCGAGGCCGTCGCCGAACCGGCACGTGCCGACGTCCGGAACGACGGGGGCCGCCGGGACCAGGCCCGCCGTCGGATCACCGGACACGCCCACTCCCCCTCGCCTCGCGCGAGGACCCGGCGTCGGGGCGCTGCAGGCGCTCGCAGGGCGTGCATACCCGGCACGGGAGACAGGAAACCGCACGACACCCGCCCAGCGCGCCGACCATGCGGTAGGCGTCCCGCGAGACGTGGTCAACCGGTGACAGCGCGCAACAACAGGTGCATGCCGGCGTCGACCGAACGGTCGCGGACGTCCGCCCGGTTCCCGGGGATCCGCCGGTCGCGGGCGACCACGACCCCCGACGCCGTCGTCGCGCACAGGCAGACGTAGCCGACGGGCTTGGCCGGGGTGCCGCCTTCGGGGCCGGCCACACCGGTGATCCCGATGCCGACGTCGGCGCCGAGCGCGGTGCGGGCGCCGTCCGCCATCGCCCGGGCCACCTCGGGGGACACCGCGCCGTACGTGTCGATCATCTCGGCGGGCACGCCGAGCAACGACGTCTTGGCCCCGTTGGAGTACGACACGATGCCGCCGAGCACGTACGCCGACGACCCCGGCCGGTCGACGAGCCGCCCGGCCAGCAGCCCGCCGGTGCACGACTCGGCGGTGGCGACCGTCCAACCCCGTCCGAGGAGCGCCCGCGCGAGCAGCTCGTCGGTGCTCGTGCCGTCCGCACTGATCAGCAGCGCGGCGTGCCGGGCGGCCAGCTCCGCGGCGAGCCACTCCGCGGCGTCTTCCCCGCCCGGCTGCGGCCGCAGGTCGACCTCCAGCTCCGAGCGGCGCAGGCAGGTCGTCACCTCGACCGGGGACAGGTCGCGCTCCAGCTCCAGGGCGCGCAGCGTCGCCGCCACCTCCGCCTCGGACAGCCCGTAGTAGCGCAGCTGGCGCCCCGCCGCGGCCGGCACGTCCGCCAGGAGCACCTTCATCGGTCCGCTCGCCAGGGCGGTCGGCCACATGCCCGTCAGCTCGCGCGGCGGCCCGGGCAGCACGACCACGAGCGGGCCGCCGTCGGGTGACACCACGAGGCCGGGCGCCGTGCCGACGGGATCCAGCACGACGGCCCCGCGCGGCACCAGCGCCTGCTTGCGCACCCCGGCGTCACGCGCGTCCGGGTCGTGGTCGATCCGCGGGAACCGGGCGACGATCTCGGCGATCCGCTCCCGCAGGGCCTCGTCGAACTCGAGCTCGAGCCCGGCGAACCGGGCGACGACCTCGCCCGTCAGGTCGTCCGCCGTCGGCCCGAGACCGCCGCTGGTGACGACGAGCACGCACCCGGCGTCGGCGCACTGGCGCAGCGCGGCGGCGAGGTCGTCGGGCCGGTCGCCGACGACGAGCAGTTGCGCGACCTCGAAGCCCAGCGCCGTCAGCTCGTGGGCCAGCCACGGTCCGTTCGCGTCGGCGATGACCCCCGTGACCAACTCGCTGCCGGTCAGCACCACCGCCGCTCGCGGGCGGTGCGGGGTCTGCCGTCCGCCACCTTCGTCCATGTGTTGGACCGTATATCCCCGCAGGCCACGCGGCCCTCTACCCTGTCTCGCGTGGGAACCCGCGTCGTGCTGGCCGAGGACAACTCTCTGCTACGGCACGGTCTCGTACGGCTGATCGAGGGGGCGCCTGACCTCGACCTGGTGGGTTCGGCCGCCGACCTGCCTGCACTGACGGCCCTGATCGAGACGCAGACGCCGGACGTCGTCGTCACCGACATCCGCATGCCGCCCACGAACACCGACGAGGGCATCGCGATCGCGGCCACGCTACGCACGAAGCATCCCGAGATCGGCGTGCTGCTCCTGAGCCAGTACGCGGAGGCCAGCTACGCGCTGACGCTGCTCGCCGACGGCACGGCACGCCGTGGCTACCTGCTCAAGGAGCGGGTGGCCGACGGCGACGAACTCACCGACGCGATCCGTCGCGTCGCGGACGGCGGCTCGGTGATCGACCCGACCGTCATCGAGGGCCTGGTGGCGGCGAACCGGGCAAAGCCCTCGGAACTCGACGCGCTGACCCCGCGCGAGCTGCAGGTGCTGGGCGAGATGGCGCAGGGCAAGAGCAATGCGTCCATCGCCGCGGCGCTGGTGCTGAGCGAGCGGGCGATCGAGAAGCACACGAACTCGATCTTCAGCAAGCTGGGGTTGAGCGAGGAGCGCGACCTCAACCGGCGCGTGAGCGCGGTGCTGGTGTATTTACACAACCGCTGAGGAGGTCCCGTGAACGGGCGCAGTGGGCGTAGTCAGAATTGCGGAAATCGGAGCAGTCGTGAAGCGGCCGCCCGTACCAGTGCGAGCACACCAACGTGACGCTGCTGCTCCAGATCCTGGTGATCTACGTCGCCACGTCCCTCACAGTCGGCCTGCTGCTCGCGGTGGCACTGGGCAGGCTGATCCGTCGCGGTGACCGACGGCGCGAGCAGGAGGTCACCGAACTCGTGCGCTCGCGCGCCGGCGCGAGGCGCCGGTAAGGAGACTCCGGCCGTCCAGGTGCCGGGACATCAACGCCGACGCCAGTGACGAGGCGGCGAAGGCGAAGACGACCAGCAGGTCGGGGTGCGCGGGGACGAGTACCGCGGCGAGCGCTCCCAGCAGGGCGATCCCTGCCGTCGCCCGGGCGGCGACGGACAGCCATCGGCCCACTGCGGGGAGAGCGACGGTCTGGACGGGCGAGGAGCGGTACTGCAGGGGCATCGAGACTCCCGTGGCAAGCGAACAGATGTGGGAGAACTCGCTGAGGGTGACCGTGTTGTTACTCGGTCTCGCGAGTCACTGCGCCAAGCAGCGCAATTCGTGAGTGCGCACTCGGCCTAACAGCACTGATGCATCCCCAGTACCTAACTTAGGGTACTTGCGCGAAAGCGTCTAGTAACAACTGTCGGATCCCGCTCGACCGTTCCCCTGCAAGACCGTGCTGGATCACCGAAAGGGGAAGGTCGATGACGTCCGTTCCGAGGAAGATCGCCATGCTCGTCGTCTCCACCGCCGCGCTGGGCGGCCTGACCGTGCTGGCGGCGCCGGTCGCGTCGGCGGCACCGGCACCGGCCGCCGTGACGGCTGCGCGGCCGCACTGCAAGCCCGCGCACTTCGGCAGGGACTGGCGCTGGGACGACCGCCACCGGGGCGGCCACTGGGATCGTGTGATCAGGAACCGGCGGGGCCACGTGGTGGATGTCAAGCACGTGTGGCGTGACAACCGCTTCTGTGCTCCGCAGCGCCGGCACGGCGGCGACAGGGACTGGGACCGCTGAGTGCGACCCGGGCATCACGTGTGCGCACGTGATGCCCGGGACTCCCGCTGACCGGACAGGTCGGCGGGCGTCCTGCAGTGTGGATCAGAATCTTGTCTACCTCGGCAGAGGGTGATTCGGTGGCGGCCATGACCGTCACCGATCCCACGTTCTACCGCTCCGCCGCCGAGGCCGCCGCCGCACCACGCGAGCACCTGGCCTACGTCGTCGCCTTCGACCGCGCCGCGGAGAAGCCGGACGCACTCACCGTGATCGACGTGGACGAGGACTCGGCGACCTACGGCCAGATCGTCGGCTGGGCGGACCTGCCGACCCTGGGCGACGAGCTGCACCACTTCGGCTGGAACGCCTGCAGCAGCGCGCTCAAGCACGAGGGCCACGACATGACCGGCCTGGAGCGGCGCTACCTGCTGCTGCCCGGCCTGCGCAGCAGCAACGTCCACGTCTACGACACCCAGCCCGACCCCCGCTCCCCCCACCTGCTCAAGACGATCGACGCGAAAGAGCTGGCCGCGAACGCCGGCTACTCCCGCCCGCACACGCTGCACTGCGGGCCGGACGGGATCTTCCTGTCGTGCCTGGGCGGGGCGGACGGCAACGAGGGGCCGGGCGGCATCGCGCTGCTCGACCACGCCACGTTCGACGTGCTGCGCGCCTGGGAGACCGACCGCGGTCCGCAGTACCTGGCCTACGACGCCTGGTGGCACCTGAACAGAGGTGTCGCCGTGACCAGCGAGTGGGGCACGCCGTCGATGATCGAGGACGGGATCGTCCCCGAACTGCTGCTGGGCCAGAAGTACGGCCACTCCTTGCACTTCTGGGACCTCGCCGAGGGCAGGCACCTGCAGGAGGTCGACCTCGGCGCCCAGCACCAGATGGTGCTGGAGCTCCGCCCGAGCCACGACCCCGAGGCGACCTGGGGCTTCGTCGGCGTCGTCGTGTCGACCGAAGACCTGTCGGCGTCGGTCTGGCGCTGGCACCGCGACGGCGACACGTGGACGGCCGACAAGGTCATCACGATCCCGGCCGAGCCCGCGGACCCCGATCTGCTGCCGCCGGCGCTCAAGCCCTTCGGCGCCGTGCCGCCGCTGGTCACCGACATCAATCTCTCCGTCGACGACAGCATGCTCTACGTCTCGTGCTGGGGTACCGGGGAGTTGAAGCAGTTCGACGTGACGGACCCGGCGCACCCGCGCGAGGTGGGGTCGGTGCGCCTCGGCGGGATCGTCGGGCGGGTCGCGCACCCGGCGTCGCCGGAGGAGCGGCTGGCGGGCGGGCCGCAGATGGTCGAGGTGAGCCGCGACGGCCGCCGCGTCTACATCACGAACTCGCTGTACGGGTCGTGGGACGACCAGTTCTACCCGCACGGCGTCGGCGCGTGGATGGCGAAGATCGATGCAGATCCGGCGGGCGGGCTGACCGTCGACGAGCGGTTCTTCCCGCACGGAGAGGAATTCCGCGGTCTGCGGGCGCACCAGGTGCGGCTGCAGGGCGGCGACGCCTCGTCGGACTCGTACTGCTACCGGTAGCCGGTCGCGTCCGGGGAGCGGCCGGGGTTCGCAGCCGGGGTTCGCAGCCGGGGTTCGCAGCCGGGGTTCGCAGCCGGGGTTCGCAGCCCGGGGTTCGCAGCATGGTGGCTTTGCAGCGGTCGGAGTGCAGCAAAGCCACCATGCTGCACTCACCCGGCACCTGCGCTACTCCCCCGCCAGCACCGCCGCCGGCGGGGTGCGCGCCGCCCGCACCGCGGGCACCGCCGACGCCAGCAGCGCCGCCGCGAGCACGGCAGGCCCGATCGCCACGAGCAAACCGACCGGCACCGCGAGGTCGCCGCCCACCCCCACGCCGGTTGCCGTCTCCCACCACAGCACCCGGGCCAGGCCCAGGCCGAGCGGGACGCCGACCACCAGCGCCGGGAGCACGGTCCCGGCGGCCGCGACGGCCAGCGTGTCGCGCACCTGCCCCGGCGTGGCGCCGAGGACCGACAGCACCGCGAGGTCGTGCCGGTGCCGGCGGCCCGCGGCGAGCAGGGAGTGCACCAGGCCGATCCCGGCGACCAGGGTCAGCACGACGGCGAGGAGCCGCGGGAGGAAGAGCAGCTCGGTGAGGTTGCGGACCTCGTCGGGGACCCCCGACGGATAGACCTCCAGCCGCGACGACAGCTCGCGCAGAAGCGGCCCGGCCTGCCCCGGCGCGGCAAGGACCTCGGCCGTGACGGCGGCACCGCCTGCCGCCAGATCCTGCAACTGCAGCCCGGTGACCAGCCCGACCTCGCCGAACGCGTTCTGGGTGTCGGCCTGCACCACGACGATGCCGGTCACGAGCAGGACCACCGGCGCGGCACCGCTGGGTGCGACCGTCACGAAGTCGCCGACCCCCGCGTCCAGGCGGCTCGCGGTCCGCGGGCCGAGCGCGATCTCGCTGCGGCCGTTCGGCAGCGACCCGGTCACCACCTCGATGGGCAGGCTGCCCTTGCGGTGCTCGACGGCGACCACCGTCCGCGGGATCCCGTCGGCCCCCATCGCCACCGACACGCTGTGGACCAGGTCGAGCGCGGCCACACGGGGATCCGTGGTGAGGGCCGCGACGTCGGGCTCCCGGGCGTCGGCGATCGACAGGTCCGCGGCGGACCCGTACCGGGCCGGGGTGTCGACGAGCCGCTGGAGGCTGGCACCGAAGGCGACGGCGACGATGACGCCGGCGATCGAGATGGCCACGCCGGTCACGGTGAGCGCCAGCCGGAGCCCGCCACCGCGCCACGCCAGCCCCAGTCCGGCGAGCAGCACCGGCCGTCGCCCGATCCGGGTCCCGAACCTGCCGGTCGGCGAGGAGGCCGGTCTGCGCCACCGGCGCACCGCCGCCAGAGCCGCACCGGCCGTCGTCGCGACGAACGCGACGGCGAGGCCGCACCCGCCGAGCACGGCGATCCCCCACGGCGGGCGGAAGCCCGGTGCCGGCTCGAACCGGGCCAGGCTGCCCAGCGGTTCCAGCAGGCCCGCCGACAGTGCGATCAGTCCGCCGACCAGTCCGGCGACGACCGCACCGACCAATCCCGCGGCGACCCGGGCCGCCGTCCGCTCGCGTCGGGTCATGCCCAGCGCGCGCTCGATCTCCTGGTTCTCCGGGCTCACCGCGTGGTGCCGGACCAGCCCCTGACCGACGACCAGGAAGCCGCCCAGCCCGAGCACCGCGGCGAAGATCGCGAGCCCGCCGACCAGGACCCGTCGGGCGGTGACGACCGAGGCGTCGACCTCGGACGTCGGGAACGACGGCTCGGGCCGCACGTACGCAGCCGGCCCCACGGGTCGGCCACCGGCGGCGTGCACTGCCGCGACGGCGTCGGCGAACGCCCGGCGCGCGACGGGGCCGGCGTCGGCGAGGCGGGCGAAGCCGGCGAACGCTGCCACCTCCGCAGGATGTGCGCGGGCGAAGGCCGGTGTCGCGATCACGCCGCTCAGCGGGCCGCCCCAGGCCGTAGCACGGGCGATTCCGGCGACGCGCAGCCGCAGCGTCGCCCCGTCCGGCACGCCGAACCCGACGTCGAACCGGCCGATCTCCTCGGGCACGAGCAGGTGCACCGTCATCGTGTCGCCCGGGGCCAGGCGCAGGTCGGCCGCCGTGGGCTCGGACACCAGCACCTCGGACGGGTCGTCGTCGCGCGGGGCGCGACCGGCGACGACGACGGGATGGATCAGATCGGCCGGTCGATCCGCACCGCCGACGATCGAGACGTAGCGCACAGCCGGTCCGTCGACCTGCGCGATCCACGTGTCGGCCACCCAGCTCTCGACGACGCCCGGCAGCGTCGGGAACGCCTCGGCCACGGCGGGCCGCGCTACGGGCACCAGCACCCGGGCGTCGTCCAGACCCACGGCGGCCACCAGCCGCGGGTAGGCGGTGGCGGTGCGCACCGCGACGGCCGCCGACGCCAGCACGACCCCGCCGACCAGCCCGAGCAGCAGCCCCAGGCCCACCAGGCCTCGCCAGCGGTGGCGCAGCTCGGCCCGGGCCGTCAGCCGCACGGCCGCCCACGCGAACCCGGCAGGTGTCGTGGTGTCGCGTCTCGTCGGGTCGGGGGACACGCTACTCCGCCGCCAGCACGGCCGCGGGCGGCGTGCGCACGGCCCGGGCGGCCGGGATCGCGGCCGCCAGCAGCGATCCGGCGACGAGACCGGGCCCGATCATGAGCAGCAGTGCCACCGGGACGGCGACGTCGCCGCCGACCCCGGTCGACGTCGCGACCTCCCACCACACGACCCGGGCCACCCCGAGGCCGACGGGCACACCGACGACCACGGCGGGCAGCACCGTGGCCAGCGCCGCCACCGCCAGCGTCGCCCGCACCTGCCCGGGCGTCGCCCCGAGCGCGGTGAGCACGGCCAGGTCGCGCCCGTGCCGACGGCCGGTCGCGAGCAGCACGTGCACCACGGCGGCGGCCCCCACCGCGGCCAGCACGAACGCCAGCACCTCCGGCAGCATCAGCAGGTCGCCGAGGTTGCGGATCTCCGGCGGGGTCGGGGTGCCGTGCACCTCCAAGCGCGAGGAGAGCTCGCGGAACAGGAAGTCGGCGCGGTCCGGCGCGGCGAGGAGGTAGGCGTTGACGAACGGCTGGGTGCCGGTCGCGAGTGCGCGCAGTTGGCCGGGGACGACGACACCGCCCTCGCCGAGCGGGTCGTCGGCGTCGCCGCGGGACACGACGATCCCGGTGACGCGCAGCGGCACCGGCGGCCCCGCGACCGGCCGCACGGGCACGGTGTCGCCCACGCCGATCCCGAGCCGGTCCGCGGTGCGCGGCTGCACCGCGATCTCGCCGAGGCGCGCGGCGGGGCGGCCGGCGACGGTCTCGACCGGCATCTGCCCCTTCCGGTGCTCCACCGACAGCAGTTGCAGCGGCCCCGCGTCGTCGCCGAAGGTCACCGGGACGGTGGTCACGACGTCCAGCGCGGCGACCCGGCGGTCCGCGACGAGCTCGGCGACGTCGGGCTCACGGGCGTCGACGATCGTGAGATCACTCGTCAGGCCGTAGCGCCCGGGGGTGTCGACGAGCCGTTGCAGGCTCGCCTGGAACGTCACCGTCGTGACGATCGCCACCACCGCCAGCCCGAGCCCGACCACGGTCGCCGTGGTCCGGACGCCACCCGCGGACCGGGGACCGCGCCACGCCAGCCCGATCCCCGCCAGCACCGCCGGCCAGCGGCCGAGCGGGGCGTGGCCGCCCGACGGGAGCGGGGGGACGGCCCGGCGCGGGCGTGCGACGACCGCCGCGGCCCCCGCCGTCATCGCCATGAACAGCAGCGCGAGGACCGCCCCACCACCCAGGGCGACGGCCCACGGCGGCCGGAACCCCGGCGTCGGTTCGAAGCGGGCCTGGCTGCCGAGCGGCCCCACCAGCCCGGAGGCGAACCCGACCGCGGCGCCCGCCACCCCCGCGGTGGCGGCTCCGACCGCACCGGCCAGCACCCGCGCCACCGCGCGCTCGGCGAGGGTCATCCCCAGTGCGCGCTCGATGCGCTGGACGTGCCGGCGGTTGCCGTGGTGCCGCAGCAACCCCTGCGCGACCACCAGGAGGCCGCTCAGCCCCACGACCACGCCGAACACGACCAGCCCCACGAGGAGGACGACCTGCGCGGCGCGCACCGTCGGGTCGATGCCGGAGGTCGGGAACGCGGGCTCGGGACGGAGCAGCCCGTCCAGCGGGGAGGTGTACGGGTCGGCGGCGTAGGCGGCGGTCAGGGCCGCGGTGAAGGCGTCGCGGGACACCGGGTCGGTGGACCGCAGCCGGACGAACACGCCCCGGGCCGAGACGTCCGCCGCGTGCGCACGGGCGAAGGCCGGCGTCACGACGAGGTCCGTCACCGGCTCGGCCCAGGTCGGGGCACGGGCGATGCCGACCACCCGCACCCGGGCGAAGCCTCCGTCCGGCTGTCCGAACCCCTCGGAGAACCGGGCGATCTCCTGGGCCAGCAGCAGCCGCAGGATCACCTCGTCGCCGACGCGGACGCCCAGGTCCGCAGCGGCGGGCTCGCCCACGAGGATCTCGTCGGCAGCGTCGGCCCGGGGTGCCCGCCCCGCGATCACGACGGGCTCGGCGAGCCCGGGCGGGTGGTCGGGGCCGCCGCTGAGGGAGACGAACCGGACGGCCGGGGTGTTGATCTGGGCGATCCAGGAGACGGGCGTCCAGCTCGCGGTCACCCCCGGCATCGTCGGGACCTTCTCGAAGACCGTCGCGTGCGCGGCCGGCAGGAGGACCTGCGCATCGGCGACGCCGATCGCCGCTCCCAGCCGGGCGTGGGCCGTCACGGTCCGGTCGGCGACGGCCACGGTGCCCAGCACGACGCCGCCGACCAGCCCCAACATGAGCCCGAGCGCCACCAGCCCGCGCCACCGCGTGCGCAGCTCGGCGCGCGCCACCAGGCTCACCGCGCCGAGCGAGGAGCTGATCGAGCCCGCCACGTGGCTCAGTCACCCACCGGGACGGTCCGGCGGGCGGCCGGGACGGGAGCCCTGCGGGGCACCGGGGTACGGCCGACGACGACGGTGCCGTGCCCCGGCGACGCGCGCCACGCCACCTCACCACCCAGCGCCCCGATCCGGTCGGCCATGTTCGACAGACCCGCGCCGGCCGGGGTGGTCGCGGGGTCGAAGCCGGGGCCGTCGTCGGCGACCTCGAACCGCAGCTCCCCCGGCACGGCCTGCAGGGTGATCCTCACGGACGCGCCGGGAGCGTGCTTGCCGACGTTGGCCAGCGCCTCCAGGCAGCAGAAGTAGATGGCGGCCTCCACCTGCTCGGGATGGCGGCCCAGGTCCGTCGCCGACACCGTGACGGCCAGCGGGCTGCGCTTCGCCGCAGCTCGCAGCGCCTCCTCCAGCCCGGAGTCGCGCAGCAACGGCGGATAGATGCCGTGGGCCAGGTCGCGCAACGATCCGATCGACTCGCGGACGCCGCGGTCGAGCTCGTCGAGCAGCTCGAGGTCGGCGGGTGACGCCGCGGTGGCGAGGCTGTCGCGGACCAGCCGGATGCCGACCGCGAGCGCCACGAGGTGCTGCTGGGCGCCGTCGTGCAGGTCGCGCTCGATCCGCTTGCGCTCGCCGTCCGCAGTGGTGACCAACCGGCGGCGGGAGGCCTGCAGGTCCACGTTCGCCTGTCGCAGGTCGGCGAGCGTGGCCTGCAGCGCCTCGTCCAGGCTGCGGTTGCGCAGCACGATCGCCAGCCGGCGGGCGACCTCGGCCAGCGCCCGGTCGTCCGCCGTGCTGAACGGCAGCGCGTCCGGCGGGCGCTCGATGAGGACCAGCGCCAGGACGCTGTCGCCCTGCAGGGCAGGCGCGAACCGCAACTGCCGGTCGGCCTGCTCGTCGGCATGCTGGCGCCCGTCGAGCAGCCGCGGCACCCACAGCCGCAGCCACCCCGGCCCTGCCACACCCGCGCGGCGCAGCATGCCCAGCTCGGCGGGGTCGAGCGGCGGCGGAACGGGGTCGGCGTCGGGGTCCAGCGCGCTCGGCACGACGAGCGTGCGGTGAAGCCCCGGCGCCGCCCGGCCGCCCAGCAGCGAGTTCGATGCCGCGTTCGACGCCGCGGCCGGGTCGTCCAGACCCGTCCAGACCTCCACCCGGGACAGCTGCCAGTCGCGGCGCATCGACTCGGCCAGAGTGCGCAGCAGGTCGTCGACCGGGCTGCCCCGGCCGGCGTTCTCGGCGAAGTCGGCGAGCAGCTCGTCCGGGGAGCGGCGGACGGCGTGCATCGCGGCGCGGGTCCGCCGGGCCGCCCGGCGTGCGAACGGTCCGGCGCACGCCGCGGCGATGACGATCGCGGCCGCCGCGGGCCCGACGACCCGGCGCTCGGCACCGGCCGGGAGCCTGCCGAGCAGGAGCAGCAGCGCGACCAGCCCGAGCAGCACCGACGCACCGACCGCCGCCACCGACGCGGTGGCGACCAGCACCCCGATGCTCGACCTGCGGGCCCGCGCGCTCGCCCCGGCGGCGAGCCCGGCCAGCACGGCGAGGCCCGCGAGTACCGCGACCGCACCCGGTGCGAGCGCGGCACCGAGGAACTCGACGGCGGCGCCGAGCACGCCGACCGTGACGGCGACGAGCAGTCCCGCGACGAAGAGGGCCAGGCGGGCCCGGCGGCCAGGACGGTCGTTCACGACGCTCATGGCCCGGACCCGACGTAGCGCTGTGCGCCACCGGGGTCGGCATCCCCGGCGTCGGTCCGGGGGCGCAGCCGGGTGCGACGCCCCGTCAGCGCGTCCACCCACAGCGGACCCGACGGGGCCACCAGCGGGTCGACCGGCTCCCCCGCGTCGTCGCTCTCCCCGTCGACCACGCTGTCTTTCCCGCTGTCGACCACGCTGTCGACCACACAGCCGTCGCGCATCCGCACGACCCGCTCCGCGCCCGCGGCGACCTCGCGGTTGTGCGTGACCATGAGGATGGTCTGGCCGGCGGCGTGCAGCCGCCGGAACAGGTCGAGCACCTCGGCCGCACCCGCGGAGTCCAGCGCTCCGGTGGGCTCGTCGGCGAGCAGCAGCGTGGGCTGGTTCGCCAGCGCCCGCGCGATGGCCACGCGCTGGCGCTGCCCCCCGGACAGGGCCCCGGGCCGTTCCGCGGCGCGGTCCAGCAGGCCGAGCGTGTCGAGCAGGTCGCGGGCGCGGGCCGTGGCCTCGGTCGGCCGGCACCCGGCGATGAGCGCGGCGAGCGCCACGTTCTCCAGGGCCGAGAGGTGCTCGATGAGGTGGAAGAACTGGAACACCAGCCCGACGTGGCGCCGGCGCAGCCGGGCGAGCTTCGTGCTGTTGAGCTCCTCGGTGCGCACCCCGGCGAGCGCGACCGTGCCCTCGTCCGCCCGGTCCAGCCCGGCGACGAGGTGCAGCAGCGTCGACTTGCCGCTGCCCGACGGCCCCATCAGCGCCACGAACTCGCCGGCCCGCACCGTGAGGTCGGCGCCGCGCAGCGCGCGGACCGGCGGCGCGCCGTAGGTCTTGCGCAGACCGCGGACGACGAGGTGGGGCACGCCGGGGTCGGGCGGCGGGTGGTCGACCACGGGGGTCAGCGTAGGCCGGAACCCCGTCAGGAACCGCCGCCCGGTACACAGACCACCGGGCGGTCCGACAGCTGCAGCAGCTTGTGGGCGACCGATCCGAGCAGCAACCCGCGCAGCGGGCTCTCGTTCCAGATGCCGACGACGATCACCTCGGCGTCGTGCTGGTCCGCGGCCGCGACCAGCGCCGGGGCGGGCCGGTCGTCGACGACCTGCACCACCGTGCGCACCCCGGCCGCCTCGGCGGCCGCGACGGCGGGGCCGGACACGGCATCGTCGAACTCCTCGATCGCCTCCCGCGCCTCGCCGGCCTCCTCCCCGACACCGCCGGGTGGGGCCACGCCGTGCACGAGCACGAGCGGCACGTCCAGGCTGGCGGCGAGCCGCACGGCGAGGGCCAGGGCCCGATCCGCGCCGGGCGACCGGTCCAGTCCCAGCACGACACTCTTGCCGGTCATCGCTCAACCCCCACACTCTGCGGGCCACCGGTGGCCGGGTCGCCGGGCGCCGGATCGCCCGTCACCGGGTCGGGGGCCACCCCCGGCCGTTCCCGCCAGAACTCGCGGTGCCGGATCCGCCAGAAGATCATGAACGCCACGCCGACGAGGAAGATCGCCACGCCGATCACCAGCGGCGGCCCGAGGCCGAACCAGGCCACGCCGGTGGACGAGGCCTCCGGATCGTTGAGGTCGATCGCCGAACGGATCAGCAGGAAGATCAACAGGGCCGAACCTGCGAGCGGGCCGATGCCGATGAGCAGCAGGTTCTTCACGCTGCGCCGCAATTGGCGGCGGTAGTAGACCGCGCAGGCGATGCCGGTGAGCGAGTAGTAGAAGGCGATCAGCAGCGAGAGCGCGGTGAGCGAGTCGAGCAGGGCGTTCTCACTGATCAGGTTGATCAGGACGTACCAGCTGATGGCGATGGCCGCGACCAGCCAGGTCGAGACGTCCGGGGTGCGGAACCGCGGGTGGATGTGGGCCAGCCGGCGGGGCAGCGCCGCGCGGCGCGCCATCGACAGGCCGGTCCGCGACGCGGGGATGATCGTGGTCTGGGTGGACGCGAGCGCGGCCGTGGCCACCGAGACCAGCAGCACCCAGTCCCAGCCACCGAGCACCTGCTCGCCGAGCAGGGCGAAGATCAGCTCCGCCTCGCCCTCGTTCTCGGCGAGGAACGCCGTGCCGGCGAACGCGACCACGGCGTAGGCCACCGCGATGTAGGTCACCAGCAGCACGACCGTGGAGACGATCGCTGCCCGGCCGGGGGTCGACTCGGAGTCGGTGGTCTCCTCGGTGAGGTTGACCGCCGACTCCCACCCCCAGTAGGCGAACACGCCGAGCAGCAGCCCTGCAGTGAGTGCCGCGCCGCCCTCGGCGAAAGGATTGAGCCACGTGATCGACGGCGTGAGCGGCTCGAGCGGGCTGTCGCCGGTGAGCGCCCGACCGAGCGCCACCCCGGCGAACACCAGCAGCGACGCCACCTGGGCGAGGATCAGCATGTTCTGGAAGCGCGCCGACACCTCGGTGCCGATCACGCAGAGCGCGGTCATCGCCAGGACGACGACCACGACCAGCGGGATCACGATGGCGTTGTTGGACGCCGCGTCGTCGAGCCCGAACGCCAGCAGGCCGAACCGGACGGCCGTGTCGGCGAGCGAGCCGGTGACCAGCACGCCGGTCATCGCGATCGCCCAGCCGCCGATCCAGCCCACCCAGGGCCCCATCGCGCGGGTGACCCAGGAGAACGTCGTGCCGCAGTCCTGGTCGGCCTTGTTGAGGTAGTAGAAGGCCGACGCGATCATCAGCATCGGCACGAACGACGCCAGCAGCACGCCCGGTGCGTAGACGCCGACGAGCGCGACCACCGGGCCGATGATGGCCGCCAGCGAATACGCGGGCGAGGTGGACGCCAGGCCGATCACCAACGCGTCGAGGAACGAGATGGCGCCGTGCTTGAGCTCCGCCTCGGGGGCGCGTTCCGCGGGAACCGAAGGGTCCACACTCGTCATGGGGATCTTTATCCCAGCCTGACCATTCACCCACAAGGCGCGCGCAGGTTACGTTCTGGTAGTCCGTATGCCGAACTCGTGACCCGGAGTGACCAGTGCGCATACTCCTTGTGGGTGCCGGTGGTGTGGGTGGCGCGGCTGCGGCCATCGCCGCCCGACGTGACTTCGTCGAATGCCTGGTCGTGGCCGACTACGACCTCTCCCGCGCCGAGGCCGTGGTGGACCGGGTGAGCGACCCGCGGCTCGTCGCCGTGAAGCTCGACGCGACCGACGAGATCGCCGTCCAGGAGGCGCTGGCGGCCCACGGCGCCACCGCGCTGCTCAACGCGACCGACCCGCGGTTCGTCATGCCGCTGTTCCGCGCGGCGCTGGCCGGCGGTGCGACCTACCTCGACATGGCGATGTCGCTGTCGGCGCCGCACCCCGAGACGCCCCACGAGCGGACCGGCGTCATGCTCGGCCACGAGCAGTTCGCGCTGGAGGCGGCGTGGCGCGAGGCCGGTGGGCTCGCGCTGGTCGGCATCGGCGTCGAACCGGGGCTGTCGGACGTCTTCGCCCGCTACGCCGCGGACCACCTGTTCTCCCGGATCGACGAGCTGGGCGTGCGCGACGGTGCGGACCTGCAGGTGGAGGGCCACGAGTTCGCGCCGCCGTTCTCGATCTGGACGCTCATCGAGGAGTGCCTCAACCCGCCGGTGGTGTGGGAGCGCGAGCGCGGCTGGTTCACGACGCCGCCGTTCAGCGAGCCCGAGGTGTTCGACTTCCCGGCCGGCATCGGCCCGCTGGAGTGCGTCAACGTCGAGCACGAGGAGGTGCTCCTGATGCCGCGGTGGGTGGACGTGCGCGAGCGGGTGACCTTCAAGTACGGGCTCGGCTCGTCGGTGATCGCGACGCTGCGGACGCTGCACCAGCTGGGGCTGTCGTCGACGGTGCCGGTGCGGGTCGGCGACGCGTGGGTGTCACCGCGCGAGGTGGTGGCGGCCTGCCTGCCCGACCCCGCGACGCTCGGCGCGGCGATGACCGGCAAGACCTGCGCCGGGCTGTGGGCGCGCGGCGTCGGGAAGGACGGCGAGCCGCGGGAGGTCTACCTCTACCACGTGGTCGACAACGCGTGGTCGATGCGCGAGTACGGCTGCCAGGCGGTGGTGTGGCAGACGGCGATCAACCCCGTCGTCGCGCTGGAGCTGCTGGCGACGGGCGCGTGGTCGGGGACGGGCGTGCTGGGCCCGGAGGCGTTCGACGCGGTGCCGTTCCTGGATCTGCTCACGGAGTACGGCTCGCCGTGGGAGATGCGCGAGGGCGGCTGAGCGGACCTCACCACCGCCACCAGCGGCGCCGGGGACGGTCGGCGCGGGCGGCGGCGTCCGCGGCACGGCGCTCGGCGGCCCGCCGGTCCGCTACGGCGGCGCGGTCCGCGTGCCAGCGGGCCACGACGGCGTCGACGTCCACCGGCCCCACCGGTACCGCAGGCCCGACCGGCGCGCGCACCCACTCCGCGATCCGCCGGTTGAGCTCGCGGACGACCCCGCGCACGGCCTGCTCGTCCGGCAGGCCCGACAGGGTGTCGGGCAGCCGCTCGATCTCCCGCCGCAGCTGCAGCGGGGTGGGCAGCAGGGGCTCGGACGAGAGCCCCTCCCGGCGCAGGTAACCCTTGACCCACCAGTCCTCGTCGTCCGGCCCGTCGAGGCCGGGGAGTGGTTTGCCCTTGCCCGGCAGGTCGTCGAAGTCGCCGCGCTCGTGGGCCAGGCGGATCTGCCGTTCGACGAGCGTCTCGTGCCCGGTTTGATCCGACGCGGGGCGGCCGCCTCGCACGGAGTGCGGGGCGGACGCGTCGTGGTCGGATCGGTCACAGTAGCCGTCCGCGTACCACCGACGGCGGCGTGCCTCCTCCATGCCTCCAGTATCCGGACCGCCAGGGCGCTCAGCGACCGTTGAGCAGCGGCTGCAGCGGGTCCCAGGTGGTTCCGTCCGCCGCGTCGCGGCGGCGCCGGGCCATCCCCGACAGCACCTCGAGCACCACGCGGTTCGCCAGGGCCGAGGTGATGTCGGCGTGGTCGTAGGGCGGCGAGACCTCGACGACGTCCACGCCGACGACCGGCAGGTCGTAGGCGATCCGGCGCACGGCGTCGAGGAGCTGGCGCGCGGTGAGCCCGCCCGGTTCGGGCGTGCCGGTGCCCGGGGCGTGGCCCGGGTCGCAGACGTCGATGTCGACCGACAGGAAGACGCCGTCGCAGTCGTCCGTCGCCGTCACGAACGCCTCGGTCAGGCACTCGTCGAGACCGCGGGCGACGATCTCGGTCATCTCATAGCTGCGCATCCTCTGCGCGGCCATCCAGGCAAGCGTCTCGGGCCCCGGCCAGTAGCCGCGCAGCCCGATCTGCAGGAACCGGTCGCCGCGCAGCGCTCCCGACTCGATCAGCCGCCGCATCGGCTGGCCGTGCCCGACCAGCGACCCGAACTCGACGTCGCCCGTGTCGGCGTGCGCGTCGAAGTGGATCATGGAGACGCGGCCCTGCCCCAGATGCTGGGCGACCCCGGCGGCGTCCGGCCAGGCGACCGTGTGGTCGCCGCCCAGCACCAGCGGCACCGCGCCTGCCGCCGTGACGGTGTGGACGGCGCGCTGCAGGTCGCGCACCGAGCGCTCGGCGTCGCCGGAGAACATCTCGACGTCGCCCGCGTCGTAGACGGTCAGGTCACCCGACAACCCGTCGACGCGCAGCGCGAGCGACGGGCGCGACCCGTCGTGGGGCAGGTAGCAGGTCTGGCGGATGTGCTGCGGCCCGAACCGGGTGCCCGGCCGGTGCGAGGTGCCGCCGTCGAAGGGCGCGCCGAGGATCACGACGTCCGCGCCGGCGTACGTCTCCGGCTCGTCCCACGTGCAGCGGGGCACACCGAGGAACGTGATGTCCGGGCCGAACTGAGGGCCGTAGCGGGCCATCAGGAGCAGTGCCCCTTCCCCTCGTGCCCCGACCCGTGCCCCGCCTGCGGAGCGACGTCCAGCGCGGGGTTGCGGTCGAAGAACCCGGCCGGGGTGAGGCGGAACGACACGACGTCGACCGGCATCACCGGCCAGTCCTCCACCCGCGGCACGTGGTGGATGCCGAAGACGTACCAGAGCACGACGTCGGTGTCCTCGATCGACCGCTGCGCCTGCGTCCACACCGCGAGGCCCTCGTCGTACGCCGACTGGTTGACGAACTCCCCGCAGGGCCAGCGCTCCTCCGGGTGGAAGGGCGTGACCCACAGCGTGTGCCCGATGACCTGGGCCCGCTCGAACACGGGCGACGAGGGGTCGAGCATCGCCGGGAACGCCCCGGACGGCGCCAGCTTGTAGGCCGTGGGCGTGCCGTGGGCGTTGCGCCGGGTGCTGCTCGTGATCTTCCACGCGCGCTGGGTGGCCCAGTTCGGGTCGAACCCTCCCTCGGTGGTCAGCGGGTCCGAGGCCTGGGTGAGCGCGAGGCCGTAGGGGTTGTCCGGGCCGATCGGCGGCTGCACCGTCTCGGTCGCCACCACGGTGTTCGCCTCGCCGTCGACGTCCATGTCGAGGCGGGCGACGATGAAGTGCTGGTGGATCGGCGCGTAGGTGCGGGCATCGACGACCGTCCCGTACGGCGGGGCCTCGCCCTCGCGGAACGGCGTGGTGACCATGATCCCGGTGGCGCGCACCTCGCATTCGATCGTGCCATCTTCGTAGAACCGCCAGTAGACGAGGTACTCGTAGTTCGCGACGGTGACGTGGCTGCTCACCACCATCCGTCGGCGGCGGCGGACCTGGGCCCCGACGAGCCCGTCGACGTGCTTCCATGCGACGCCGTCGTCCTCCTCGTGCAGGCAGATCGCGTTGCGGATCACCTGCGGCTCCCCGGCGGAGTCGTGCAGCACGGCGTCGACGTAGGTGATCTCGCCGAGGCAGTCGCAGCCCAGCTCCAGCGACGTGGTCATGAAGCCCAGGCCCCACTCGCCGACGTCGAACGCCGTCCGGTTCGCGTGCTCGGGGCTCGGGTCGCGGTAGGGCACCACCATCTCCGCGAAGGACAACCGGTGCGCGATCGGGCGAACGGTGGACCCGTCGTCCCAGCCCACCTCGTGCAGGACCAGGCCCTCGCGGTAGGTGAAGCCCAGCCGCATGCGCCAGTTCTCCCAGGCGAGCGCATGGCCGTCGAGGGTGAACGACACGCCTTCGGGCTGCACGACCTCCAGGGGCCGACGGGTGGTGCGGGGGGCGTAGTCCGGGATGTGGGCGGGGTCGTACTCGCCCATCACCGGCGGGAACCCGAGGTCCGGGCCGTCCTGGATCTCGAGCAGCTCCATCGTGTTCATGTCGACGACGAACTTGAGCCCGGCCACCGGGTGTGCGTACGGGTTCGCGCCCGGGGCCGCGCGCAGCCACACGTCGCACCAGCCGATCCGGCGGCCCGCGAAGGGCTCGGGGATCAGGCTGGCGCCGTAGGTCCAGACGTCGACCAGGGTCAGCGACGGGTCGTCGATCCCGCGCTCGGCCAGGGCCGCGATCACGTCGGGATGCCGACGCATGGCCTCGTCGCACTCGTGCCACTCGTCGACCGTCGCGTTGGGCTGGCGGTCCGGCTGGGCTTCCCATGCGAGCAGTGTGTCGTCGGACCCTCTCGAATTCCCGAGGGACAGTTCCGCGACGTACGCGAGCCCGTCGGAGGTGTCCCACACGATCGCCCGCGCCCGGCGCTCGACCGGATCACCGGGCTCGTGCCCGCGCACCACCTCCTTTGCCGGCTCGCGCAGCTCGATGGCGGCGATCCGCCACTGCGGGCGGGCGACGCCACGCTCGCGCTGCAGGAGCGCGGCGACCTGGCGGATCTCGTCGGCGGTCAGCGGGTCCAGCGGATGGGGACCGGTCACGGGGGCGCCTCCTGCTCGGATCGGGCGCCCGCAGTCTTGATGATCGACGGGACGGCGGGCAACAGCCCGACGCCGTCGCCGCACCCGTCGGCGCGACCTCCGCTCGGTGGTCGCGATCGGCCTCTTGTGGCTCCGCCGCGCTTCTCCCGCCGGTCGGCTGCTGCGGCCGGATGCCCGGCCGGACCGCGGCATCACCCCCTTCACCAGCGCAAAACTCGGCGAGGGGGGCGTTGTTGCCCGGCCCGGACACCGGTCGTAGGGTGAACGCCGCGGTCACCCCAGGCCGTTGATCACGAATCCGCAGGACCGTCGAGGAGCCCGGTGCGCATGAACAGCGAGGCACCTGCCGATCCGACCGACCAGGACGGCGAGGTCGGTGAGGTCGTCCGTTTCGATGTCGTGAGGCATGGCGACGACGCCACCGTCGTGCACGTCGTCGGCGAGATCGACACGTTGACCGCACCCGTGTTGCGCGCCCAGTTGGACGAGCACATCCCGGCCGTCTCGTTGCTGGTGCTCGACCTGTCGGACGTCACGTTCCTCGGCTCGGCCGGGCTGGCAGTGCTCGTGGCGGCCAAGGACGCCGCGGACGCCCGCGGCCACACCCTGCGGCTGGTGTGCGGGTCGCGGATCGTCACGCGCGCGCTCGAGGCCACCGGCCTGCTGACGCTCTTCGACGTCGCCGACGGAGTGCCGCAGGCACTCGCGTCCTCGGCCTAGCCCTATCAGGTGATCGGCGGGTCGCCCCGGTTGCGGCCGGTGACGATGGCACGCTGAGGCCCGTGTCCACCGGTGCCCTGGTCGATCACTCCGACGTCCTGAGGTGCACCGCGGGCGAGATCGCCGCACGGGTGCGCGGCGGAACCACGACCGCCGTCGAGGTCGCCCGTGCGCACCTGGCGCGGATCGGTGCCCGCGATCCGGAGCTCGGAGCCTTCCAGGCCGTCGACGCGGAGCGGATGCTCGCCGAGGCCGCCGCGGTGGACGGACGCCCGGACCGGTTCGCCCTGCCGCTCGCGGGCGTCCCGATCGCGGTGAAGGACAACGTGCGCGTCGCCGGGCATCCCACGCGCCACGGCTCCGCGGCCACCTCGACCGCGCCGGCGCGCCGCGACGACGAGCTGGTCAAGCGGCTCCGGCGGGCCGGGGCGGTGGTCGTCGGCAAGACCCGCATGCCCGAGCTGGCGCTGTGGGGTTTCACGCAGTCGGCGCTGGGGGTCACGCGCAATCCCCGCAACCCCGCCCGGGACCCCGGAGGTTCCAGCGGCGGCAGTGCCGCCGCGGTCGCCGCGGGCATGGCGGCCCTCGCACTGGGGACGGACGGCGGCGGCTCGATCCGCGTCCCGGCGGCCTACTGCGGCCTGGTCGGTCTCAAGCCCGGATCCGGCGAGCTGCCGCTGCCCGGCGGCGCGGACGAGCACTGGTTCGGGCTCAGCGCCGCCGGCCCGCTCGCCCGCACGGCCGTCGACGCGGCGGTGATGTTCGCGGTGCTGGCGGGCCGGGACGCCGTGGCGGCCCGGGACGCCGTCGAGACGGGCGGGGCGCTCACCCAGGTGGCCGTCTCGCTGCGCAGCCCGTCGCCGCTCGCCGAGCTGGGGGCGGAGAACCGGCTGGCGACCGTCGGCGCGGCCGTGCTGCTGCGTGAGGGTGGAGCGGTGCTGGCGGCCGCGGACCCGCCGTACTCCGGATCCGTGGCGTCGCACTGGTCGGTGCGCTGGCAGGCCGGTGTCGCGCGGGAAGCCGCCGACCTCGACCTCGACCTGGGCCTCGTGGAGCCGCGCACCGCGACGGTCGTGCGCCACGGCCGGGGGGTGCTGCGCCTCGGCGGCCCGCGCCCCGCGACGGCGGCGGCGTGGCGCGAGCGGGTCCTTGCGTGGTTCGACGCGGGCCGTCACGACGTGCTGCTCACCCCGGCGGTGGCCGGCCCGCCGGTCAGGGCGGGAGCCATGCGCCACCGCGGCTACCTGTCGACGATGCTGACCTCCGCGGCTCGCGTGCCGTACACCCAGGCCTGGAACCTCGCAGGGCTGCCGGCCGTGGTGGTCCCGGTGCTCGTGTCGGGCCATGCCGTCGCGGTGCAGCTGGTCGGACGGCCGGGCGACGAGCTCGCGCTGCTGACGACGGCCGCGCGGATCGAGGGCCGCCAGGTGCCGGACGCCCGGCTCGGCCGGCCCGGCGCCTGACCGCTGCCTGCCCAGGGATCAGCGCAGTGCGATCAGCGCAGCGTGATCCGCCCCGTCCCGGCCCGCACCTCGCCGATCACCGCCGCGGACACCCCGGCTGCGGCCAGCTCCGCCACCGCCGCCCGCGCCCGCTCCGGGTCGGCGCCGAAGAGCAGGCCGCCCGAGGTCTGGGCGTCGGCGAGCAGCAGCACGTCGAGCTCACCGAACCCGCCGGCATCGACGTTCGGCGCCACCCAGTCGCGGTTGCGGCGGCTGCCGCCCGGCAGGATCCCCGACTCGGCCAGCTCCCGGACCCCGGGCAGCACCGGCACGGCCGCGACGTCCACCACCGCGTCGACGCCCGACGCCGCGGCCATCTTCATCAGGTGCCCGAGCAACCCGAAGCCGGTCACGTCCGTGCACCCGGTCGCCCCTGCGGCGACCGCGGCCCGCGCCGCCGCCGCGTTGCTCGCCGTCATCGACGCCACCGCGCGCTCGACCAGCTCGTCGGGAGCGACGCCCGCCTTGATCGCCGTGGTGGTGATCCCGATCCCCAGCGGCTTGGTGAGCACCAGAGCGTCGCCCTCGCGCAGTCCCCTGTTGGTCAGCACCCGGTCCGGGTGGACCTCGCCGACGACCGCGAGCCCGTACTTGGGCTCCGGATCGTCCACGCTGTGCCCGCCGACCACGGCGAACCCGCCCTCGGCCGCGATCTCCGACCCGCCGGCGAGCACCTCGGCGAGCAGGGAGGTCGGCAGCTCCGACGAGGGCCAGGCGACGAGGTTCAGCGCGAACAACGGCCGCCCGCCCATCGCGTAGATGTCGGACGCCGCGTTCTGCGCCGCGATGCGGCCCCAGGTGCGCGCGTCGTCGACGAGCGGGGTGAAGAAGTCGGTGCTGGCCACCAGCGCACGGTCGGCGTCGAGCCGCCAGACCGCGGCGTCGTCGCCGGTCTCGGTGCCGACGAGGAGCTCCGGGGCGTTCGGCGGGGCGAGGGTGGTCAGGACGTCCGCGAGCAGACCGGGGGCGAGCTTGCAGGCGCATCCGGCGCCGTGACTGAACTCGGTGAGGCGGCGGGTTTCCCGAGAAGGATCCGACACAGCGGCAGCGGTCACCGGCCGAGCCTACGTCGGACCGGCGGACGGCCAGGGCGCTCACCGCCGGACGCGGCCGTACCCTCGTTCCGTGACCCTCGCGTCCGACCCGCGGCGTCGGGTGCCCCGCACCGACGCCGTGCTGGCCGAGCCCCAGATCGCGATCGCCGTCGCGCAACTGGGCCGTCCCCTGGTGAAGGAGGCGGTCGGCGCGGCGCAGGACCGGGTCCGGAGCGGGGAGATCGCCCCCGAGGCCGTCGTCGACGCCGTGCTCGACGCGCTGCCGGACATCGCCGCCACCCTGCGCCCGGTGCTCAACGCCACCGGCGTCCTGCTGCACACCAACCTCGGCCGCGCACCGCTCTCCCCCGCCGCGCGACGGGCGCTCGACGTCGCCGCCGGCACCTGCGACGTCGAACTGGACCTGGCCACCGGAGGCCGCGGCCCCCGCGGCCGGGGTGCGGTCGACGCGCTGCTCGCCGCCGTTCCCTCCGCCGGTGCCGCGCACCTGGTCAACAACGGCGCCGCCGCACTCGCCCTCGTCGCCACCGCGCTGGCCTGCGGCGGGCGGGAGATCGTCATCGCCCGCGGCGAGCTGGTCGAGATCGGCGACGGGTTCCGCATCCCGGACCTGCTCACGGCCACCGGCGCCCGGCTGCGCGAGGTCGGCACCACGAACCGAGTCACGCCCGCCGACTACGCCGACGCCGTCGGCCCGGACACCGCGTTCGTGCTCAAGGTGCACCCCTCGAACTTCGTCGTCACCGGCTTCACCCGGTCCGTCGAGGTGCGGGAGCTGGGCGGGCTCGGCGTGCCGCTCGTGGTCGACATCGGGTCCGGGCTGCTCGCACCCCATCCCCTGCTGCCCGACGAGCCGGACGCGACCACCGCGCTGACCCACGGCGCCACCCTCGTCACGGCCTCGGGCGACAAGCTCCTCGGCGGCCCTCAGGCGGGGCTGCTCCTCGGGGCGCCCGGCGACGGTGCGGAGCTGGTCGGGCGCCTGCGCCGGCACCCGCTCGCCCGCGCACTGCGGGTCGACAAGCTGACCCTCGCGGCGATGGAGGCCACTCTGCGCGGTCCGGCCACGCCGGTACGAGAGGGCCTCGACGTCGCTCCTGCGGCGCTGCACGCCCGGGCGTCGCGGCTGGCGGAACTCCTGCGCCGCAGCGGCGTCCCCGCGGAGGCGGTCGAGACCGACGCCACGGTCGGCGGGGGCGGTGCGCCCGGCGTCGCGTTGCCGAGCGCCGCCGTCGCGCTGCCCGAGTCCTTCGCGGCGGCGCTGCGGGCGGGCGAGCCCGCGGTGCTGGGCCGTCTCGAACGCGGGCGCTGCCTGCTCGACCTGCGGGCGCTGCCGGCCGAGGCCGACGACACGCTGGCCGCAGCCGTGCTCACATGCAGGTCGTAGCGACCGCGGGGCACGTCGACCACGGCAAGTCGACCCTGGTCCGGGCCCTGACGGGGATGGAGCCCGACCGGTGGGCCGAGGAGCGCCGCCGGGGCATGACGATCGACCTCGGGTTCGCCTGGACGACGTTGCCCTCGGGCGCCGAGGTCGCGTTCGTCGACGTCCCGGGGCACGAGCGGTTCGTCACGACGATGCTCGCGGGCGTCGGCCCGGTGCCTGCGGTGCTGCTCGTCGTCGCCGCGGACGAGGGCTGGATGCCCCAGTCGGCCGAGCACGCCGACGCGCTGGCCGCGCTCGGTGTCCGCCACGGGCTGCTCGTCGTGACCCGCGGCGACCTCCTCGAACCCGACCTGGCCCGCGACGAGGCCCGCGCCCACCTCGCGGGGACGCCGCTCGCCGACATCCCCGCCGTCTGCGTCTCGGCCGCCACCGGCGCCGGGATGGACGACCTGCGGGTCGCCCTCGACGATCTCGCCGCCGCGCTGCCCGTTCCCGACCCCCGTGCCGACGTGCGGCTGTGGGTGGACCGCGCGTTCACGATCCGCGGCGCCGGAACGGTGGTCACCGGGACGTTGCCCGCGGGCCGGCTGCGGGTGGACGACGAGCTCGAGGTGCACGGCGCCGACCACCCGCCGCGCCGGGTGACGGTGCGCGCGCTGCAGAGCCTCGGGCAGCCGCACGAGCGGGTCAGCGGGGTGGCCCGCGTCGCGCTGAACCTGCGGGGCGTCCCACGCGAGGCGGTGGTGCGGGGCGACGTCCTGCTCACCCCCGGCGCCTGGCTGCCGACCGCGGAGCTGGACGCGCGGCTGTCGGGCGTCCGCGGGGCGGCGCCGGACCTCGCCGAGCTGCCCGAGCAGCTGACACTGCACGTGGGGTCGGCGGCGGTGGCCGCCCGCGTGCGGCCGCTGGGCGACGACGTCGTCCGGCTGCGGCTGCGGCATCCGGTGCCGCTGCGAATTGGTGACCGGGCCGTGCTGCGCGACCCGGGCCGGCGCCGGGTGACGGCGGGCCTCACGGTGCTCGACGTCGCGCCCCGGCTGCTGCGCCGGCGGGGTGCTGCGACCCGGCGGGCGGCCGAGTTGGCCGACGTGCACGGCCCGGACGCCGCCGGCGAACTGCGTCGCCGCGGCGTGGTGCGGCGCGCCGACCTCGTGGCGATGGGCGTGCCTGCGGAGCAGGTCGACGCGCTGCGGGCTCCGGGTGCGGGCGGCCACCTGCTCGATCCCGGGCTGGCGACGGTCCTGGGAGGGCGTCTGGCGGCCGCGGTGGCCGCGCACGACGCCGCGGACCCGCTCGACCCGGGGCTGCCGCTGGAGGCGGCGCGGAGGGCGCTCGACCTGCCGGATGCGCGGCTGGTCGAGGTGGTGCTGAGGCACGGCGGCGACGGGCGATCCACCGAGGCGCTCACGCTGCGCGACGGCCGGGTGGCCGCACTCACCGGCGCCGGACTGCCTGCCGCCGTGCGCGCTGCTCTGGAGGAGCTGCGCGCGGACCTGCAGCAGCGCCCGTTCGACGCACCCGAGGCCGCCCGGCTGGCCGCTCTGGGCCTGGGCCCCCGGCAGCTCGCCTCGCTCGTTCGCAGCGGCGAGCTGCTGCGCGTCGCCGACGGCGTGGTCCTGCTGCCGGGCGCGGACGACCGTGCCGTCGCGGTGCTCGGCACGCTCGGTCCCGAGTTCAGCCTCAGCGCCGCCCGGCAAGCCCTGGGCACGACGCGCCGGGTCGCCGTCCCGCTGCTGGAGCTGCTGGCCCGCAGCGGCCGCACGGAGCGCACGGCCGACGGCGGCCACCGCCTCGTCCGGCCGGCCCCGGTGACCGCCGATCGGCGCGTTCGGTAGCTCCGTTCGGCGATCACCCAGTGCGACAGGCGGACCGAGGTGACCCCCCGGTGGCAGCCGCAGCGTGGGCGCTCTACGGTGACCCGTGATGTCCGACACGCGCCCGAACTCGCCTGCCGATCCGCCTGCTTCCCGGCGGAGCGGCGATGCCGACGACCAGATCACGCTGTCCTCGCACCGGCCCACGCCGAGCCAGATTGTGATCGAGGTCGGCGGCGAGGTCGACATGCTCACGTCCCCACAGCTGCGGGCCGCCGTGCTCGAGCAGTTCGAGCCGTCGTCGAACGTCGAGCTGGTGGTGCTCGGCATGGACGGCGTGACGTTCCTCGGCACCAGCGGCCTGGCGGTGCTCATCGAGGTGCGGGAGGCGGCGCACGCCGCAGGCGTCGAGCTCCGGTTGGCCTGCACGGCCCGCCGGGTGCTGCGCCCGCTCACGATCGCCGGCCTCGTGCCGCTCTTCGACATCCACCCCACGCTCGACGAGGCGCTCGCCGCCACCTGAGACACCGTGATGTAGGTCACACACGTCGGATATTGCGCTGGTGCAACCGTTTTCTGCCGTCCAGTGCCCGATGTGGACGATCACCCCCGCAACCTGCCGAATCTTGCCGCGCCGTCACCCGACGAGACCGACTGCCGGCTCGTTCCTCCACGGCGAGTGGCCACCATGCGGCAGTCGGGTGGTGCCCCGGCACATCCGGCAGGCGGAGGGGGAGTTTGTCCTCCTGCGGAGGTGGGAAGTCGACCGCGATCGCCCGGAACGACTCGGGCTCACGGACATCAGCGAGGTGGATCGCGACATGAGCGACGTTTCCCGGCTCCCCGGACCGATGGATCACGCATGGCAGTGGCAGCGCCTCGGGGCCTGCCGCGGGATGGACAGCGGGGTGTTCTTCCACCCGGACGGCGAGCGCAACCCGTCGCGGTCGCGGCGCACCGCCCGAGCGAAGGAGGTCTGCCACCGCTGCCCGGTGATGGACATGTGCCGGGAGTTCGCGCTGCAGACCCGCGAGCCCTTCGGCGTCTGGGGTGGCCTCGCCGAGGCCGAGCGGCGCATCATCCTCGAGCGGCGGGGGCTGTCCGCCGTCAGCTGACCGCCGCGCGGTCCACCACACGACACACAAGGGCCGGTCCCCCGTGCGGGGACCGGCCCTTTGTCGCGTCCGGCGATCCGGTCAGCCTGCCGGCTGGTCCGTGTCGTAGCCGACGTTCTGCGCCTGCCACATCCACCGCTGCTCCTCGAGAACACCGGTGATCTCGATGAACAGGTCCTGCGTCACGAGGTCGGCCTTCTCGACCTCCTCGATGCGCGGCCGCAGGCCCTTCACGGTCGCGTCGAGCGCCTCGTAGGCCGTGCGGATCACGTCGCGGTCCTTGAGCCAGCCGGACTCGATGTCCGGTACACGGGAGTCGGCCGTGATCGTGGCGGCGCGGCCGTCCGGCGACACACCGATCGCGGCGGCGCGCTCGGCGACCTGGTCGGAGTACTTCCGTGCGGTCTCGACGAGCTCGTCGAGGTGCAGGTGCACATCGTGGAACTGACGCCCGACGAGGTTCCAGTGGGCCTGCTTGGCCACCAGCGACAGGTCGACCAGGTCGACCAGGGTGGCCTGCAGGGCCGTGCCGGTGATGTCGCGGGCGTGGTCCTCGAGCGGGCTGGGGATGGGACGAGCCATCAGGGGTAACTCTCCTTCGATACCGACCTTGCGGCAGCGGGACTGCAGATTCCGCTGCCGCCCTGTCAAGAGTCGGGTACCCCTGCGTCCCCCGCCCGACGCGTGAGGCCGGTCTCGTCGGGCAGGGCGGGTCGGCTCAGTCGTCGACGACCGACAGCTCCAGGCACCGGTAGCGCTGCACCGGCAGGCTGTAGACCTGCGCGATCTGCCAGACGGCCCGCTCGACCGCCGCCCGGGCCGGGTCGCTCGGCAGCGGCACGGGGGCCAGGCACTGGACGCCCGGCTCCGGATCGAACCCGACAAGCTCGCTCAGCGCCGCGACGAGGTCGCCGTCCACCGCTCCCCCCAGTGGCAGGCGCAGGCCGAGCCGGTGCACGTGCAGCTCGTCGATCCCGAGCTGCGCGACGGCGGCACGCACGTCGTCGACGTCGTCCATGTCGTCGTCGGAGTCGTCGAGGTCGTCGTCGGCGGACGTGGTCAGGGAGCCGCCACCCAGCACGCACACCGGGCTGGGGTCGGAGACGGGCTCGTCCTCGCACACCAACAGCAGATCGACGTAGCCGGCGTCGCGGACCACGTTCAGGAGATCCGAGCCGGGCCGCAGCAGCTCCATCGGGCTGACGGCGATGGCGACGACGCGCCGCCCCTCGTCGGCGGACTCGCCGTCGGTGGGTCTCGGGATGTCCACGGGCAGGACGAGGCCGGTCTCCGAAACCGCGACCATCTCGTCCCCCTTGACGCCTGACTCCGCGGGTCGGCACAGCCAAGCGCATTCCGCGCAGTGGAAGTGGCCCTATACCTCACCAGTACGCCGAACGGGCGGAAGTGATCCGTGAGCGGTCCGCGGGATCCGCCCGCGTCAGGGGTTCAGCCGGACGGCGAGCAGCGCGACGTCGTCCCGTAACGGTTCCGGGAGGCAGGCGGCGAGGACGTCGTCGACGACGGTCCCGGCGTCGGAGCCCGGAGGCACCGCCGCGACCGTGCGCTCCAGGAGTTCGGTGCGGACGTCAGCGTCGTGGCCCGCGACGTCGGTCAGCCCGTCGGTGTAGAGCAGCAGCAACGAGCCCGGCGGGCACCGGACGCTCGCGGCCCCGCGACCCGGAGCACCGTCCGCGATGGGCACGACACCGATCATCGGCGAGTGGTGCCCGTCGAGCCGCACAAGCTCGCCTCGGGGCGTGAGCAGCAGCGGCGTGGGGTGCCCCGCGTTCGCGTAGTGCAGCGTCCGGGTCCCGTCGGGATCCGGCGGTTCGAGCCGCGCGTAGACCGCAGTCGCCATCGCCGCCATCTCGAGCCCCTGCACGAGCTGGTCGCAGCGGTCGAGCACGGAGCCGGGCTGGTCGCCGCCCCAGGCGTAGGAGCGCACGACGCCGCGCAACTGCCCCATCGCCGCCGCGGCACGCAGGTCGTGCCCGACGACGTCACCGACCGCGATGCCGACCGCTCCGTCGGGCAGCTGCAGCACGTCGTACCAGTCGCCGCCGACCTGGTTGCCGTCCACGCCGACCAGGTAGCGGGCGGCGATCTGCAGGCCGGCGACGTCCGGGACAGCCGGCAGCAGGGTGCGCTGCAGGGTCACCGCGGCGGCGTGCTCGGTCTCGTACAGCCGGGCGTTGTCGACGGCCAGCCCGGCCCGCCCGGCGAGATCCGCGGCCAGGTGCACGTCGCGCGGGCCGTAGCGGCGGCCGTAGGGGTGCTGGGTGAGCAGCGTCAGCGCGCCGAGCACGCGCCCGCGTGCCCGTACGGGCACGACCATCGCCGACCGCAGCCGCAGCCGCGCGAACAACGCCGCGGCGGCGGGGTCGTCCGGATAGCGCTCCGCGCCGCGCTCGGGCAGCTCCGGGATCAGCACCGGGGCGCCGCCGTCGAGCACCCGGCCGGTGTCGCTACCTGTGCCCGGGGCGTAGGTGCGCACGGCGCCGAGCTCGCGCAGGAGCCCCTCGTCCGCGGAGTCCCGGGCGGCGATGGCGACGCGGCGGCTGGGCACCCGGCCGGGTTGGTCGACCAGGTCGACCGCGCACAGGTCGGCCAGGGCGGGCACCGCGATCCGCGCGAGCCGGGCGCAGGCGTCGGCGACGTCGAGCGCCCCGGTCATCTGCGTGGTCGCCTCGGCGAGCAGTCGCAGCTGGGCGCGCGACTCCTCCGCCTCGGCCAGCGCGCTGCGGCGCTCCTGCTCGACCATCACGCGCTCGGTGACGTCGTTCTGGACGCCGACGAAGTTGACCACCGCGCCCGTCCCGTCGGTCACGGGTGAGATCGACACCTGGTTCCAAAAGGCGGTGCCGTCGCGCCGGTAGTTCAGCAGGACCTCGGTGACCGGCTCGCCGCGGCGCAGTGCCTCGCCGATCCGCCGGATCGCCGCCGGGTCCGTGTTGGGGCCCTGCAGGAGCCGGCAGTTGCGGCCGACGACCTCGTCGAGCCGGTAGCCGGTGAGGCGGGTGAACGACGGGTTTACCCACACCAGCGGATGGTCGGGCAGCCGCGGATCGGTGATGGTGAACGACATCTCCGTGGCGATCACCGCGCGGTCGCGCAGCAGGGCCAGCCGCCGCTGGTCGGCGAGCTCGGTGCCCGAGAGCTGCTGGAACACGACCATCGCGCGCGACTGCGGGCCGTCGTACTCCGTACCGGTCGAGAGGGTGAAGCCGGTGACCCACAGCAGCCGTCCCTCACCGGCCCGGCGGTCTGCCTGGCTGAGCGTCGAACCGCGCCGGGCCGAGTCGTGCACCGCCACCGGCTCGCCCGCCACGGGGACGCCGCCCGCGACGAGCGACAACGGTGACGTCGTCCTGCTCATCGGCCGGCCGCCGAGGTCGGTGAGGCCCGCGGCGTCGCTCCACACGTCGACGTCGACCGGCAGCCCCACCCGCTCGCCGGTCAGCGCGATGGCAGCGGCGTTGGCGTAGACCACCTGTTGCCGGTCCAGGTCGATGACGAGCACGGCGGCGGGCGCGTCGTGCAGCACCTGCGGCATCCCCGGCGCCTCCATGGGGGATGCTCCGACCGACCGTCGACCCAGCACCGGATCAGCCTAATGTGTGGCCTGTCGCCTGCGCGCGCATGATCACGGGTCGGGCCTCCGTTATCACGTGTTCATTGCCCCCGCAGCCGTCGGCACCGGCGCGCCGGTAGGGTGCGTCGCGGCGGAGCGGGTGGGCCCGCTGCGCGGTGGGGTCGACTTCCGTCCCGCCCGAGCCCCCGGAGGTGTCCGTCGTGTCCGAAGCCGTCACGCCCGAGCCCTTCGGGGTGGGCCTGCCGCTGGACACGCAGGTATCACGCCCTCGAGCCGGCAGCGTCCTGCTCGAGGTGGACGGGGAGATCGACACGCTCACCGCCGCCCGCCTGCAGGCCGGGCTGGACGAGGCGCTGGACGCCGCACGTTCCGAGGGTTCCGGCGTCGTCGTCGACCTGAGCGGCGTCACCTTCCTCGCCTCCAGCGGGCTGGCCGTGCTCATCGGCGGTGCCCGGCGCGTGGCCGGGTTCGGCGCGCGGTTGCGGCTGGTCGCCGCCTCCCGTGCCGTCACCCGTCCCCTCCAGGTGACCGGGGCGGACGCACTGTTCGACACCTTCGACGACGTCGCCTCCGCTCTCGCCGCCGCAGCTCTTGACGTCGCACCGCCTCCGGGCGTTGCTCCGCCCTCCGGGGAAGTAGGAAGATGACCAGTACAGACCCTCGTACGACCCGAAGGAGAGCTGCCAGCGTGTCCGACGCCGAAACGCTCGACGGGATGTCCACCGTGGAGGTCCGGACGTCGGCGACCGCCGCGCTGATCCCGACCATCCGCGCCGTGGCCTCCGACCTCGCAGCGCGGGCCGACTTCGACCTCGACGCGATCTCGGATCTGCGGATGGCCGTGGACGAGGCGTGCGCCACCCTCGTCGACGCCGCGGAGCCGACCTCCGTCCTGCAGTGCCGCTTCCTCGTCCGGCCCGAACGCATCCGGGTGCACGCCGAGGTCGAGGCGGCCAAGGCGGACACCGTCCTCTCGACGGACACGTTCGGCTGGCGGGTCCTGCAGACCCTGGCGGACGAGGTCGAGGTGCTCCACGAGGCCGCTACCGAGGGTCGGCGGGCCACCGTCGGCATCAGGCTGGACAAGAGCGCCGGCGACGTGCCGCGGTGACGAGGGCGGACCCGGAGTACGGACACCTCATCCCCCTGCTGGAGGAGTACGCCTCCACAGATGCGGGCGACCCGCGTCGCGACGCCCTGCGCGCCGAGCTGGTCACCGGTTTCCTGCCCGTCGCCCAACACATCGCGCGCCGCTTCTCCAACCGCGGTGAGCCGTTGGACGACCTCGTCCAGGTCGCGACGGTCGGGCTGATCAACGCCGTCGACCGGTTCTCCCCGGAGCGCGGCAGCGACTTCTTCTCCTTCGCGGTGCCCACCATCAGCGGCGAGGTGCGCAGGCACTTCCGCGACCTCGGCTGGTCGATGCGCGTTCCGCGGCGGCTCAAGGACCTGCACGTCTCGATCAACGGGGTGGTCTCGGAGCTGTCGCAGAGCCTCGGGCGCGCACCGAAACCCACGGAGATCGCCGAGCGGCTCGGCCTGCCGGTGTCCGAGGTGCTGGAGGGGCTGGAGGCCTCGGAGGCCTACCGCAGCTCGTCGCTCGACGAGATGCTCTCGTCGGAGCAGGGCAGCGCGACGGTCGGTGAGCTGGTCGGCGAGGCCGACGCCGAGATGAACAGGGTCGACTTCCGTCAGGCCCTGCGCCCCGTGCTGGCCGAGCTCGCGCCGCGCGAGCGCACGATCCTGCTGCTGCGGTTCTTCGGGAACATGACGCAGACGCAGATCGCCCAGGAGGTCGGCATCTCGCAGATGCACGTCTCCCGGCTGCTCACACAGACCCTGGACCGCCTGCGCAGCCGGCTGGACCCGGAGACACGGGTCAACTGAGTCCGCGTCGGAGCCGTACTGCTGTCTCCAGCACTACGGCTCCGACGGGACCGGCTAGCGGAAGATGCTGCGCACGAGCGCGACGGCCACCAGCGCGCCGACCGCGTACAGGGCGTACTTGATCTTCGGGTCGGCGAGCTTCGCCGCGGCCGCCTGTCGGCCGTCGTCCGCGAGCTTCTTTGGGTTCACGCGCGCGCTCAGCACGTCGAGGCTCGCGGCGAGGGCGTCCCTGCTCCGCTCGATCTCGCGCTGGATCGTGTCCGGGTCCCGCGCCACAGCGCCTCCTCTGGTCCGACGGTGGGGCACACGGTAGATCACCGGTCACCGCTTGCCAGGATGGGCCCATGACCGAACGCCTGCAGGCCGGTGACCCGGCCCCCGACTTCACCCTTCCCGACGCCGACGGCAAGCCCGTCTCGCTGACCGACTTCCGCGGCCGGCGCGTGATCGTCTACTTCTACCCGGCCGCCGGCACCCCCGGCTGCACCAAGGAGGCCTGCGACTTCCGCGACAACCTGGCCGAGCTCAACGACGCCGGCGTCGACGTGCTCGGGGTCTCGCCGGACAAGCCGGCGAAGCTCGCGAAGTTCCGCGACGCCGAGGGGCTGACGTTCCCCCTGTTGTCCGATGTCGACAAGCAGGCGCTGACGGCGTGGGGCGCGTTCGGCGAGAAGCAGATGTACGGCAAGACCGTGACGGGCGTGATCCGCTCGACGTTCCTGGTCGACCCCGAGGGACGGATCGAGGAGGCGCTGTACAACGTCCGGGCGACGGGGCACGTGGCGAAGCTTCGGAAGGACCTGAAGGTCTGAGCGCGTGAGGTGCACACCAGCGCTGTCGCGGACGCCGCGAAGAGCGCTCATGTTCACCTCACGCCGCCGGCCAGCGCCGGATCCGTATGCTGGCCGCGTCGCCGGTCCACCCGATCGGCGAATGGAGTAGCCGGCGTACTCCAACTGGCAGAGAGCCGCGGTTTAGGTCCGCGTCAGTGCGGGTTCGAATCCCGCCGCCGGCACTACTCAGGTGCTGCCGCCCGCTCCAGGTGCGGCCGCCGCGCCGCCACCGCGGCGCCGATCGTGCCGACCAGGCCGCCCGCCACCGAGATCGCGAGCATCGCGGGCGAGACCCGGCCCGTGACGGCGTCGCCCAGCACCACCAGCCCGATCGTGCCGGGCGCCGTGCCCAGGATCGTGCCGAACAGGTACGGGGCGAACCGCACCCCGGACAGCCCTGCGGCGTAGTTCAGCAGCGAGAACGGCAGCACCGGGATCAACCGCAGCGACGTCACGGCGAGCAGGCCGCTGCGGTCCAGCCGCTGCCGCGTCCACACCACCGGCGGGCGGTCGGCGAACCGCTCCACCACGCCCCCACCGGTGAGGCGCACGAGCCAGAACGCCACGACCGCGCCCAGCGCGGTGGCGACGACGGCCACCGCCACCCCCAACGCGGACCCGAAGAGCAGCCCCGCCGCCATGGTGAAGATCGTCCGCGGGACGGGCGGGACGGTGACGAGCACCTGCAGGACGAGGAACAGCGCCGGCGCCCACACCCCCGCGCCTCGTACGGCGTCCTGCACCGCCGCCGCGTTCAACCCGGTCGGACCGATCCGCCCCAGCACGACGAGAGCCGCGATCGTCGACACGGCCAGTGCGACCGCGCCGACCATCCGCTTGCGTCTCATCGCCTCGACGGTACCGAGACCGGCCAGGCGGCCGGTTCAGCGCCCCGTCAGCGCCTGCAGGTGCGGCAGCAACGCGCGCATCGCCCGCCCGCGGTGCGACAGGGCGTCCTTCTCCTCGGGCGCCAGCTCGGCCGACGTCCGGTCCTCGCCGTCGGAGACGAAGATCGGGTCGTAGCCGAAGCCGTTGGTGCCGCGCGGTTCGCGGATCAGGCGCCCGGTCCACTCGCCGTGCACCACGATGTCCTCGCCGCCGGGAACCACGAGCGCCGCCGCGCAGACGAACGCCGCCCCCCGGCGTTCGTCGGGGACGTCGGCGAGCTGGCCGAGCACCAGCTCGAGGTTCGCCCGGTCGTCGCCGTGGCGGCCCGACCACCGCGCCGACAGCACCCCCGGCATCCCGCCGAGCGCGTCGACGGCGAGCCCGGAGTCGTCGGCGACGGACGCCAGGCCGGTGGCCTTCGCGGCGTCGCGAGCCTTGGCCAGCGCGTTCTCGGCGAACGTCGCGCCCGTCTCGGGCTCCTCGGGGAACGGGGGGAGGTCGGCGAGGCCCAGCACCCTGATCCCGGCGATCTGGGCGCTATCCAGCATCCGCCGCAGCTCGACGAGCTTGCCGGGGTTGCGTGTGGCGAGCAGGAGGTCGGTCATTCCCGCGGACCACCCGGGAGCGGAGCGGCCAGCGCCGCGCTCTGCGCGGCCACCAGGTCGGCGATCCCGCGCAGGGCCACGTCGAGCATGGCGTCGAGGGTGCGCCGGGTGAACGTCGCTCCCTCCCCCGTGCTCTGCACCTCGATCAGCGTGCCGGTGTCGGTCGCGACGACGTTCGCGTCGACCTCCGCACGGGAGTCCTCCTCGTAGGGCAGGTCCAGCCGCACCCGGCCGTCGACGACACCCACGCTCACCGCGGCGACCTGGCACGCCAGGGGCTTGGGGTCGGCGAGCCGGCCGCGCGCGCCCAGCCACGTGACGGCGTCGGCGAGGGCGACGTACGCGCCGGTGATCGCGGCAGTGCGGGTGCCGCCGTCGGCCTGCAGGACGTCGCAGTCGAGCGCGATGGTGTTCTCGCCCAGTGCGGCGAGGTCGAGGCTGGTGCGCAGGGAGCGGCCGATCAACCGGCTGATCTCGTGGGTGCGACCGCCGATGCGGCCCTTGACCGACTCGCGGTCACTGCGGGTGTGGGTGGCCGACGGCAGCATGGCGTACTCGGCGGTCACCCAGCCCAGCCCGGAGCCCTTGCGCCAGCGCGGCACGCCTTCGGTGACGCTGGCGGCGCAGAGCACCTTCGTGCCGCCGAACTCCACGAGCACCGATCCGGCCGGATGCTGCTGGAAACCGCGGGTCAGGCGCACCGGGCGCAGTTCGTCGTCGGACCGTCCGTCTGCTCGAGTCACCCCCGTAGATTAGGTGGTGGTGGATTCGTGCCCGGTCACACCGTTCACACCCGATACAGGGTTCAATGCCGCATGCTCACCGTCGACGGGATCCCGGCGCACCCGCTGGTCGTACACGCCGTGGTCGTGCTCCTGCCGCTCGCGGCCGTCGCCACCCTGCTGGTGGTCGCGCGGCCCGTCTGGCGCCGTCACCTCGGCGTCTGGGTGCTGTTGCTCGCCGCCGCCGGCGTCTTCGCCATCCCCGTCGCGACCACCACCGGGGAGCAGCTCAAGCAGAGCCTGGGCGGCGGCGGCCCGCTGATCGAGATCCACGAAGAGCGCGCCGAGACGCTGCTGATCCCCGCGCTGGTCTACCTCGCGCTGCTGGCGGCCACCGTGCTCGTCGGGCGGCGCGCCGACGCGGCGGTCGACGGCCCCGGCGCCGCGCACGCCACCAGGTCGAACGTCGGGTCGCTGCATCGGATCACCGTGATCACGGGCGTTCTCGCCGCGCTGGCCGGACTGGCTGTCACCGGGCTGGTGGTGTGGATCGGGCACGCCGGATCCGCGGCGGTCTGGCAGAGCTGAGCGACGCTCAGACGTCGTAGGTCGCGTCGGGCGCGACCACCTCGATGGGTCCGTCGAACGCCTCCTGCGCCTCGGCCAGGAGGGCTGCGGGATCGCACCACGCCGGGATGTGGGTGAGCAGCAGCCGGCCCACGCCCGCCGCGGCCGCGTGCTCGCCCGCCTGCCTGCCGGACATGTGCAGCTCTCCGGGCGGCTCCGTCCACCGCCCGGGGACGATGTGCGGCCACGATGCCTCGCACAGCAGCACGTCCGCGCCGCCGGCGAGCTCGACCAGCTCCGCGCACGGGCCGGTGTCGCCGCTGTAGACCAGGCTCGCGCCGCCCTGCTCGACGCGCACCGCGTACGCCTCGACGGGGTGGGCGACCGGCGTCGCCCGCACCGCGACGTCGCCGAGACTCGCGCCGTCCGCCGCCTTGCGGAACGCGAGCACGTCGGACAGGTCCGTCGACTCCCGCTCCTCCGGCGACGCGGCGTAGGCCATCGCGAGTCGCGTCGCCGTGTCGGCCGGGCCGAAGACGGGCAGCGGGGTGATCGTCGCTGGCGGCCCGGGGTGGTAGCGGCGGTGCACGACGAGGTTGGCCATGTCCGCGCAGTGGTCGGCGTGCAGGTGGGAGAGCACGACGGCGTCGAGCAGCCACGGGTCGAGGTGGCGCTGCAGCGCTCCGAAGCTGCCGTTGCCCAGGTCCAGCAGCAGTCGCGTGTCGCCGGCGGTGACGAGATAGCCCGAGGCGGGCGACAGGGGCCCGGGGCCGCTTCCCGAGCAGCCCAGGACGGTCAGGCGCACGCCAGCAAACTAGCGGGCCCGTGTGCGGTGCAACCACCAGAGGCCGACGAGCGGCAGCACGAGTGGGATGAACCCGTAGCCGCGGCCGTAGAACGACCACACGGTGTCGTCGGGGAAGTCGCCCGCGTCGAGGACGGTGAGGGTGCCGACGACGAGCACGCCGGTCAGCTCGAAGAGCACGGCGGTCCAGGCCAGCGGGCGCGCCCACGGCCGGGTGCTCGCGAGACCGACGGTCGCCAGGATGTAGACGACCCCCGCGAGGGCGGAGAGCAGGTAGGCCAGCGGCGCGTTCGAGAACTTCCCGGCGATCTGGACGGCGGCCCGGGCCGTCGCCGACAGCGCGAAGATCCCGTAGACGGCGACGAGGATCCGCCCCGCACCCGTCGACGTCGCCCGTGCCTTCCGACCCGGAGCCTCAGCCACCCGGGACCCACAAGCCCTGCAGCCGCAGCACCGCCACGAGCGTCGCGACGGCACCGACCGCGACGACCGTGCCGCCCCAGCGGGTCGGCTCGGCGTAGGCGAACTGGGTGGCGATCGGCAGCACGCAGACCGACACCGCCAGGTAGATCAGGAACGTGCTCTGCTCGGGCAGGGTCACGCCGAACGCACGGACGGCGCCGATCGCGGCCTGCACGGCGAGCAGGGCGACGACGACGCCCACAGCGATCTTGAACTCGGGACCGGGCGGCCGGTTCAGGGCGGTGAGGACGAGCCCGAGCACCGCGAGCGCGCCCGTGGCCAGGAGCGTGGCGAGCGCCAGGGCGTCGTACACACCGCGACGCTATACCGGGCGGCCCCGCTGCCGGGCGGCCGGATCCGGCAACGCGCCGGTCGTCGCCCGGCGGGACCGGCGGGCGACCAGCCATGCCGCGAAGATCCCCGCGACGGCGCCGAACAGGTGGCCCTGCCACGACACGCCCTCCTGCCCGGGCACCACCCCGAGCAGGATCCCGCCCCACAGGAAGAACACGACGAGCGCCAGCACGATCTGGGCGCCGCTGCGCGCGAAGAACCCGCGGACGAGCAGGTAGGTGAGCCAGCCGAAGATCACCCCGGACATCCCGACGGTGACGCTGCCGTACGGCGCGGTGAACCACACGCCCAGGCCGGCAACCACCCAGATGATCGCGGTGACGGAGACGAACCGCCCGATCCCGTGCGCCAGCACCAGGAAACCGAAGACCACGAACGGCAGGGTGTTCGCGATGAGGTGCGCCCACCCGGCGTGCAGCAGGGGCGCCCACACGATGCCTTCAAGACCGTCCACGCTGCGCGGGACGATCCCGTCGGCGTCGAGGCGCTCGCCCGTCATCTGGTCGTAGAACTCCACGACCCACAGCACCACGGTGAACGAGAGGATCATCATGAGCGCCTGCAGCGGCCGGGCCGGGAAGACGCGTGCAGCGGGGGCCATGGCAACGACGTTACCGAGTTCCGGTACCGCCCCGGTGAGGTCACGGCGCAGTCAGCGGGGAACGGGGGCATGAGACCGCGGCCTTTGCGCAGAACCGCAGCACCCCACCTGGTCCCGCGGTCTCATGGCCCCGGCTAGCGCCCCCTTACCATCGGAGGCGTGAGCACCAGCACCACGGCTCCCGTCCCGGACGCCACGGCGGATCGGCAGGCGGGCACGCCCGGCACCGCGTCGGACACCGAGGCGCGGATCGCCGGCATCCTGGCCGACCGCCGCCGCCTACTGCCCGAGGTGACCGCCGAGGTCCAGCGCTGGCGCACGGTCGACGAACAGCTCGCGTCGCTCGCCTCCGCCGTGGATGCGCTCCGGGCGCACGCCACGACGCCCACCGATCTGCGCGAGGCGCTGGTGCTGCCCTTCGCCGAGGCGCGCGAAGGCGCCGCGGAGGCGGTGCGGCTGCTGCGGGTGCTGGAGGCCCGGCTCGCCCGCGAGACGGTGAACGTCGGTGTCAGCGGGCAGGCCCGGGTCGGGAAGTCGACGCTGCTCCAGTCGGTCTCCGGACTGGGCGACGACCAGATCCCCACGGGCCAGGCGCTGCCGGTCACCGCCGTCCGGAGCCGGATCTTCCACGCCCCCGACCTGCGGCGCGCCACGCTGCGGCTGCACTCGTTCGACACTTTCGCCACGGACGTCGTCGCGCCCTACCACGCCGAGCTGGACATCGCGGGCCTGCCGGCGACCCCGGACGAGTTCCGCAGCTGGCCCTACCCTTCTCCGCGGCCGCCAGGCTCGCCGGCTTCCGACGCCAACGGCGGTCGCGTCGAGGGGCTTCGCCTGACGGCCGCGCCCGACGACGCTCCCGCGGACCGCCCCAGCTGGGTCACGATGCTGAACCGGCTCCGCGCCATGCAGGCGTCGTTCCCCACCTACGAGCACGACCTCACCGGCGGCGAGCGGGTGCTGCCGCTGGAGGAGCTGCGCCCGTGGGTCGCCTACCCGACGAACGCCGAGGAGCAGGCGCCGGGCACCGTCGCGCGGCGCTACCTGGCGGTGCGCGACGTCCGGATCGACTGCCCGTTCCCGCACGCGCAGGTGCGCCACCTCGGAATCGTGGACCTGCCGGGGCTCGGGGAGTTCGCGGCGCGGGCGGACCAGCACCACGTCGGCGGCCTGCAGAACGAGGTCGACGCCGTGCTGATGGTGAAGCGGCCGGTCGAGGGCATGGCCTACTGGGGCGACGCCGACGCGCGCGCACTCGACCTCATCGACTCCGCCCGCGGCTTCGTGGACCGGCGCGACTTCGTCTTCCTCGTCCTGAACACCGGCGACACGGCGGACGCACTGGTCACCGCACTGCGCGACCACGTCCGGGGCCAGGTCAACAGCGGCGTCGCCGACCAGTTCTTCCAGGTGCTGGAGTGCGACGCCGCGGACACCGGCGACGTCTTCACCCGCGTCCTGTCGCCCGTGCTCGCCCACCTCGCCGCACGGATGCCCGCGATGGACGCCGCCGCCGTGGCCGGCACCCGCGCCGAGCTGCACGCGACGGCCCAGCGGATCGGGACGCTCGCCGACGACCTCCGCCGCGTGCTGGCGTCGGTGGCGCAGTCGTCGGGCAGCGTCGCCGAAGACCTCGACCTGCGCTCGCGCCGCCTCCGGCAGGACCTGTCGGCCGCGCTGGTCGGGCTGGTCGGCGAGCTGCGGGCGCAGGCGCGGGCAGCCGGGGAGGACCAGGCGTACACCGACGCCGTCGAGCACGCCTACGCCGCGACCCGTGGCTGGATCACGGGCGGCCTCGGGACCGGCGAGCGGGCCTGGCGTGACGAGGCGTTGCGCAGCATGACGGTCGACCGCAACAGCAGCCGCTACGCCGGCGACGAGCTCAACCGGGTCCGGGTGGAGATCAGCAGCTCCTTCGAGGAGATCGACGTCTACTTCGCCGCGCGGGTGCGGGCGCTGTGGGAGCGGGTGGCGCAGATCCTCCGCGACCACACGGGGGCGTTGTTGGGCCCTGAATCCGACGCCGAGTCCGACGCGACGTCGGGCGAAGACGCCCTGCGTCGGTTCGCCGCGCTCCTCGCCGACGCCTCCGAGCCCTGTCCGCGGCTGCGCCGGGCCGTCGAGCAGCTGCTCACCGTGCGGCTGGACTACCGCTCCCAGCTGCACCCGCGGGTACGCGCGGAGCTGGACGGGCTGACGCTGCAGGAACGCGACCCGGTCACCGGCGAGCAGCGCAACCGGGTCGTCGTCGAGGTCTCGCCGGACGGCGCCGAGCAGCTGTACGCGTTCGTCGTGCAGATGGCCGAGCAGGCCGCGTACCTCACGAAGAAGGCGCTCCTGCTGCGCGAAGGCGTCACCCCGGCGCTGGTGCTGCACGCCGCGGCCGAGCAACTGGAGGACACGATGATCCGGTCGGGTGACTCCGAGCGGGAGTTCAAGCGGCTCGCCCGCTCGTACCGCGACGAGATCTGGCCGGGTGTGTTCGGCGAGATCGACGCCGCGAACGCGCGCGTCGCCGCCGTGGTCCGGACCCGCGACGCCCTGGTCGCGACTTTGGCGGAGGAGAAGGCATGAGCCCGGCGCCCCTGGACGAGGACCTGGTCTTCCGCATCGGGCTCGTCGGCCCGTCGCGGGTCGGCAAGACCTCGCTGATCACCGCGCTGCTGCGCGACAGCCAGCGGCTGCTGCAGGGCACGCCGGTGTCGCTGCGGCCCTTCGGCACGGCGACCGAGAAGCGGATCGCCCAGCACCGCCGCGAGCTCGACGGCTCGCTGCTCGCCGGCGAGTTCACACCGGGCGCGCTGCGCGGCACCGAGGAGCCGTTCACCTTCCAGCTCCTGCTCGACTCGGGTGTCCGGGGCACGGGCATCCGGCTGGAGTTGCTCGACTACCCGGGCGGCTGGCTGGACCCGGCCACCCGCCCGCACGACCGCGACGGCGACTGGCAGGCCTGCCAGCGGTTCCTGCAGCAGTGCAGCGTGCTGCTGGTGCCGGTCGACGCCGCGGTGCTGATGGAGCCCACGTCGGCGTCCCAGCTGCGCGCGGTGCCGTCGATCCTCACCACGCCGGAGGTCGGCGAGGTCGTGCGCCAGTGGCTCAAGGAACGCAACTGGCGACCGGACGAGCCCGCGCTGCTGATGCTCTGCCCCGTCAAGTGCGAGTCGTACTTCGACGACAACGGCGGGCGCCGCGACGAGGGTGAAGAGCTGCTGTCCCGCGTGCGCCGGGTCTACGCCGACGTGATCGAGGCCGTGCCCGCGGAGGCGCCGCACGTGCGGGTGGTCTACGCACCGGTCGACACGATCGGCTGCGTGGAGATCCTGCACGCGGAGTGGACGCCGGACCCGCGCGAGCCCAGCGGGGTCGCCTTCGCGGCGCACTACGGGGTCCGCTGGCCCGCCCGCCAGGCCGTCAAGGGCGCCGACGACGTGCTGATCGCCCTCTGCAAGCACCTGGTGGCCGCGAAGCAGCGGGTGGAGTCCGACGTCGCCGAGGAGAAGCGGTCCAGCGCGGATCAGGCGCGGGAGTACGCCGAGCGCGACGAGGGCTTCATCCGCAACATCTGGTACCACCTCAGCGGCGAGCGGGCCCGCCGCACGCACACCGCCCTGGTAAGCGGCCACCGCGCGGGCGAGGCGGACGCGCGGGTGTCGGCGTTGGCCGACGTCGTGGCGGACCTGGCCCGGCGCGACGCCGGCGGACGCGTGCGCCAGTGGTGACGATCCGGTGGTAGAGCCCGGCGTGCGGGCCTTCGTCCAGACCCGTGGCACGGCGCGGGCCACGGACTACGCCTTCCTCGGCGGTGCGCCGCCGGAGCCCTGGTGGCGGGCCTACCGCGACGCGACGGCGTTCGACCACCCGACCGTGCTCGTCACCTCGGACGGCGCCCGCTGGGCGGCCTACCTGTCCGGCATCCCGTCGTCCCGGATCGACGCGGTGGGCACCGTCGTGCGGTACACGCTCGTGCTCGACGGGCCCTGCGGCGTGGCCGACGCCGCGTGCGTCCCGGCCGTGACGGGGGCGTGGATCGACGACGTCGCCGCGACGCACGGCGCCCGGCCCGGCGGCCGGCTGGCGGCGGCGCTCGACACCCGTTTCCCCGCTGCGGACGTCGAGCGCTGGCTCGCCGAGCCGGCGTCCCCGCGCCTGCTGGCGGACGAGCGGCCCACTCGTCCGACAGGTTCCGACGAACGGGCCGCTCGTCCGGTTCCTGAGGTGTCCCGGCGGGCGATGGCGGCGCTCGCGGCCCTCGCCCCCGTGCCCGACGCCCCCGACGTGGCCGGCGACTGGATCGGCGCCGTCGGTGCCCCCGCACCGCGGGCCGCGTTCACGGCGCGCGTCACGTCGCTGGTCACCGGAACCCCCGGGCGGGCCCTGCTGCTCAATCTCGTCGGCGGCGCGGCCGACGCCCAGCCGCTGCTCGACCCCGCCTCCCCCGTCGCCGTGCTCGTCGAGAGCACCGACCCCCGACTGGCGCGGTGCACCGCGCTGCAGCCGGTGGTGGAGGCAAAAAAAGTGCCGCCCCCGGCCACGCCGGCGCGGCGGGTGGGGGTCGCGGCGGTGGCGGGGATCGCGGTGGTGCCGCTGATGGCGGCGTTCGGGGTGCTGGCGGCGACAGTGCTGGTGCTGACGCTGCTGGTGTGGTTGCTCTGACGACCGTCGCGGACCCGTCGGCGTTCGACACCCGCATCACCGCGGTCGCCACCCGCAGCCGGGCGAAGCTGGTGTTCAGCGTCGGCGGGATGTGGCGCGGCACGGGCGACGACCGCAGCACCGCGGAGCTGTCGGGGGTGGTGGCCGAGGTCGGTACGGACCGCCGGCTGCCGGTGACGGGCACGTTGACGGTGCGGCTGGGCCGGGTCGTGCACACCGAGCTGCACCTCCGCTTCGGCGAGGGCCGGATCAGTGCGGCGAGCGACGTCGACCTCGCCCCGACCTCGCTGGACCGTGTCGTCGGCCTGACCCAGCAGTTCCTCGGCCAGATGCTGCACCAGGTCTCCGCGCTCGGTCAGGTCACGCTGCCCGGCACGCTCGACGGCGGCGAACTGCAGGCCGAAGACGTCGACGTCTCGATCGACCTGATCCGCCTCCTGCGCGTGGCGTTCCGCGTGGTCCGCTGATCGGCACGCACGATCAGCTCGGTTGATCGTGCGGCGGCAGATACCCGCCGGGAGGGCTCATTTGGCGCCGGACGATCAGCCTGGCTGATCGTCCGGCGGCGGCACGAGCGGACGGACGGACCGGACGCTGCCCGGCGGACGGACGCCGCGCCGCAGGACCCACTCAGGCCCAGAGGTGGCCCTCGATGCCCTCCGCCGCGTCGTCCAGCGCGCCCGAGTACGCCCCGGTCGACAGGTACTTCCACCCCGCGTCGCACACGACCAGGACGATGTCCGCCCGCTCCCCCGCCCCTGCGGCCTTCTCGGCCACGGCCAGTGCCGCGTGCAGGATCCCGCCGGTCGAGATGCCGGCGAAGATGCCCTCCTTCTCCACCAGCTCCCGGGTGCGGCGCAGCGCGTCGTAGCTGCCGACCGAGTACCGCCCGGTCAGCACCGACGGGTCGTAGAGCTCGGGGACGAACCCCTCGTCCAGGTTGCGCAGGCCGTAGACCAGCTCGCCGTAGCGCGGCTCCGCGGCCACGATCTGCACGTCCGGCTTCTTCTCGCGCAGAAAGCGGCCGGTGCCCACGAGCGTGCCGGTGGTGCCCAGCCCGGCGACGAAGTGGGTGATCTCCGGGCAGTCGCGCAGGATCTCCGGGCCGGTGGTGCGATAGTGCGCGTCCGCGTTCGCGGGGTTGCCGTACTGGTACAGCATCACCCACTCCGGGTTCGCCGCGGACAGCTCCTTGGCCATCGCGACGGCCTGGTTCGACCCGCCCGCGGCCGGCGAGGAGATGATCTCCGCGCCGTACATCTCCAGCAGCTGACGGCGCTCGATCGACGTGTTCTCCGGCATCACGCAGATCAGCTTGTAGCCCTTGAGCTTGGCCGCCATCGCCAGCGAGATGCCGGTGTTGCCCGACGTGGGCTCCATGATCGTGCAGCCCGGCGTGAGCACGCCGTCCGCCTCCGCGCGCTCGATCATCGCGAGCGCGGGCCGGTCCTTGATCGAGCCGGTCGGGTTGCGGTCCTCGAGCTTCGCCCACAGCCGGACGTCCGGTGCGGGCGACAGGTTCGGCAGCCCCACCAGCGGCGTGTCGCCGACGGCCTGCAGCAGCGAGTCGTAGCGGGCCATGACGCCTCCTCTGCGTGCAAAAGGGGCCCGGTCGCCCGGGCCCCGAGTGCGCTAGCGCATGCCGCCGGCGACGGCCGGCAGGATCGTGACGGTCGAGGCGTCCTTCACCGGGGCCTCGAGACCACCGGCGAAGCGGACGTCCTCGTCGTCGACGTAGATGTTGACGAAGCGGTGCAGGTTCCCGTTGGTGATCAGCCGGTCGCGCAGGCCGGTGTGCCGCGAGTCGAGGTCGTCGATCACCTCGGCGACGGTGGCGCCCTTGGCTTCGACGGACTTCTCACCGCCGGTGTGGGTGCGCAGGATGGTGGGGATGGACACGGTTGCCACGGTGGTGCTCCAGATCGGGTGGTGAACGGGACGGCGCGCGCAGGCTCAGCCGTTGTCGGGAACGTCGTCCGCGCCGGTGTGCGCGAACATGTAACTCTCCACGACCTCGACGTCTTCCTCGGTCACGACGCCGTCCACGATCCGGAACGACCGGAACTCACGCTCGGCCCCGTTCAACAACGCAGGCGAGCGGGTGGAGACGAGCACGTAGTGCGTCTCGGGCTCGGAGGCGTAGGAGATGTCGGTGCGCGACGGGTGGGCCTCGGTCGCGGTGTGCGAGTGGTAGATCACCACGGGCACCTCGTCGCGGGAGTCCATGTCGCGGTAGAGCCGCAGCAGGTCGCCCGAGTCGAACTCGTAGAACGTGGGCGAGCGCGCCGCGTTGAGCATGGGGATGAACCGCTCGGGCCGGTCCGAGCCCTCGGGTCCGGCCACGACGCCGCACGCCTCGTCCGGATGGTCCCGGCGGGCGTGGGCGAGGATCTCGTCGACGAGATCGGCTCGGATCACCAGCACCCTGTCAGCCTACGTGGCGCCTCCGGTGACACGCACGCCTCACGGGCGGGACTCACAGCGCTGGCATGCTGGACCGGTGCCCCGACCGCGCCTCGAGATCACCTACTGCACGCAGTGCCGCTGGCTCCTGCGTGCCGGCTGGACCGCCCAGGAGCTGCTGACGAGCTTTCCCGGCGACCTCGGCGAGGTGGCGCTCGTGCCCGGCGTCGGTGGCGTGTTCACCGTCCGGCTCGACGACGACGTGCTGTGGGACCGGGGCGAGCAGGGCGGCTTCCCCGAGCTGAGCCGGCTCAAGCAGCTGGTCCGCGACCGGGTCGCGCCGGACCGCAGCCTCGGCCACACCGACCGCGCCGCCACCTGAGGAAAGCTGCTCGACCTCCGTGCGGTGTCGACGCACGCTCAGCGCAGGGCCATCCGCGACTGCACCAGCCCGTCCTGGACGTAGGTCAGCCAGTGGTAGACGCCGAGGTGGCCGGCGCGCGGGTCGTCCGGCGGCAGCTCGTCCGGCATGTCTTCGCTCACGTCGAGTGCGGTGCCCAGGGCCAGGCGCACGTCGTTGAGGGCCGAGAGCCAGGAGTCGGCCTGCTCCGGGGTGAGCTCGACCCGCCCGCCGGCGCCCGGCAGCGTGTCCAGCACCACGGTGGCCGCAGCGTCCTTGGCGGCGATCAGCTCCGGCTCGTGCAGGGAGCGCAGCGCGCCGGAGAGATCGGTGTCGTCCGTGGCGAAGTCGGGCAGCAGCCGGGCGAGCACGGGGTCGTCGGGCTTCGTCGACGGCCCGGTCTGCAGCCCGGTGAGCTCCTCAAGCTCGTCGCGCGGCTGCTCCGCGGACCGCGAGTCGAGCATCCGGCGGACCTCGTCGACGAGCCCGCGCAGCACCGCGGCCTCCTGGGGATCCAGCGTCGCGACGAGCCGCTGGCGGCCACCGCGGCCGGCACGCTTCCATCCGTTCACGCCGTCAGGCCCTCTGCATGGTGGCCCAGAGGCCGGCGGCGTGCAGTTTCGCGACGTCGCCCTCGACCTTGTCCTTGTCGCCCGACGACACGGCGGCCTTGCCCTTGTGGTGCACGTCGAGCATCAGTGCGGTCGCCTGCGGCTCGGGATAACCGAAGAGCTTCTGCAACACGTACGTCACGTACGACATGAGGTTGACCGGGTCGTTCCACACGATCGCCTGCCACGGGACGTCACCGGTGACGTCCTCGGTCGGCGACGGGACGATGACCGGGTCCACCGTCGGCAGAGGTGGGGGTGCGGCGGTCATGCGCCCCATGGTGACATCCCGCGACGCAGAACGTGCAGGCCACCTAAGGTGAGCCTCCATGAGTGAGCATGCAGGCGGATCGAGGGCACAGCAGCACCCGGGTTCGTCCGGCGCCGGGACCACTGCTCCGATCGGTGCCGTCCCGACCTCGCTGTTCACCGATCACTACGAGCTGACGATGGTCGCCGCCGCCCTCGCCGACGGCACAGCCGACCGCCGGTGCACGTTCGAGGTCTTCGCCCGGCGGCTGCCCGACGGCCGCCGCTACGGGGTGGTGGCAGGTACGGGCCGGCTGCTCGAGGCGATCACCCGGTTCCGGTTCGGGGAGGCCGAGCTGGAGCGGCTGTCCGGGGTGCTCGGCGGCCCGATGATCGAGTGGCTCGCCGACTACCGCTTCTCCGGCGACGTCGACGGCTACCCCGAGGGCGAGCTGTTCTTCCCCGGCTCGCCGATCCTGTCGGTCAGCGGCACGTTCGCCGACGCCGTGGTGCTGGAGACGCTGGCGCTGTCGGTGTTCAACCACGACTGCGCGGTGGCCGCGGCGGCCGCGCGAATGGTCACCGCCGCCGCGGGCCGCCCGCTGATCGAGATGGGGTCGCGGCGCACCCACGAGGAGGCCGCGGTCGCCTCGGCCCGCGCGACGTACCTGGCCGGGTTCAGCGCGACGTCGAACCTGGAGGCGGGCCGGCGCTACGGCATCCCGACGGCGGGCACCGCCGCCCACGCCTACGTCCTGCTGCACGACGACGAGGTCGCGGCCTTCCGCGGCCAGGTCGGCTGCCTGGGCACGAAGACGACGTTGCTGGTCGACACCTACGACATCCGGCAGGGCATCGAGAACGCGATCGACGCCGCGGGCCCCGAGCTCGGCGCGATCCGCATCGACTCCGGCGATCTCGGTGTGCTCGCCCGGCAGGCCCGCGACCAGCTCGACGGGCTGGGCGCGACCGGCACCCGGATCGTGCTCTCGGGCGACCTCGACGAGTACGCCATCGCCGCGTTGCGCGCCGAGCCCGTCGACTCCTTCGGCGTGGGCACATCGGTGGTCACCGGCTCCGGTGCACCGACGGCGAGCCTGGTCTACAAGCTGGTCGAGGTCGACGGCCGGCCGGTGGCCAAGCGCAGTGCGTCGAAGGAGTCGCGCGGCGGGGCGAAGTCGGCGGTCCGCCGGTTCAAGCCGACCGGCACGGCCGTGGAGGAGGTCGTGCACCGCAGGGCGACGCCGCCCGAGCTCGGCCCGCACGACCGCGCGGTCCCCGTGCCGTTGATGCGCGGCGGCGAGCCGGTCGACGGCCTGCCGAGCCTGGAGCAGTCGCGCGAGCACCTGCGCAGGGCGCTGATCGCGGTGCCGTGGGAGGGCCTCAAACTCTCCAAGGGCGACCCCGCGATCCCGACCGTCTTCCCGGCCGACTCCTGAGGGACTACAGATGCGCGCGCTGATCCTCGTCGACGTCCAGAACGACTTCTGCGAGGGCGGCTCGCTTCCCGTCACGGGTGGCGCCGCGGTGGCGGGCGCGATCTCGCAGTGGCTGCGGTCGACGCCGTACGACCGCGTGGTCGCGACCCGCGACCACCACATCGAGCCGGGGGCGCACTTCAGCGCCGATCCGGACTTCGTCGACACCTGGCCCGTGCACTGTCGCGCCGGGACGGCGGGCGCGAGCTTCCACCCCGACCTCGACGTCGCGCCCATCGAAGCGGTGTTCGACAAGGGGTCGTTCGCCGCCGCCTACTCCGGCTTCGAGGGCAACGAGCCCCGGGGCACGGTGCTGCGCGACTGGCTGCGCGACCGCGACGTCACCGAGGTCCACATCGCCGGCATCGCCACCGACCACTGCGTCCGGGCCACCGCGCTGAGCGCAGTCGAGGAGGGCTTCGCGACCACCGTGCTGCTGCACCTGTGCGCGGGGGTCCTCCCCGAGACCAGCAGGACGGCGGTCGAGGAGATGCGTCAGGCGGGCGTCACGTTCGCCTGACGGGTCACCCGCGCAGCCGGAAGGGCTCCAGCGCCGCGGCCAGGTCCACCGGCTCGCCGTCGGCGTCCGTCGCGTGGCACGAGCCCACGGCCTCCGCGAGCCCGACGCACGTCGGGCCGTCGAAGAGCCCGCAGACGTAGCGGACGATGTCGTCGTCGCCGATGTCCAGCACGGCGACCCGCAGCTGGTAGATGCCCGGGTAGTGCACCTCGCCGAGGTACTGCACGCTCAGCGAGCTCGGCGCGAGCCCGTCGAGGGGGCCGCCGACGGGGTAGCCGAGCACGTCGAGGTGCAGCTCGGCCAGGCCGTCGAGGTACCAGGTGGCCAGCCGGACGTTGTTGACGTGCCGGTTCGTGTCGAGGTCGCCGAATCGGGTCCGGACGTCGAGCCGGAACGGATAGGCCTCACGGGCTCGCGCCGAATCGCGCTCGGGCGGTTCCGCCTCCGGACCCGCGATGCGGTGGCGGCCCAGCTGCTCGCGCAGCTCGTCGGGCAGCGGCGCGGCCGAGCCGTCGTCGCCGACGTACACACTGGTCGTCGCGCCGGTGGCCACGCACTCGTCGCCCGCGAACACCCCGTAGCGGTAGCTCACCGACGAGGTGCCGATCCGGCTCACCCCGATGCCGATCCGGTACTGGCCCGCGATGCGTAGCGGGGCCAGCACGTCGACGCGCACCGCGACCACCCGCAGGCGCACCAGGCCCTCGGCACGGTCGGCGAGATCGGCGTCCAGCGCCTCGCGCCCGAGCTGGACCCGGGCGTCCTCGAACCAGCGCACGAGCGTGTCGCGTCCGATGCGCCGGCTCGGGTCGAGGTCGCTGTACTGAGCCGTGTGCTCGAGCAGAACCGGGAACAGCGAGGGGGCGGGGCTCGCGACGTTGTCCGTGGCAGTCACCCGACGATGATGGCAAGTCGGGCCCGGCACCGCCGCACGGACCCGTGGCCCGACCGGGTACAGCCGAGCTGCGCCGTTCCGCCCCGGGCCGTCGGAGGCGCCCGGTAGCCTGCCGGGGTGCCGTCCGCGCCCGCCTCGAGCCCGACCCTTGCGGATGCGGCAACCGCGGCGGCGGAGCTGCCCGGCGTCGCCGAGCTCCTCGAAGCAGCGGTCACCGCCGTCGGCGGCGCGCGGCGCGACGGGCAGGACGCGATGGCCCAGGCCGTCCGGAAGGCGATCGCCTCGGGTGAACACCTCGCCGTGCAGGCGGGCACCGGAACCGGCAAGTCGCTGGCCTACCTCGTTCCGGCGATCCGGCACGCCGTGGAGCGCGGCAACACCGTCGTCGTGTCGACCGCGACGATCGCCCTGCAGCGCCAGCTCGTCGACCGCGACCTGCCGCGGCTGGCCAAGGCGCTCAAGCCGCTGCTCGGGCGGGCACCGACCTTCGCGATCCTCAAGGGCCGCCGCAACTACCTGTGCCTGAACAAGCTGCACGGCAACGGCGACGACGTCGACGACGGGGAGCAGCTGTTCGACCCGTTCGCGATCTCGGCCATGGGCCGGACGGTCAAGCGCATCCACGAGTGGAGCAGCGACACCGAGACCGGCGACCGCGACGAACTCGTCCCCGGCGTGCCCGAGTCGGCCTGGCGGCAGGTGTCCGTCAGCGCCCGCGAGTGCCTGGGGGCGTCGCGGTGCCCGGTCGGCGACGACTGCTTCGCCGAGAAGGCCCGCGCCGAGGCCGGGCGGGCGGACGTCGTCGTGACCAACCACGCGCTGCTGGCGATCGACGCGCTCGAGGGCCGGCCGGTGCTGCCCGAGCACGACGTGGTGATCGTCGACGAAGCGCACGAACTGGTCGACCGGATCACCGGCGTCGCGACCGCGGAGCTGACCACCGGCGCGGTCACCGCGGCGGCGCGGCGCTGCGGGAAGCTCGTCGACCAGGCCGTGGCGGACCGGCTGGTCGAGGCGGGCGAGGGCCTGGCGCTGATACTCGACGACCTGCCCCCGGGCCGCTGGGAGAACCTGCCCCGGCCGGCCGCCGGGGTGCTCACCGCCGTGCGCGACGCCGCGGTGGCGTGCAAGCAGGCGCTCGGCGGCGAGCGCCGGGAGGATCCGGAGGGTGCGGCGGGCCGCAAGGTCGCGCAGTCCGCGCTCGACGAGGTCGCCGACACCGCGTTCCGCCTGCTCAACGCCTTCGACGAACCGGACGCCGCGCGCCGGCGCGACGTCGTGTGGCTCGCCGAGCAGGGCCCCGACGCCGCCCGGAGCCGGGTGCTGCGGGCGGCGCCGCTGGCCGTCGGCGGGCTGCTGCGGGAGCGGTTGTTCGGGCGCAGCACCGTGATCCTCACGTCGGCCACGCTGACGCTCGGCGGGACCTTCGACGCGCTGGCCCGGCAGTGGGGCCTCCCGCCGGAGAAGCCCGCTACCGGAGAGACCGACGATCCGGTCCAGGACCCCGACGCCCCGAAGTGGTCGGGGATGGACGTCGGCTCGCCCTTCCAGCACGCGAAGAGCGGCATCCTCTACGTCGCCAAGCGGCTGCCGCCGCCCGGGCGCGACGGGCTCCCGCCCGCGTACCTGGACGAGATCGCCGGGCTGGTCGAGGCGGCGGGCGGACGGACACTCGGGCTGTTCTCCTCCATGCGCGCGGCGAAGCAGGCCACCGAGGCGCTGCGCGGCCGGCTGGACACCCCGCTGCTCTGCCAGGGCGACGACGCGACGATGTTGCTGGTCAGGCGGTTCGCAGAGGACGAGGCGACGTCGCTGTTCGGCACGCTCTCGCTGTGGCAGGGCGTCGACGTCCCGGGCCCGTCGCTCTCGTGCGTGATCATCGACCGGATCCCGTTCCCGCGGCCGGACGACCCGCTGGTGGCCGCCCGGCAGCGTGCCGCCGACTCCCGTGGCGGGAACGGCTTCCTCACCGTGTCCGCGACGCACGCCGCGCTACTGCTGGCCCAGGGCGCGGGCCGGCTGCTGCGCGGCATGGGCGACCGCGGCGTCGTCGCGGTCCTGGACCCCCGGCTGGCCACGGCCCGCTACGGCGGGTTCCTGCGCGCCTCGTTGCCGCCCTTCTGGCAGACCGACGACCGGGAGAAGGTCCTCGGCGCCCTGCGCCGCCTCCGCGACACCACCCCGTAGGCCGTCCCGCGCCGTCGCGGTACACCGGGCACAACCGCGCAACTCGCGTACATGAACGCAAGACTCGCGTGCACCGGTACGCCTCAGCGGTAGTCGGTGAAGCCGCTCCAGGCGGCGCGGCGGTCGCCGCGGGGGTTGTCCTCCACGCGGTCGGTCTCGTCGAAGATCAGGGTGGGGCGGCGGTCGGTGTCGTACGCGGGCCATTCCGGGCCGGGCACGCCGTGCCGCGCGAAGTGGACCCAGTGCGCCTGCATCCGCAAGCTCACCGCCCGTAGCGCGGCGCGCCCGCCAGCAGCTGTCTGCAGGCGCGCCATCGGCGAGTCGACCTCGCCGAACACCGGGACGATCTCCGCCGCGTGCGTGGCGTCGAGCCCCGCCAACCGCGCGAGGCGCGGCGCCAGGTCGTAGCGGTAGACGAAGGTCGGCGCGTTGCCGGCGTGCCCCTCGGCCGCCCGCATGCTCGGCCACCAGAAGGCGTGGTCCCCGGCGACGTCGGCGACGGCCGCGCGGCTCGGCAGGCCCGGGTAGGCGGCGAGGACCCGGTCCCGCGCGGCCGGGTCCGTGCTCGCGAACAGCCGGGCGATCCGTGCCGGCGTCGTCGGCAGCAGGTTCCCGCCCGACTTGGCGAACAGCGTGCCCTCGCGGTCGTTCGTGCCGATCAGCAGCGGGACGGGGTGCGCCGCGCCGGTCGCGGCGGCGTCGAGCGGGTGCACCGGCAGGAACTCGCCGTCGACGACCGGGGCGAAGCACAGCACCCCGGGCGTCGCCTCGTTCGCCCACTCGTCGAGCAGGGTGCCCGCCCGGACGACGTCGTCGGGCGACGCCCCGAGCAGGGCGCCCACGGCGTCCTTCTCCTCCACACCGAGCAGCCCGACGAGTTGCGCGGCCCACCCGGCGGCGCGTTCGGGCGTGTAGGCGGCGGCCGGGGCGGGGCTCTGCGCGATCGCCCGGTGGAACAGGCCGCGGGCCGTGGGCACGGACAGCAGAGTCGTCACCGAGATCCCGCCGGCCGACTCGCCGAAGATCGTGACGTTGGCGGGGTCGCCGCCGAACGCCGCGATGTTGTCGCGCACCCACTCCAGCGCCGCGACCTGGTCGCGGATCCCGAGGTTGGAGTCGAACGGCCGCGCGGCCGTGGCGTAGCGGGTGACGTCGGTGAACCCGAGTGCGCCGAGGCGGTAGTTGAACGACACGTAGACGACGTCGCCGGCCCGGGCGAGCGCGTGCCCGGCGTAGCCCGGGACGGCCGACGACCCCATGCTGAACGCCCCGCCGTAGATCCACACCATCACGGGCCGCGGCGGTGCGGGGGCGGTGGGCGCGACGACGTTGACCGAGAGGCAGTCCTCGCCCATCCCGGTGCGGCGGCCCGCCCCGAGCAGGCCGAGCCACACCCGCTGCTGGGGCGGCACCGGTCCGAACGCCGACGCGTCGCGCACGCCCGTCCACTGCTCCGGCGGCCGGGGTGCCCGGAACCGCCCCTCCCCCGCCGCCGACGCCGCGTACGGGATGCCGCGCCACGCGCGCAGGTCGTCCCCCACCGCGACGCCGCGCACCACACCCGCGGTGGTGCGCACCTCCAGGTCGCTCGTCATGTCCACGACCCTAGGCCCGGTCGTCCCGTCCTCGCCGCCACCCGCGGAACTGCACAGGATCCTCCCAGCGAGTCGGAGGATCGACGTCACCCGTGCGCGGACTCAGCCCGGCGTCGTGATCGTCGTGATCGTGCCCGGTGCCACCTCGGTGAATCCGGCGTCGCGCACTGCGACGGCCACACCCCGTTCCGCCGCCTCGCACAGCCGCGACCACTGCGCCGGATCCGCCGTCCGCACGGCGTACGGCGGCACCTCGTCGAGGCCGCGGACCGCCGCGTCCAGCATCGACGCGTGCCCGACCTGCGCCGCGGCCTTGCCCACCGTCATCCCGAGCACGCCGTTCACCCAGATCACCGGGACGCCGGGAGGAGGCGGGCCGGGGTCGTCGTCGGGGAGGTCCGTGCCGCCGATCTGCAGCCGGGAGACGACCTTCGGCACGTCGTCGACGGGCCCGGGCAGCAGCGCGCGGGCCTGCGCGTCGCCGACGGTCACCGTCACGCCCAGCAGGTTCTGCACCGCCTCCCAGTGCGCGCCGCGCGCCCGGCGGGCGATCTTGCGGATGCGCGCGTCGACCCACGTCGCCACGGCCTCGTGCCATTCGCCGTCCGGCTCGGCGCGGGGATCGAGGCAGACCGCGAGCGCGGCACGGGCCGCGGCCTCCAGCACCGGGGTCCGGAGGGCGGGCGCCCGCTCCAGCCGCAGTACGACCGGCATCGCGCGCACGACGCCGTCCGGCTCGGGCGGGATCTCGGCGCGCGGCACCCCGGGCCGATCGGCACCGTAGCGGGCGGCCAGCGGAGCCAGCACGCTCACGCGATCGGCACCCGGCGCAGCAGGCCCTCGGCCTCGTCGGCGTGCTCCACCTCGTCGCGGGTGATGCCCAGCACGAACAGCACGACATCCAGGTAGGGGTGCGACAGCGCGGTGTCGGCCACCTCCCGCAGGGCCGGCTTCGCGTTGAAGGCGATCCCCAGCCCCGCCGTGGTGAGCATGTCGATGTCGTTCGCGCCGTCGCCCACCGCGACGCACTGCTCGAGCGGCACCCCGTAGGTCTCGGCGAAGCGGCGCAGGGCCACCGCCTTGCCGGGCCGGTCCACGATCTCGCCCACCACGCGCCCGGTGAGCACCCCGTCGACGATCTCCAGCTCGTTCGCCGCGCAGAAGTCCAGGCGCAGGTCGTCGACGAGGCCCTCGATCACCCGCCGGAACCCGCCCGAGACCACCCCGCAACGGAACCCGAGCCGCCGCAGGGTCCGGATCGTGGTGCGGGCACCGGGTGTCAGCTCCAGGCTCCCGGCGACCTCGTCGAGGATCGAGGCCGGCAGACCCGCCAGCACCGCGACGCGGCGGCGCAGCGACGCGGCGAAGTCGAGCTCACCGCGCATCGCGGCCTCGGTCACCGCGCGCACCTCGGCCTCGGCGTCGGCCCCGGCCCGCGCGGCGAGCATCTCGATCACCTCGCCCTGCACGAGCGTGGAGTCGACGTCGAAGACGATCAGTCGCTTGCCCCGACGGGCGAGCCCCGCCCGCTCCACGGCGATGTCGACCCCGGCCTCGCCTGCGACCTCGACGAGCCGCGTGCGCAGGGTCCCGGGCGGGTGCAGGGTGGTCGGCGAGACCTCCAGCTCCAGCCCCGTGACCGGGTAGTCGGCGACGCGGCGGATCGAGTCGATGTTCGCCCCGAGCTCGGCCAGCGCCTGCGCGACCTTCCCGAACGCCCGCGCGGTGATCGGCCGGCCGAGCACGACGACGGCGTGCGTCGACCGGCGTCGCGCCGCGGCGTCGTCGCCGTCGTCGATCGCGGTGTGCACCTGCATGCCGATGGCGTCGATCGCCTGCTCGACGGCCTCGCGAAGCCCGTCGGGATCGCGGTGCACCGCGACGAGCGCGCCCAGCGTGAGGTGCCCGCGGACGACGACCTGCTCGACGTCCAGCAGGTCCACGCCGTGCCGGGTGAGCGCGGCGAAGAGCACCGAACTCACCCCGGGCCGGTCCGGCCCCGTCACCGTGATCAGGACGTTGGTGCCCACCCCGAACGTACGCGTACCTGTCATTCCCGTCCGCGTCAGCGCGACTGCAGGTCGTCGTTGGGCTGCGTCTCCCGGCCGGCCGCCTGGCCGAGTGCCTCCGATGGCGCCGCGCGCCCACCCACGTGGGCCTCGTTGCGGTACCGCTCGACGTACTCGGGGTAGTGCAGCTCGAACGCCGGGCGCTCCGACCGGATGCGGGGCAGCTCGGTGAAGTTGTGCCGCGGCGGCGGGCACGAGGTGGCCCACTCCAGCGAGTTGCCGAAGCCCCACGGGTCGTCAACGGTCACCACACGGCCGAAGCGGTAGCTCTTGACGACGTTCCACAGGAACGGCAGCGTCGACAGGCCCAGGATGAACGCGCCGATCGAGGAGATCGCGTTCAACGTGGTGAACCCGTCGGTCGGCAGGTAGTCGACATACCGGCGCGGCATGCCCTCGTTGCCCAGCCAGTGCTGCACCAGGAACGTGGTGTGGAACCCGATGAACAGGGTCCAGAAGTGGACCTTGCCCAGCGTCTCGTCCATCATCCGGCCCGTCATCTTCGGGAACCAGAAGTAGATGCCGGCGAACGTCGCGAACACGATCGTGCCGAACAGCACGTAGTGGAAGTGCGCCACGACGAAGTACGAGTCGGAGACGTGGAAGTCCAGCGGCGGGCTGGCCAGCAGCACGCCGGTGAGGCCGCCGAACAGGAACGTCACCAGGAAGCCGAGCGAGAACAGCATCGGCGTCTCGAACGTCATCTTCCCGCGCCACAGCGTGCCGATCCAGTTGACGAACTTGACACCCGTCGGGACGGCGATCAGGAACGTCATCAGCGAGAAGAACGGCAGCAGCACCGCGCCGGTGGCGTACATGTGGTGCGCCCACACCGCAGCGGACAGGGCCGCGATGGACAGCGTCGCGAACACCATGCCCTTGTAGCCGAACAGCGGCTTGCGGGCGAACACCGGGATCACCTCGGTGACGATGCCGAAGAACGGCAACGCGAGGATGTAGACCTCAGGGTGACCGAAGAACCAGAACAGGTGCTGCCACAGGATCGTGCCGCCGTTCGCCGGGTCGAACACGTGCGCGCCGAAGTGCCGGTCGGCCGCCAGGGCGAGCAGGGCCGCGGTCAGGATCGGGAACGCGAGCAGGATCAGGAACGCCGTGACGAAGATGTTCCAGGTGAAGATCGGCATCCGGAACATCGTCATCCCGGGTGCGCGCATGCACATGATCGTGGTGATGAAGTTGACGCCACCGAGGATCGTGCCCAGACCGCTGACCGCTAGGCCCATGATCCACAGGTCGGCACCGGCGCCCGGCGAGCGCACGGCGTCGGACAGCGGCGTGTAGGCGAACCAGCCGAAGTCCGCCGCACCGCCCGGCGTCAGGAACCCGGACAGCACGATCAGCGAGCCGAACAGGAACAGCCAGTACGAGAAGGCGTTCAACCGCGGGAAGGCGACGTCAGGGGCGCCGATCTGCAGCGGCACGATGTAGTTCGCGAAGCCGAACAGGCTGGGCGTCGCGTACAGCAGCAGCATGACCGTGCCGTGCATCGTGAACAGCTGGTTGTACTGCTCGTTGCTCAGGAACTGCTGCCCCGGGACGGCCAGCTCGCCGCGGATCAGCAGCGCCATCGCGCCGCCCACCATGAAGAAGATGAACGTCGTGACCAGATACAGGATCGCGATGTCCTTGGGGTCCGTCGTGTGCAGCATCTTGACGAACATGGATCCCTTGGCCGCACGGCGCGCCGGGTACGGGCGCGACGTGATCGGTTTGGGGGCGACGGCTGTCACGGGGGCCTCCTGCATGAACCCTGGTGGCGGTCCAAGGCGAACCTTCGAGGATCGTAGCCCGACAGGCTGTAGAAGGCGCGCCGCGGGTTGGGTGGATCGGCGCGTTCTCAGCCCGGCCGCAGGGGCGTGAACAGGTCGAGGAACACGTCCGACGCCGCGGCCGGGCTGGGCTCGGGGCGGACGATGTAGAACTCGACGCCCAGCCCGACGAGGAACATCGGCTCGGGCATCGCCAGCAGTGGATGGTCCGGCCCCATCTGGCTGGCGTGGGCCCGCATCGCCGCGCGCTTGCGGTCGGCCACGTCGACGACCTCGACCTTGTGTGTGATCTCCGTCTCGGGCTTGCCCCAGTTCGGCGCGTCCGGCTCGGGCATGGTCGCGGCGCCGTCGATCTGCCCGGACGCGACCAGGCGCCGTCGCCCGACAGCCAGCCAGTCGCGGTTGATCGTGCCCTGGGCGACGACCGGGACGGCGCTCAGCTCGGCGGCGCGCATGCCGACGCGGTGGACCTGGATGTGGTCCGGATGCCCGTAGCCGCCGTTGTCGTCGTAGACGGTGAGGACGTCGGGCTCCTCCTCGTCGAGGATCACCGCGAGCCGGCGCGCCGCGTGTTCCACCGACGCCTGCCAGAAGCAGTACGGCGCGTCGTTGGTGGGCTCGCCCATCATCCCGGAGTCGGTCCAGCCTAGGAACTCCACGCGCTTCGCGCCGATCTCCTGGGCCGCGGTGAAACACTCCGCGCTCCGTCGCATCGCCAACTGCTCGCCGTCGCCGAGGACACCCGGGACGGGTTCACCCAGCTCCCCGCGCGTGGCGAACACGAGCACGACCCGGTGTCCGGCGTCGGCGGCCCGCGCGAGAGTGCCCGCGGTGCCGATGGCCTCGTCGTCGGGATGGGCGTGGAAGCTGACGATGGTCCCCACGAGCGACGAGCCTAGTGCCGTCCCGCGGCGCACACTGGACGGCGATGACCATCCCCCCGACCACCTCCGCCGTCCCGGCCCGACCCGATCGCGCGGCCCGGCTGCGCCTGGCCGTCGAGCGCGACGGACCGCGCTGCGTGTGGTGCCGTCGCGAGTGTGCGGGGCTGGTGCGCGCCACCACCGACCACCTCGTGCCGAAGGTCAAGGGCGGTCCGTCGTGGCTGGAGAACGAGGTGCTCGCCTGCGCGCGGTGCAACCGCGAGCGCGGGCACTCCACTCCCGCCGACTGGCTCGCGGAGTGCGAGCGCCGTGGCTGGGAGCCTGACGTCGGTGCCGTCGTCGGCGCGCTGCGGGCTCTGGAACAGGCGATCAGGACGCGTGGCGGGATGCGTCGCGCGCGGCCGTACCTCGCCGCCCAACTGCGACGCCTGGAGCCCGGGCGTGCTGTGACCCGCATCACGTGAGCTACGATGTTCTCGGCGAGGGGACGCTACGACTCGAAGGACGAGCCTCTGTGGCATCCGACGTGACCCTCGACTTTCTTCTGCGCCCAGCCGCCCGGGTTCTTCCGGGTCACGGCCCGGGCCGGGGAACTCCGCCAGCCGTCCTGCGGCCCTTGCGTGCCATTCGCAAGCTCTAGCCGCACAGCCCACCCGGACGAGCGAATTTCGGCGATCGGCACGTTCCGACGCTGGTCACACCGGGTTTCATGGTGTGGGCGGCGCGGAAGATCGCTTGGTGGTCGAGGTGTCGGACCACCGAGGATCTGTTGCCGCGACAGTAGGAGAAAGTGGTGGCAGGCGTGGACAATCTGCGCGAGGAGATCCGAACGAGTGTGCTGCGACTGGTCGCCGAGGTCTGCCTGCGCGACCACGTCGCGTCGCAGCGCCTGGGGCTCGGCGGGACGGACTCGCGGTTCCTCACCCTGCTCGACGTCTACGGCCCGCTCACGCCGGGGCGGCTGGCGCAGCTGACCGGCCTGACCACCGGCAGCGTGACCGGCGTGATCGACCGGCTCGAGCGCGCGGGCTTCGTCAGCCGCGAGCGCGACGACGCGGACCGGCGCAAGGTCCGCGTCATCCCCGATCCGCAGGCGACCGCACGCCTGACGGCGGCCCGGCACGATCCCATCGACGTGCTCGACGACATCCTGCACCGGCGCGGTGCAGACGAGCTCGCCGTCATCGCCCGCTTCCTCGGCGAGATCGTCGAGGGCCAGGATCCCGACGGTCGACAGGCGAAGGCCGGCAACTCGAGAGCGGTGAGCGGCGAGCAGGTCGGGCCATGACTAGACGGTGACGGCGCGACGGCGCGAGGCGAGCGCGCCGTCCACGCTGAAGCGCCCGGGTCCGACCGCGATGAGCACGAGGGCCGCCGCGGCGATCGCCCAGACCAGCTCGAAGCCGCCGTCGGTGACGAACACCCCGTTGCCGACGTGGACCAGCAGGAACGCGCCGAGCATGTCGAGCACGACGAGCGCGCCGGCCACCACGGTGGCCGCGCCCAGCAGCAGCGCCGCGCCGCCCGCCAGCTCCACGACCGCGGCGAAGGCCGCAGCCACCGCGGGCAGCGGGATGCCCATCTGCGCGAAGGACCCGGCCGTGCCGGCGATGCCGTAGGTGGCGAACTTCTGCCAGCCGTGGGCGATGAGGACGACGCCGAGCAGGACGCGGGCGACGAGCAGCAGGGCGTCGCGGGCAGCCGGGCGCACGGTCATGGCGGGCAGGGTCATGAGGGAGCCTTCCGTCGGGCCACGGCGCACCGCAGCAAATTATTGATGCTTCAATAGAGTGAAGATTACCTGCCCATTAGTTGAAGCGTCAACGCCTAAGCGGTGGGGTGGGCTCACAGCCCGATCGCGGCGAGCACGTCGCTCTCGACGAGCGGGCTCATCGACGTGGAGTACGACGCGGTGAGGTGGTTGTCGTCCAAGTAGACCAGCACGTTGCCGATCACCGCCGGGCAGAGGTCCGGCCCGCAGACGCGGTCGGCGATGTCGAGGAACCGGACGTTCGACGGCACGTCGGGCAGGTGCGTCCACGGCGGCTCGGGGGCGTAGACCGCCGCCCGATCCACCCCGCAGACCGGCGCCGCCGGATCGTCGCCCGCCTGCTGCACCTGGATCGATTGGACGCAGTCCGGCATCGACCGGTCGAACCGGGGGTTGTCGCGGATCGCGAGCACCGGGATGCCGAGCTGCGCCAGCTGCTGCCAGCGGGCGACGAACCCCGACGGCGTCTGCTCCGTTAAGCCGGCCCGGACGTCCCGGCTGGCCAGGGTGACCACCGCGTCCGGGTGCAGGTCCGCGATCTCGGCGGCCGCGGCGTCGCCCCACGCGAGGCAGTCCGGCTCGTCCGGCACGACCTCCGACACGGTGGAGAACGGGCACGCCCCGCGGGCGATCACCGTCAGCTGCCACCCGTGCCGGTCCGCGATCGGCACCAGCGCGCCGCTCAGCTGCTGGGCGTGGGAGTCGCCGACCACGACGATCCGCCGCTGCGGCGCCTCGACCGGCCGCGTGCAGGCGTCCATCGGGAACCGGGTCATCGGCGCGCAGTCCCAGTGCTCGATCCGCACCCAGTCGTCGGTCACCGACACCGGCGGCGGCAGCAGGGGCGCCGGCTCCGGATCGCCCGCGGCCAGTGCGAGCGCACCGGGGTAGCGGATGTCACCTACCTGGCCCGCGCCGGAAGCCCGCTGCACGGCCTCGACCTGCCACATCCCGGAGGCGAGGAACACCGCGACCAGGCCCGCGACCGCCACCCGGTACCCGCCGCCCGGCAGCGCCGGCACCGGCTTCTCGACGAGGTGGTGGGTCAGCACGGCGAGCACGACGGACAGGGCAACCACGACCGCGCCGTTCGCGAGGTCGAGCCGGTCGCGGCCGGTGAGCACGAGCGTGAACACCAGCACCGGCCAGTGCCACAGGTACAGCGGGTAGCTCAGGTCGCCGACGTAGCGCAGCGGCCGGGAGGTCAGCAGCCGGTCCGCGCCGCCGCGCGCCCCGGTGACACCCGCCAGCAGCACCAGCACCGCGCAGCCCGTGGGCCACAGCGCCACGATCCCCGGGAAGATGTTGTCCACCTGCAGCACCGCACCGCAGGCCAGCAGCCCGATCAGCCCGACCCAGCCCATGTGGACCCGCGTCCGGCGGGGCAGCCGGACCGTGTCGATCGTCAGGGCGAGCAGCCCGCCGAGGGCGAACTCCCACAGCCGGGTCAGGGAGTGGAAGTAGGCCAGCGGCTGGTTCGTCGCCGTCAGTACGACCGAGAAGGTCAGGGACGCGGCGAAGACGCCGAGGACCGCGACGGTCAGGTGCGCGCGTATCCGGGCGGCGTCGCCCCTCGCGGCGAGCGCGACCAGCGCCACCAGCAGAGGCCAGACGAGGAAGAACTGCCCCTGGATGGACAGCGACCAGAAGTGCTGCACCGGACTGGACATGTTGCTGCGCGCGGCGTAGTCGACCGTGTCCGCGGCGAGCTGCCAGTTCTCCAGGAACAGCGCGGCGGCGGCGACCTCGCGCAACGTCTGCGGCCAGCGTCCCTCCGGCAGCAGCAGCATCCCGGCGGCGACGGTCGCCACCAGGACGACGACGGCGCACGGCAGCAGCCGGACGAGCGTGCGGCTCCACCGCCTGCCCAGCGCCAGCGGCCCCCGGTCGGCGGCGCGCGCGAGCTGACCGGTCAGCAGGAAGCCCGAGACGACGAAAAACACGTCGACGCCGCCGGACACCCGGCCGAACCACACGTGGTAGACGACGACCAGCGCCACGGCGACCGCGCGCAGGCCCTGCAGCTCGGGCCGGTGCACGCGCACCAGCGACGCCGACGCAGGACCGGTACCCCCCACCTCGCGCGGCCCCTTCCTTTACACGGCCGCTACGGACGGCACATCCCCCGAAAGATGATGATAAGGGCGGATCAGGGTTCGACGAGCCCGGCCCGGATGGCGAAGCGTGTGAGATCGAGCCGGTCGCGCAGCCCGAGCTTGGCCAGCACGTTGGCCCGGTGCCGGTCGACGGTCTTCACGCTGATCACGAGGGTGTCGGCGATCTCCTTCGCCGAGTTGCCCTCGGCGATGAGCTTGACCACCTCCTCCTCCCGCGGCGTGAGCAGGCGGTCGGGCACCGTCCCGCGGCGCAGGTGGTCGCGGATCAACGTGCCCGCCGCGCCGGGATGCAGGAACGGCTCGCCGCGCACGGCCGACCGGCAGGCCGCCACCAGGTCGCGGTCGACCACCGACTTGAGCACGTAGCCCGACGCGCCGGCCTGCAGGGCCGCGAGCAGGTACTGCTCGTTGTCGTACATCGACAGCATCAGCATCCGGACCGGGAGCTCCCGCCGGGAGATCTCGCGGGCCGCCTGCAGGCCGGTCATGCGCGGCATCGCGATGTCGAGGACGGCCAGGTCGACGCCGCCCGCGGCCGCGAGCTCCACGGCTTCGGCCCCGTCGCCGGCCTCCGCGACCACGGTGAGCCCCGGCTCGCCGTCGAGGATCAGCCGCAGCCCGCGGCGGACGAGCGCGTGGTCGTCGGCCAGCAGGATCCGCGTGTCACCTATCGTCGCCACCTCCTTCACGTACCGGCACCCGCAGCCGGACCTCGGTGCCGCCGTCCGGGTGGGGCCCGACGGCGAGCTCGGCGCCGACGAGCAGCGCCCGCTCGCGCATGCCGCGGATCCCCGCGCCCTCCACGCCGTCGCCGATCCCCCGGCCGTCGTCGGTCACCGTCAGCACCACCGCGGCGTCGGCGTGCCGCAGCGACAGGTCGACGGCCTGGGCCCCGGCGTGCCGGGCGACGTTCGTCAGGCTCTCCTGCGCGATGCGGTAGACGACCAGCTCGGCCTCCGCGCCCAGGCCGGGGAGCAGCGGGTCCACCTCCACGGTCACGGGCACCCCGCTCGCCTCGGTGACGTCGGCGGCCAGCGCGTCGATCGCGCTGACCAGTCCCAGGTCGTCGAGCACGCCGGGACGCAGCCGGCGCGCCACCTGCCGCACCTCGTCCAGGCTTGCGCGGACGGTCTCCGTGACCATGCCGAGGTCGGTGCGCAGCGGTTCGGGTGCGGTGTCGGCCGCGCGCTTGAGGGCCAGGAGCACGGCGGTGAGGCTCTGCCCGATCTCGTCGTGCAGCTCGCGCGCGATGCGCTGCCGCTCCCCCTCCTGGGCCGCCAGTGCGCGGGCGGCGCTCGCCCCGCGCTCGGCCTCCAGCCGGTCGAGCATGCCGTTGAAGGTGCGCAGGAGATGGGCGACGTCGCCAGTGCCCGCGGCCGGGAGGCGCTCGCCGGGGCGCAGCAGGTCGACCCGCTCCATCAGCGCGGTGAGCCCGTCGAGGGGGCGCAGGCTCGCGCGCAGCAGGAGCGCGTTCAGCACCAGGGCCGTCAGCAGTCCCAGGCCGAGCACGGCGACCTCCGCCGCCACGATCGGCGCCGACACGGTGACGGGCGAGAACACCAGCAGGGCCGACGACGCCAGCAGCACGGCGACGTTGACGAGGAACACCCGCCGGAAGAGTCCGCGCATCGTCGCGGGAGTACCCAGGGCCGGTGCGCGCGCTCCGACCGGGGGACGCTGGTCGGTCACCGCGGACATCCCTCCAGGGTCGTCACCGCCGCGGCGGCTGTCCATCCGGTCCCGCACCCATCCCAAGATGGGTGTTGCGCCCGATATCTCCCGATCTCGGCCGCGGCCAGGCTGGGCCGCATGGACAACAACGCGCTGGTCGCCGCGCTCGGATCGGACGCCGTCGCCGCCGTCCACGGCTACCGGCTCGAGGTCGTCGACGAGGCCCGGTCGCGCGGGCTGACCCTGCGGTCCGTCTCGACCGGCGCCGGATCGGACCCGATCGACGTCCGGCTCGTGTTCGCCGACGGCCCGGCCGGAGTGCTGACCGGCCAGGTGCTCACCTGGGGCCCGGCCCGCGGCTGGTCGATCGCCCGGTCGGTCGCGGACGCGGCGCCGCGGTACCTGGCCGGTCCGCTCGCCCGGCCGGTGGATCTCGTGCCCACCCCGGCCGAGGTCCTCGACCGGGTCGTCAGTGGTCGGCGCGGCTCGACGGTGCCGCCGCTGGACGTGGAGCTGGACGACGAGCCGGCTGCGATCCGCCGGCTGCTCGGGTTCGCGACGGCGCGCAGCGGTCGGTCCCACGTCGACACGCTCAGTCTGTCCGCCTGACCCCGTCCGATCCGGGCAGGCCCAGGTTCTCCGCCGGCCGTACCACCTCCCTCCGGTCCGGCCGGCGGTCCCAAGGGGGACAGGAAGGCCACCTTCATGACGTCTGCGGTCCTGAAGGTGGCCTTCCTGGCATTCGGGCCCGGTCACTCCGCCGCCGCGGGGGCCTCCGCGTCGTCGACGGCCGTGCCCGTGTAGAACGCCGCCGTCCGGGCCGCCGACGCGGCCGCCGCCTCGGGGTCCGCGCCGGCCGCGATGTGCGCGTCGCGCCACCGCTCCGCGCTGAGCGTCATGAACGCGCGGCCTTCGTCGGACATGGCCCAGGCCTCGGCCTCGGCCGGCGTCACCACGCCGGGCGCGCCCAGATGCCCGGCCAGCCCGAGCAGGCCGCCCTCCCACCCGAGACCCACCGCGCCCGGGCCGAACCGGTCCCAGAACTCGTCGTCGACGTGCCCGACGTGCTCCAGGGTCAGCACAGTGCCCCCTGCGGGGGCCGGGTCGAACCGGACCTCGACGCCGCTCACGTCGCCGCCGAACTCCCATGTCGCGGCGAACGACCGCGGCGGGTCGCAGCGCTCGACGACCCCGCCCGCGTTGCCCTCCAGCTGGTAGCGGCCCCCGACCCGGAGATCACCGGTGATCGGCAGGAACCAGCGCGGGATCCGCTCGATGCTCGTGCACGCGTCCCAGACCTCGTCGACCGGTGCGTCGTAGGTGCGGGTGAGCGTGACGACCCGGGCCTCGCCTGCCTCCAGGACCCGGGTGCCGACCTCACGGCGCACCGCGTTGACGTGCTCGTGGATGTCGATCATGTCTCGCCTCTCTCGGGGTGTGGACTCAGCCGGCGGGGGCGTAGTCCGCCCACTGCGGCATCGCGGTGTCGTGCAGGGCGGCGCCGAGCCGGTCGAGGTACCAGCTCCAGCCGGCTTCGACGTCCGCAGGCGACAGGCCACCGACGACGCGCTGCTCGAAGAGCAGGACGGTGCGGCCGTCCTCCTCGGTCAGCGTCACGGCGACGCGCCAGGGCGGCCCGTCGCCCTCGGGGATGTCGAGGACGAGCCGGCGCGGCGGGTCGCACTCCACGATCGTCACGGTCACGGGTGGGGCGACCTCGCCGCCGGCGTCGACCTCACCGGTCATCGTGAACTCGACGGTGGTGTCCGTAGCCGGCGCCCACGTGCCGATCCAGCGCGCCGTGCGCTCCGACTCCGTGAGCGCCGACCACACGTCGTGGATCGGATCGGGCCACTCGCGCCGGAGCGCGACCGTCCGGCCGTCCTGCTCAACCTGCGGATCTGTCGTCATGGGTCTCTCCGTTCGGGCGACGGCGCCGGCCGCGCCGGATCTCGGTGTCGAGCGCGTCCAGGCGATTGGCGAGCCCTGGTGGTACGGCCGGGCCCGTCCGGTCGGGGACGGCACGCTCGGGGGCGCGCCGCTCCGGCAACGGCCGGAACCGCTCGAGCCAGGCGTCGAGTTCGGCCAGCGGCCCTCGGTCGAGCCGGTAGACGCGCCGCTGCGCGCGGACCTCGCTGGTGACGAGCCCGGCTTCCCGCAGCACGCGCAGGTGCCGGCTGATGGCGGGCCGGGTGACCGGGAAGCGTTCGGCGATCTCCCCCGCCCCCGCCTCGCCTGCCGCGAGCAGCTCGACGATCTCCCGGCGCACCGGATCGGCGAGGACCGCAAGGACGAGCACGGATCGCATTTAACTACAGCCTTCATTAACGGGCAAGTTACGCATGCGGGGAGGAACGTCCTGCGCTACGGTTCCCGCCACTCGTCCGGGTGATCGGACGAACCGGACCCCGGAGGGACAGCATGAGAATCGGCTCGGTGGTCCTCGTTCTCTGGCTCGTGATCGGCGCCCTCGCCGCCTACCAGCGCAACTACTTCTCCAGCGAGCCCGCGAACTGCGCGCAGATCAGCACCGTGCTCCTGACGGTGGTGGCCGGCCCGCTCAACTACCTGGGCCTGAATCCGCAGGTCGACTGCCCGTCGCTGCCGCAGCCGTCGCCCTGATCCTCCGACCGTTCAGTCGGCGGCCCGGACCCGGATGAGGAGCAGCTGCTCCGGGAACAGGGCCGGAGCGCGCAGGCCCGCGTGCTCGAGCACCGAGCCCGGCAGGGTGACGCCCTCGGCGAGCCATTCCGGCGCGCGCAGGCCACGCATCGCGGGCCGGTCGCCCGGCGGCTGCAGCCCGACGCGGTAGCGACGCGCCGGGTCCAGTCCGGGTAGCCGCACGACACCGGGCACCGAGGTCTCCGGCGTGACCAGCTGGACCAGGGCGAACAGCGCGTCCGACCCGTCCGGCGCGACGACGCCGTGCACGGCGAAGGAGGGGTCGTGCTGCGGCGCGCGCACGACCGTGCCCGTGTGCAGCAGCTCGCGGACCTCCTTGTAGAACGCCACCCAGGACGCCAGCTCCGTCCGTTCGACGTCGGTCGCGTTGGTCAGGTCCCACTCGATGCCGAACGAGTCGAACAGCGCCGTGCCGGCCCGGAACGACAGGTCGTGCGTGCGGCCGGTGGTGTGCGAGTGCGGCGCGCCGACGTGGCTGCCGACGAGCTCGGGCGGGATCAGCTGCGCGGTCCACCGCTGGATCTGCTGGCGCTCCAGGGGGTCGATGACGTCGCTGCCCCACACCCGGTCGGTGTGCTCCAGCACCCCCAGGTCCACCCGGAGCCCGCCCGACGAGCACGACTCGATCTCCACCCCGGGATGGCGGGCGCGCAGCTCGTCGAGCAGCCGGTAGACCGCGAGGGTCTGCGCGTGCACACCGGGCGTGCCCGTCCGCCCGCCGGCCTCGAGGAGGTCGCGGTTGTGGTCCCACTTGAGGTAGCTGATCGGGTACTCGCCGAGCAGCGCGTCGAGCCGCTCGAGGATGTACGCGTACGCGTCGGGGTTGGCCAGGTCCAGCACCTGCTGGTGGCGCGACGGCAGCGGCGTCCGGCCGTCCGTCCCCAGGACCCAGTCCGGGTGCGCCCGCGCCAGGTCGGAGTCGAGGTTGACCATCTCGGGCTCGACCCACAGGCCGAACTCCATCCCGAGCCCGCGGACCGCCTCGACGAGCGGGTGCAGGCCGTCGGGCCACACGCCCTCGTCGACGTACCAGTCGCCCAGCCCCGCAGTGTCGTCGCGGCGGTGGCGGAACCAGCCGTCGTCGAGGACGTAGCGCTCCACCCCGGCCTCCGCTCCCAGCCGGGCGAGCTCGGTCAGGCGCGCGAGGTCGTGGTCGAAGTACACCGCCTCCCACGTGTTCATCACGACCGGGCGCGGGCCGCGCGGGTGCTGCGGGCGGGACCGCAGGTGGGTGTGGAAGCGGGCCGCGATCGCGTCGAGGCCGGTTCCGTGGGCGCCGTACACCCACGGCGTCGTGTAGCTCTCGCCGCTGCCGAGCACGACCTCGCCGGGCAGCAGCAGCTCGCCTCCGCCCAGCACCGTCGCGCCGCCGGAGAGCCGCTCTGCGTAGGAGATGTGGTTCCCGCTCCACGCCACGTGCACGGCCCAGATCTCGCCACCACGTGTGTCGAACCCGGCCGTGCCCGCCGCGAGGACGAGCGGGGCGTCCGGGCCGGTGCGCCCGCGCCGGTTCTCCCGGGAGTGCACGCCGACGACGAAGGGCAGCCGCTGCGGCGAGCGCTCGCGGCCCCAGCGGCCCGCGAGGTCGAACAGCTCCGTCGCGACCGGCGGAACCGGCAGCGTCAGGCGCAGGCCTTCCAGCCCGTAGGCGTCCTCGGCTGTGGAGGTGACCGTCGCGCGCTGCCGCACGAGACCGGACGGCAGCAACTCGATCTCGATCCGGACGGTGAGGCCTGCGACGTCGTCGGCTCCGGTGGCGATCACGCGGTTGTCGGCGCCGTCGGCGGTGACGTCGAATCCGGTCAGGGTGAACCGGGGCGACCAGCCCTGCCCCGACCGCGACCCGGTGAGCCCCGGCCGCCCGTTCCAGCCCGCGGCGTGCTCGGGCAGCAGGGCGACGGCGCGGGCGGGGTCGTCGAGATCGTTCTGCACCGTGCCCGGCACCGCGGCGACCGCGAACGCGGCGAGGTCCGCCGAGGAGACGTCACCGAGGTCGTGCCCCCAGTGCAGCACCGCGGGCAGGAGCCCGTCGCGCACGTCGAGAACCAGGCTCACCCCCGCCGCACGCAGGTGAAGCAGGTCGCGAGCAGACACCGGGCCTCCCAGAACACTCACAGTTTGCGGGCGCCGTCGCTCGCCGTCGCCACGAACGTCGACGGGGCGCGGAACCCGGCCTTCTCGTAGGCGGCCTCCACCGCCCGCAGCACCGCCTCGACAGCGTCCGCCTCGACCAGCGCGAGCACGCATCCGCCGAACCCGCCGCCTGTCATCCGCGCGCCGTGGGCGCCGGCCTCGAGGGCCGCCGCCACCGCGGTGTCGACCTCCGGCACGGTGATCTCGAAGTCGTCGCGCATCGACGCGTGCGACGCCGTGAGTGCGGGGCCGATCACCCGCGGGTCGTCCCCGGACCGCAGGGCGCCGACGACGTCCAGCACCCGGGCGTTCTCCGTGACGACGTGCCGCACCCGCATGCGGAGCAGGTCACCCTCGGCACCGTCCCCGAGCCGGGCCAGCGCGTCGTCGAGGCCGTCGAGGGAGACGTCGCGCAGCGCCGGCACCCCGAGGATCTCCGCAGCCTGCGTGCACGAGCGCCGCCGTTCGGCGTACTCGCCGTCGACGTGCGCGTGCGGCGCACGGGTGTCGATCACCAGCAGGGTCAGGCCGGCTGCGGGCGGGTCGAAGGGCACCTGCTCGGCGCGCAGCGACCGCATGTCGAGGAACACCGCATGCCCGGAGCGCCCGTGCAACGACGCCATCTGGTCCATGCCCCCGGTCGGTGCACCCACCACGTCGTTCTCGGCCCGCTGCGCGGCGGCGGCGAGATCGTCGCGCGACAGGTCGAGGCCGGCGAGGTCGTTCCACGCGACGGCGACCGCGCACTCCAGCGCCGCCGACGACGACAGGCCGGCGCCTGCCGGGATGTCGCCGTCCACGACGACCTCCAGGCCGGGCACGTCGTGGCCCGCCTCCCGCAGCGCCCAGGCGACCCCGGCGACGTAGGCCGACCAGCCCGACACCGTGTCCGGAGCGATCTCCGCGAGCGCCAGCTCGACGGTCCCCTCCTGCTGGACCGACCGCACCCGCAGCACCGGCCGGTCGACCGGCCGGGCGGCGGCGGCCACCCCCTGCTCCAGCGCGAGGGGCAGCACGAACCCGTCGTTGTAGTCGGTGTGCTCGCCGATCAGGTTGACGCGGCCGGGCGCCCACCATCGGCCTTCCGGCTTCCCGCCGAAGGTCTCCGCGAACTCGGTCTCGACACGTTCGGCAGGCCCGGTCATCGGCCCAGTCCACTCATCCGCGCAGTATCTCCCCGTCCGGCACCCGGCGGGGTCCCTTCACGTGCACGTCGCCCTCGACGACGACCCCGGCACCGAACGTCACGTCGCCCTCGACCTCGAGCCGGGTGCAGCGGCGCAGCGACGGCGCGCCCGCGGCGAACCGCTGCTCGAAGTCGGGCACCAGCTTGTAGTGGTCGTCGTCCAGCGTGACGACCGGTCCGCCGTCCTCGTACGTCGGCGTCATCCGCCCGTCCGGCGTCAGCTCGTAGGCGTCGGACCACACCACCAGCAGGTCGTTGGTCGTCTTGACCGGCGCGAACCGCGAGCGCGGCACCTGCACGGCCCGGGCGCCCGGGATCGACCCGACGGCCGCACCCATGGCCGTCTCCAGCTGGATCACCTTGGTGCTCGACTTGTCGCGGGGGTCGACGGTCTTGCGGTTGACGATCAGCGGCAGCTCCGGTGCCGCGGGGTCGGCGGCCTGGAGCTCCTTGAGCGCCTGGAGGTCGACCCACAGGTTGTTCGTGTTGTAGTAGCGCCACCGGTCGACCTCGCCGAACGACGTGTCGCCCTCGGGCACCTGCGCCGTCTCGCGCAGGACCACCAGGCCGTCTGCCCCAGATCCTCGTCGCAGCGCGAGGTGCCCCCCCTTGCGGTCGGCCGCCGTCCCGCGCACGGCCTCCATCGCGAACGGCACGCCCTCGTCGGCCACCCACGCCGCGATCCGCACGTCGGCGAGCGCGCCGAGGTTGTCCGAGTTCGACACGAAGCACCAGCGCAGGCCGGCGTCGAGCAGGCGGTCCAGGGTGCCCGTGGCCGCCAGCGCGGTGTAGAGGTCGCCGTGCCCGGGCGGGCACCACTCGAGGTCCGGGTTCGCCGGCCACTCCACCGGCGCCAGGTCGTCGGCGCGCAGCTTGGGCTCGCGACCCTGCAGGAAGTCGAGCGGCACGTCCTGGTCGCGCAGGCCGTCGTAGCGCTGCAGCACCTCCAGCGACGGACCCTGGGTCGACGACGAGTTCATCAGCACCAGCGGCAGCCGGGCCCCGTACCGCTCGCGCAGCCCGAGGACCTGGGTCGCGATCACGTCGAGGAAGCTCTTGCCGGGCTTGACCTCGAGCAGCGACTTCGGGCCGGACAGGCCCATGCTCGTGCCGAGCCCGCCGTTGAGCTTGAGCACGACGAGCCGGTCGAGCACCTCCCGCGCCCGCTCCGCGGACGGCTCCGGCAGCGCGTCGAGCTCCGGCAGGTCCGGCAGCGGCTCGAGGACGTCGCCGGACAGCCGACCTGCGTCAGGATCGTCGAGCTGTTCGAGGCGCCGGGTCATGGCGGCCAGCTCGGCGGGGTGGGCGCCGGCGGCCCGCATCTTCTCGAGGGCAGCAGCGACGGAATCCATGGCGAAGCTCTACCACAGCCGGTCGGTGCCCACTCGCACCGACCGCGAGCGGGTGAAGCGGGAGTTCTTCCGCGATTCAGTTCGTGTTCGCCCCGGCTGCGTAGCGTCGCGCCGCAACCTGAGGAAAGGCTTCCCCACCATGGAGCTGTCCCTGATCGTCGTCGTGGTCGTGGTGACCGCGCTGGCGTTCGACTTCACGAACGGGTTCCACGACACCGCCAACGCCATGGCGACCTCGATCGCGACGGGCGCGCTGCGCCCCAAGGTGGCCGTCCTGCTGGCCGGCGCGCTGAACCTGGTCGGTGCCTTCCTGTCCGTCGAGGTCGCGAAGACGATCTCCAGCGGGCTGGTCGACGACGCACGGATCAGCCCCGTGGTCATCTTCGCCGGGCTCGTCGGCGCGATCCTGTGGAACCTGCTCACCTGGCTGCTCGGCCTGCCGTCCAGCTCGAGCCACGCCCTGTTCGGCGGCCTGATCGGGGCGACGCTCGTCGCCGCGGGCACCGGTGCCGTCAACTTCGGCGCCGTGCTCACCAAGGTGATCATTCCCGCGTTGATCTCACCGCTGCTCGCCGGACTGGTCGCGCTGATCGCGACCTACCTCGCGTACCGGATCACCGTGCGGGCCCACGACGGCACGACGAAGAAGGGCTTCAAGGTCGGGCAGATCGTGTCGGCCTCGATGGTCGCGCTCGCCCACGGCACCAACGACGCGCAGAAGACGATGGGCATCATCACCCTGACCCTGATCACCGCCGGCGCGCTCACCCCGAACTCCGGCCCGCCGTTCTGGGTCATCCTCTCTGCCGGTCTGGCGATCGCGCTGGGCACCTACATGGGCGGCTGGCGGATCATCCAGACGCTGGGCAAGCGGGTCAGCGACATCCAGACCCCGCAGGGCTTCGCGGCCGAGACCAGCGCGGCCACGGTCATCCTGGCCTCATCGCACCTCGGCTTCGCGCTGTCGACCACCCAGGTGGCCACCGGCGCGATCTTCGGCGCCGGCGCCGGACGGCGGCTGGCGTCGGTGCAGTGGGGTGTGGCCGGGCAGATGGCTCTCGCGTGGCTGTTCACCTTGCCCGCGGCGGCGATCGTCGGCGCGGTGGCGGCGTGGGTCTCCGGCACCGGGGTGACCGGCACGATCATCGTCGCCGTGGTCCTCATCGCGGCCGCGGCCGGCATCTACGCCGCGTCGCGCCGTCGTCCCATCAACGCCGACAACGTCAACGACGTCCCGGCGCCCGTGCCGGCGTCGGCCGCCGCCTGAGAGGAGTGACCGTGGGCATCGCCTGGGGATCCCTGTTCATCGTCTGCGTCATCTCGCTCGCCGTCGGCGTCGCGATCGTCGCCCTCGTCGCCTTCGCCCTGGTCGGGCTGTCGGCCAGAGCCCACGTCCCGGCCGGTGGGCCGAACGACGGCGCGCCGACCGTCAGCCCGGGTGCCGGGACCGCGATCGCGGGCGTGTGCCTGCTCGCGGCGGCAGCCATCGTCGGGTATGGCCTCTGGATCATCATCGCCTGACCGGCGTGACGTAGCGAAAGCGGCTTTCGGTGCACTCAACGCACCGAACGCCGCTTTCGCTGCATCCCGGGCGCGGGTGGACCTCCGGTACGGTGCGCGCCATGACCGAGGTCGCACCTGCGCGCTTCGGCGCCGTGGAAGCCGGTGGCACCAAGTTCGTCTGCCTGCTCGGCTCCTCCCCCGACGACATCGTCGCCCGCACCCGCATCCCGACCGGGGCCGACCCGGAGGCGACGCTGGCCGAGGTCGTCGCGTTCTTCGCAGCCGCGGAGGCTCCGGCGGCCGTGGGGATCGCGTCGTTCGGCCCCGTCGAGCTGCGGCGGGGCCACGCGCACTACGGCCACATCACCTCCACCCCCAAGCCCGGCTGGCGCGACGCCGACCTCGTCGGCCCGATCCGGCGGGCGTTCGGCGTCCCGATCGGCTTCGACACCGACGTCGCGGGCGCCGCGCTCGGCGAGGGCCGCTGGGGCGCGGCGCGGGGGCTGTCCACGTTCGTCTACATGACCGTCGGCACGGGCATCGGCGCGGCGGCCGTCGTCGGGGGACGGCCCGCCTCGGGCCTCGGGCACACCGAGATGGGCCACATCTCCGTGCCCCGCCAGGACGGCGACACCTACCCGGGCCGCTGCCCGTACCACGGCGACTGCCTGGAGGGCATGGCCGCAGGGGGCGCGATCGCGGAGCGGTTCGGCCGCCCCGGAGAGCAGCTCGACGGCGACGACCTCCGGCAGGCGACGCTCTGGGAGGCCGGCTATCTCGCGGCGGGGCTGCGGACGATCGTCTACACGATCGCCCCCGAGCGCATCGTGATCGGCGGGAGCGTGGCGGAGCTGCCGGGGCTGTTCCCGCTGGTGCGGGCCACGCTGATCGAGACGCTGGCCGGCTACGGCGTCCTACCCGAGCACGCGGCGGACGACTTCGTGGTGCCGGCGGGCCTCGGCGGGCTGGCCGGGCCCGCAGGCGCCCTGGTGCTCGCCGAGAACGCGCTGCTCGCCGAGAACGCGCAGGACACCGCGCAGGACACCGCGCAGACGACCGTGCCGGGCTGAGCGGTGCACGACCGGTCGGTGCTCGGCCCGGCGGACGTCGACGACGCCCGGCTCGCCGCACTGGCCGCCGCAGCCCTGGGGGTCGCCGACGAGGTGGAGCTGCTGTCGTCGCGGGCCGAGGTGGTCGCCTACGACATCGAGGCGCTGACGACGGCCGGCCGGTACCGGGTCACCGGCCGGGCACGGCACCGCGACGGCGACGCCTGCTTCGCGTTCTTCGTCAAGGTCGTGCAGTCGTGGAGCCGCACGCCGGCGTTCGCGTTCGTCCCCGAGGCGCTGCGGGAGTTCGCGCTGGCGGCCTTCCCGTTCGAGGCCGAGCCACGGGTGTACCGCAGCGATCTGGCCGACCGGTTGCCACCCGGCCTGACGATGCCGCGGGCGTACGCCGTCGTCGACCTCGACCCCGAGTCCACCGCGCTCTGGCTCGACCACGTCCCGGTCGTCGCCGCGCGCTGGGACCGCACCGCCCTCTCCCGCGCCGCACACCTGCTCGGAAGGCTGGCCGCGAGCCCGCAGGTGCGCCCGCTGGCGACGGTCGCCGACCCCGGACGGCACCGCACGCTCCGCAGCTACGCGGAGGGCCGCCTCGACCTGCACGTCGTGCCCGCCCTGCACGACGACGGCGTCTGGCGGCACCCGGTGGTGGCCGCCGCGTTCGACGACGCCCTGCGCCGTGACCTCGTCGCGGCCGCCGACGCGCTCCCGGCGCTCGTCGCCGAGATGGAGGCCCTGCCGCACGGCGCCGCGCACGGCGACGCCTGCACCCGGAACCTGCTCGTCGCTGCGGACCGCCCGGAGCTGGTGCTGATCGACTTCGGGTTCTGGGGCCCCCAGCCCTACGGTTTCGACCTCGGTCAGCTGCTCCTCGGCGAGGTCCAGCTGGGCGAGCGGCCCGCTGCGGCGCTGCCCGGCGAGGAGGGCGCGTGCCTCGCCGCCTACCTCGCCGGCCTGCGGGCGGAGGGCTGCGACGTCGAGGCCACGGTGGTCGAACGAGGGCACGCGCTGCAGATGCTGCTGTTCAGCGCACTGCCGTCGCTGCCGTTCGAACTCCTGGACGGCCCGCCGACCCCCGCGGCGATCGAGATCGCCCGCCAGCGGGCCGCCGCGGCGCGGTTCATCCTCGATCTCGTCGCCACCACCGCCACCCGATGACCGCGAGTCGGCACGTTCCCCGGCGCGAGTCGGCACGTTCACCGGCCTGAGTCGGCATGATGGCCCCGAGGCCAGGAAGGAGCCGTCGTGCCGATCAACCCGAACCTTCTGCCCGCCGTGCCCGTGCCGTTCCGCAGTGACGGCGCTCTCGACGGACCGCGCCTCGAGCCGCTCTACGAGTCGCTCCGGGCAGCAGACGTCGACGGCGTCTTCGTCTCCGGGACGACCGGCGAGTTCCCGACCCTGGACGACGCCGAGCGCGACGTGGTCCTCTCCGCGGCGCTCGCGGTCTTCGGCCCTGACCAGGTGTACGCGCACGTCGGCGCGGCGTCCGCCCACCAGGCCGAACGGCTCACGGCACGCGCGGTGATGCTCGGGGCGCGGAACCTCGCCGCGATCACCCCGTACTACCTCCCGGCCGGGCCGCGATCGCTCGAGGAGTACTACCGGCGGATCGCCGCGGAGGCCGGCGACGACGCGCGCCTGTTCGTCTACCTCTACGCCTCCCGCACGACGACCGCGGTCACTCCCGAGCAGCTCGCCGAGCTCGCGACGATCCCGTCGGTCGTCGGCGTCAAGATCAGTGGGGAACCGACCGAGAGGGTGCTGGAGTACCTGCGGGCCGCGCCCGCCGGGTTCGCGGTCTACTCCGGCAACGACGTCGAGTTCGGGAACGTCGCCCGGGCGGGCTGCGCCGGCGCCGTCTCGGGGGTCTCCAGTGCCTTCCCGCGGCCCTTCGTCGCCCTGCGCGACGCGCTGCGCCGCGGGGACGACGCCGCCGCGACGGCTGCCCAGGCCGGCGTGCAGCAGGCGGTCGCCGCCGCGGGCGGGAACGTCGCCCTGATCAAGACGGCACTGGCCGTGCGCGGCCTGCCGGCCGGGCCGCCCCGCGTCGCGCTCGACCCGCCGACGCCCGAACAGCTCGACAGGATCAGCGTGGCCGTCAAGGAGCTGTGTTGAGCCACGTCGCGACCTACCTGACCGACCTCGCGCCGGGCTCCGGCCGCCGCACCCCGCCCCGCTCCCGGCTGCGCACGGACGCGCCGGAGCTGTCGCTCGACGGCGAGTGGGACTTCCGGTGGTCGGCTGCCGGGGAACCGGACGGCGAGTGGGGGACGCTGCCCGTGCCGGCGCACTGGGTGCTGCACGGCCTCCGGGACGGCGCTGCCCCCTACGGCCGTCCGCAGTACACCAACGTGCAGTTCCCCTTCCCGATCGACCCTCCGCACGTCCCCGACGAGAACCCGGTCGGCGATTACCGGCGGACCTTCGACCGCCCGGACTGGGACACGGCGACGGTGCTGCTCCGTCTCGACGGCGTCGAGTCGGTGTACCGGGTGGCGCTCAACGGGACCGAGGTCGGCGTCGGCAAGGGCAGCCGGCTCGTCCAGGAGTTCGACGTCACCGACCTGCTGGTGCCCGGCCCCAACGAGCTGACGGTGCGCGTGCACCAGTGGTCGTCGATGAGCTACGTCGAGGACCAGGACCAGTGGTGGCTGCCGGGGATCTTCCGCAGCGTCACCCTGCTCAGCCGCCCGCGCGACGGCCTGGACGACGTGTGGCTGCGCACCGGGTACTCCGACGGCCGCGGCAGCGTCGATCCCGAGATCACCGGCACCTTCCCCGTCACGGTCTCGATCCCGGAGCTGGGCGTCGAGCGACGGTTCGACGCGGCGTCCGACGTGACGACCGTCGACGTCGGCCCCGTCGAACCGTGGACGGCGGAGACCCCACGTCTCTACGACGCCACCGTGAGCAGCCCGGGCGAGACCGTGTCGCTGCGCCTGGGCTTCCGCACCGTGGCGATCGAGGGCGAACGGTTCCTGGTGAACGGGCGCCCGGTGACCTTCCGCGGCATGAACCGCCACGAGACCCACCCCGAACGCGGCCGGGTGTTCGCCGAGCAGGCCCGCGCGGACCTGCTGCGGATGAAGCGACACAACGTCAACGCCGTCCGCACCAGCCACTACCCGCCGCACCACCGCGTGCTGGAGCTGTGCGACGAGCTGGGCTTCTGGGTCGTGCTGGAGAACGACCTCGAGACCCACGGGTTCGAGTTCGTCGGCTGGCGGGGCAACCCGAGCGACGACCCGGCGTGGGAGGACGTGTACCTCGACCGCATCGCGCGCACGGTCGAGCGCGACAAGAACCATGCCTGCGTGGTGATGTGGTCGCTGGGCAACGAGGCCGGCACGGGTCGCAACCTCGCCGCCACCGCGCACTGGGTGCACCGCCGCGACCCGGAGCGGCCCGTGCACTACGAGGGCGACCACACCGCGGCCTACACCGACGTCTACTCCCGCATGTACCCCTCGCCCGCCGAGGTCGCGGCGATCTGCGCCGACTCCGGAGAGGTCCCCGGTCTGTCCGCGGTGGAGACGCAGCGGGTGCGCGCGCGGCCGTTCGTCATGTGCGAGTACGCCCACGCCATGGGCAACGGCCCGGGCGCGCTCGACACCTACGACGCGCAGGCCGACGCGAGTCCGCGCCACCACGGCGGGTTCATCTGGGAGTGGCGCGACCACGGGATCCTCACGCGCACCGCCGACGGCACCCCGTACTACGCCTACGGCGGCGACTTCGGCGAGGTCGTGCACGACGGCAACTTCGTGATGGACGGCATGGTGCTGCCGGACGACACCCCGACGCCGGGCCTGGCGGAGTTCGCGGCGGTGAGCGCGCCGGTCGTCGTCGTCGCACGGCCCGGATCGCTCGAGATCACCAACCGCTATCACTCCGTCGACACGGCGCATCTGCGGTTCGTCGCGGTGGTCGAGGACGACGGCGTCATGCGTGAGGAGACCGAGCTCGCGGTCCCGTCGGTCCCGGCGGGTGAATCGGCCACCGTCGCGCTCCCGGCCTGGAAGCCCGCGCCGGACGCCGAGACCTGGGTGACGGTCCGCGCCGAGCTGGCCGCCGACGCGCCGTGGGCGGCGCGCGGGCACGTGGTGTCGCACGCCCAGTTCGCCGTCGCACAGCCCGCCCGACCGTCACGCCCGCCGCAGCAGGTGCGCCGGGCGGACACGGCGGGCGACGCGGAGTTCGACGAGCACACCGGCCGGTTGCGCCGACTGTTCGGCCTCGACGTCGACGGTCCGCGGCTGGAGCTGTGGCGGGCGCCCACCGACAACGACCGCGGGATCGCCAACGACAGCGCGGACCGCCGCTCCTCGGAGAGCCGCTGGCGCGAACGCGGCCTGGACCGCCTCGTGCACCGCGTCGTCTCCGTCGACCCGCACGGGCCCGTGGTCCGCGTCCGCGTCGGGGCGGCGAACAGCGCGCGGACCGTCGACGTCACCTACCGCTGGACCGTCGCCGACGAGGTCGCGCTGCAGGCCGAGATCGTGCCGTCGCCCGACTGGGACTGCACCTGGCCGCGGGTCGGCGTCCGGTTCGATCTGCCTCCGCAGCTGCGTCACGCCACCTGGTTCGGCACCGGTCCGCGCGAGTCGTACCCCGACTCGACGCGCGCGGCGCTCGTCGGCCGGTTCGCCGCCGATCTGGACGAGCTGAACGTCCGCTACTCCCGCCCGCAGGAGACCGGGCACCGGGCCGGGCTGCGGACGGTCGAGATCGGCGACGACACGGGCGTCCGGCTGCGGCTGCGAACCGTTTCCGGGCCGGCCGGTCGCCGTCCGGGGTTCACCTTGGCCGCGCACACCCCGCACGAGCTCGACCGGGCCCGGCACCCCCACGAACTGCCGCCGCCGACCCGCACCCACCTGTTCGTCGACGACGCCGTGCACGGGCTCGGCTCGGCGGCTTGCGGTGTCGAGGTGGCCCCGGAACACAGCCTGTGGCCGGGCGCGCGTGCGTTCGGAATGGTGTTCGAGGCGCCGTAAGGAGGGGCACTTCGCAGAGAACGTGGCGTCGTCGCAGGCACGATCGTCCCTGCGACGCAGCCGCGAACCCTGCGAGGAAGGATGGCCCGTGAAGTTCCGGTACTGCACCGAGTGCGCCGCGCCGCTCGAGCAGCGCGACGCCACCGAGTACGTGTGCGCCAACGGTCACGAGTACTGGAACGAACCGCACGCGAGCGCCTGCGTCGCGGTTCTGCGCGACGGGCAGGTCCTGCTGGCCCGGCGCGGCATCGAGCCGCGCAAGGGCAAGTACGTGCTGCCCGGCGGCTTCGTCGAGTTCGACGAGACGCCGTACGAGGCCGCGCGCCGGGAGATGCGCGAGGAGACCGGCCTGGACTGCCCCGAGCTGGACCTGCTGGAGGTGCACACGATCCGCTACCGCGAGAACGAGGCCTCGCTCAGCGTCGTGTTCCACGCCCGTCATTGGAAGGGCGAGCCGACGGCGGGCGACGACGCGGCGGCCCTGGTGTGGCGGCCGGTGGAGTTCGTCGAGACCGACGAGTTCGCCTGGCACATCCCGAATCTCGCGGACAGGCTGCGCGCGCTCACCGGGTGACGCTGCAGACGTCAGGCGTCATCCTGGGCTGGTGCTCTACCGCCTCCTCGCCGATGCGGTGATGCTCGCCCACTTCGGCTTCCTCGTGTTCCTCGCGGTCGGCGGGTTCCTCGCCTGGCGGTGGCCGCGGGTGCTCGTCGCGCACGCCGCCGCCGTGGTGTGGGGGGCCCTGAGCGTGTTCGTCGGCCTGGCCTGTCCGCTGACCGGGTGGGAGAACCGGCTACGCCGGCTGAGCGGGGAGCAGGGCCTGCCTGCCGGCTTCGTCGACACCTACCTGACCGGGGTGATCTACCCGCAGGAGCACGTCCTCGCGGCGCAGTTGCTCGTCGCCGGACTCGTCGCGGCGTCCTGGCTGGGCCTCGCCGTTCGCCACGGCACCCGTCCGCACGGCGTCAACCGCTGACCCGCACCACGGCGTCGACGACGGCGGGTCCGTGGCTCAGCCCAGGGTCGTTGTGCCGCGCGCCCGCCACCTCGACCACTGTCGCACCCGCGGCGTCGGCGACGGCGAGGCTCTGCTCCCGGGGCACGACCTCGTCGGCGCCGCCTGCGACCACGACGACCGGTACGCCGACGCCGGCGACCTGTTCCCGTACCGGGAAGCGGTCGCGCAGCAGCAGCCGGACCGGCAGGAACGGGTAGTGCACCGCGCCGACGTCGGCGAGGGCGGTGAAGGGGCTGCGCAGCACCAGTCCGCCGACCGGTCGGTCCCGCGCGAGCCGGACCGCGACGGCGGCGCCCAGGCTCTCCCCGAACAGCAGAACCCGCGCCGGATCGCCGCCGCGCTCGTCGACCAGATACCGGTGAGCGGCCCGGGCGTCGGCGGCCAGGCCCTCCTCCGTGGGCAGGCCCGGGTTGCCGCCGTACCCCCGGTAGTCGAGCAGGACGACGTCGAACCCGCGAGCAACCAGGGCACGGGCGAGCGGGACGCGGTCGGCGCGCGACCCAGCGTTGCCGGGAAGCACGAGGACAGTGGCGTTCCGGGTGGCACCCGTCGCCGGGGCGTGCCAGGCCACGAGCGTGAGCCCGTCGTCCGTGTGCAGCTCGACCTCCGACGCGCCCGCCAGCACCTGGGCCGCGCCCACGGTCGGCGGGCCGCCCGGTAGGTAGATCAGCCGGCGCTGGAACGCCCAGACCAGCGCCAGCAGCACGACGGCGACGAGCCCCAGGATCGCGACGGCACGGACGGCCACCCGGACAGTCTCACCCGTGCGCGACGGTCAGGCCCCGAGGAACCCGCCCGACTGCCGCTGCCACAGCTGTGCGTAGCCGCCGCCGCGGGCCAGCAGCTCGACGTGCGAGCCCTCCTCGGACACCCGGCCCCGGTCCAGCACCACCAGCCGGTCCATGCCGGCCACGGTGCTGAGCCGGTGCGCGACGACGATCGCGGTGCGGCCCTCCATCATCCGCCACAGCGCGTCCTGGATGTGCGCCTCGCTCTCCGAGTCCAGCGCGCTCGTCGCCTCGTCCAGCAGCAGCACCGGTGCGTCGCGCAGCACGGCCCGCGCGATCGCCACCCGCTGCCGCTGGCCGCCCGAGAGCTTCACGCCGCGTTCGCCGACGAGCGTGTCGAAGCCCTGCGGCAGGGCGTCCGCGAACTCCAGCACGTGCGCCGCCTCGGCGGCCGCCCGGATCTGGGCGTCCGTGGCGTCCGGCCGGCCGAACGCGATGTTCTCCCCCAGGGTCCGGTGGAACATCACGGGATCCTGCGGGACGTACGCGATCAGGCTGCGCAGATCCGCCTGGGTGAGGCGGGTGATGTCCCGGCCGCCGACCAGGATCCGGCCCCCGTCGACGTCCATCAGGCGCAGGAGCAGGCGGATGATCGACGTCTTACCGCCGCCCGAACGCCCCACCAGTCCGACCCGCTCGCCGTCGGCGATGTGCAGGTCCAGTCCGTCGAACAGCGGCGCGGCCTGGCCGGCGTGGGTGAAGCGGACCCGCTCCAGCACGACGTCCGCGGAGCCCGTCGGGCGGGCGTCCGGGGCGTCCGGGTCGAGCACGGTCGGCGCATCGAGGAGTAGCTCGGCGAACTGCGCGGCCTCGGTGACCGAACGCTCCAGCTGGCGCCAGATCTGGTTGAAGTCGAACAGCACGGACGTGGCCTGCGCCAGGTAGGCGAACGTCACGATGACCGCTGCCGCCCCCGGGCCACCGCCCCGGTTGGCGACCGCCAGCGCGAGCAGGAGACCGACGACGTTGGTCACGATCGACAGCGGGCCGACGATCGTGTCGATGCGCAGGTTGTTGTAGTCCCACGAGATCAGCGTCAGCCGCCGGTGCTCCCGCACCCGCCGCTCGTGCTCGGCCGCCTCGCGGCGCTCGGAGGCGTAGGCACGGACAGCGTCCATGTTGCTCAACGTGTCCGCGACGTGCCCGGACAGCCGGGTCCACGACGCCTCGCGTGCGTCGACCATCGCCTGCCGCCGGTGGATCAGCGGCGCCACCGCGAGCGCGCTCACCATGATCATGCCGAGCATGACGAGCACGAGGAGCGGGTTGAACTGCCACAGCACCACCGACGCGAACGCCAGCGGCAGCAGGTTCGCCACGATCCGGAAGGCCAGCGTGTCGACGAAGTCCTCGTACTGCGACGCGAAGGTCAGCACGCGCTTGGTCAACGAGCCGGCGAAGTTCTCGTGGAAGAACGCGGCGTCCTTGGCCAGCAGCTCGTCCATGCCGTCGATGTAGAGCTGCTCCATGCCGTACGCGTCGGCCCGGTTGAGGCAGTGGATGCCGGCGCGCCAGCACACCTGCCCGGCGAGCATGGCTGCGGCGAACGCGACGACGTAGGGGGCGACCAGGCCGGCGCTCATGTTCTCGCCCGCGATGAGCCGGGCGACGACGGCCGCGACGGCGAGCGGCGGCAGGTAGTTCAGGCAGATGTTGCCCAGCGCGGGCAGCAGCAACGCCCACAGGGTGAGCAGCGGACGCCGGCGCATCTCGTGGGCGTAGAGGCGCAACGCGAGCCGGAGCGCGGCGCGGCGCCGCAGGATCGCGGCATCGGGATCGGTCGACGGCGGTGTGGTCGGTGGTGCGGTCAGTGTGACGGCGATGGCGGAGACCCCCTCGTGATGCCGAGGTTCATGGTCCGCGCGGCCCGTGATCGGTTCCACCGAATTGCCGCCGTGGTAAGAGAACGGCATGGACGAACGGGTGATCGTGTGCTTCGGCGACTCCAACACACACGGGTCGCCGCCCTGGACGGGCGAGCCCCGGCCGCGCTACGGCCCGGACGTGCGGTGGCCCGGCGTCCTGGGGGCGGCCCTCGGGCCGTCGTGGCGGGTGTGCGAGGAGGGCCTTCCGGGTCGGACGACCGTGCACGCCGACCCCATCGAGGGCGGCCACCTGTCCGGGCTCGCCGCGCTGCCGATGGTGCTCGGGACCCACTCCCCCGTCGACGTCCTCGCGATCATGCTGGGGACGAACGACCTCAAGGCACGCTTCGCCTTCGGCCCGGCCGACATCGCCACGGCCGTCGGCACGCTCGTGCGCAGCGGCCGCGCGTTCTGCGAGGCCACAGGACGGCCGGTGCCGCGGATCCTCGTGATCGCCCCGGCACCTGTCACCGAAGTGGGCGAGATCGGGGAGATGATCGCCGGGGGAACGGAGAAGTCGCGCCGGCTGGGCCCGATGCTGCGGGCGACGGCGGAGGAACTCGGTGTGGATTTCCTCGATGCGGGCGCGCACATCCGCGCGAGCGCGACGGACGGGATCCACCTCGAACCGGACGCGCACCGGGTGCTGGGCCAGGCGGTCGCGGCGGCGGTGCGGTAGCCGGAAACGGGGCTAGCGGACGACCGGTCGGGCCCGCCGCCCCTGCACGGCGACGACGTCCCCGGCGCGCAACTGCGCTCCCCTTCGCGTCTCCACCCGGCCGTTGACCTGCACCTCGGCCGCCTCGATCAGCTCCCTGGCGTGTCCGCCGTCCTCCGCCAGGCCGGCGAGCTTGAGGAACTGCCCGAGCCGGATGGGCTCGGCGGCCAGCGGGACGTCGTCGATCGGAGGGCGGGCCACGACGTCATCATGCCCCGCTGATCGTGATCGGACGCTCGACCCCTTCCATCGTCAGCGCCGCAGCCGGTCGGCAGGCCGCCGTCGAGATCGAGGAAGTGCTGGCTCGCCGACACCAGCAGCGGGCCGGCGCCGTCCATCGACCGCGAACTCGACGCGCTGCCCGTCACTCATCGTGCTGCTCCTCCGGGTTCGGTTGACGAGTCCGTTCCCTCGCCATAGCGTTCATTCACAACGAAGTATTTTCATAGAAACGAATAGATCGTCTTCAATTTTCTGGCGGTCTTCGATGAAAGCCGCGACGGCGATGCCTCTGGAACACATGTCCTCTGCGACGGCCCGCGGTCCGATGGCTCCGGGGTGCCGACGACGGGCCTCTCCGTCGGAGAGCAACGGCACCCGATCCACTGCCCCGCGCAGAGTGTTCGATCTGGCCGGGCAGTCGTCCCCCGGCGGAGTCGGTTGGGTGTGGGCGCGGACGGACCTCGACACAGCCACCGTGGCGACCGCGCGGCGTGAGTTGTCGTCACTCCTCACGACGACCGGCGGCGTCGGCACCCTCCTGGTGTACCTGGGGTCGGAGTGCTTCGTCGACCTCCGTGGGCTCCGTCTGCTGGTCGAGGTGGCCGCACAGCTCCGGTCGCAGGGCGGTGCGCTGGCCGTGGTCGCTCCTCCGTACTGCCTGCGGCAGATGGTCCGGTTGGGCCGGCTGGAGGCCCAGCTCCCGCTTCTCCGCACGGCCCGCCAGGCCGCGTCGTGGGCGCGTACCCACGGGTCGGGCGACTGGTGACGGCGGCCACGGCGTCATCCGCCGAGCGCGTGGCCCGCCCCCACGGTTACGAGCACCTCGCGCCGCTGTTCGTCGAGCGCGACGCGCTGGCCGACGATCATCCGCACCGGGCCCGGCTGCGCGACGAGCTGATCTCCGGCTACCGGCCGGTGGCGCGGCACATCGCCCACCGGTTCGGCTACCGCGGCGTACCGGCCGACGACCTGGAGCAGGTCGCAAGCGTGGGGCTGATCCTGGCCGTCGACCGGTTCGAGGCGGACCGGGGCGTCGACTTCCTGTCCTACGCGGTGCCGACGATCACCGGGGAGATCCTGCGCTATCTCCGCGACCGGTCGACGGCAATCCGCGTGCCACGCCGGCTGCGGGATCTGCAAGCCGCGATCTACGACGCCGCCGCCGAGCTCGGCCAGCGGCTGGGGCGGGCGCCGCGGCCCAGCGAGATCGCGGCGGAGCTGCAGGTCGACGTCGAGCTCGTCCTCCAGGGCCTTGCCGCGCAGGGCGCCGCACACTGCTCCTCGCTCGACGAGCCTGCCGAGGACGAGGGGGGCCGGCCCGGCGACCGCATGCGGTTCGGCGGGGGCCTCGGGTGGATCGAGCCACGGTTCGACCTGATCGAGCAGCGCGCGGCCCTCCTCCCGCTGCTGGCGAGGTTGTCGGAACGCGACCGCACGATCCTCGCCCTGCGCTTCTTCGAGGGCCTGACGCAGAGCGAGATCGGGCAGCGGGTGGGGATCTCGCAGATGCACGTGTCGCGAGTGCTGTCGCGGACGTTGCTCAGGCTGCGGGCCGAGCTCGCCCGCGACTGACTCCCCGGAGGCCGGTCAGCACATCGGGGGCGAACTTCCCTGCCGGATCGCGGCTCCGCGCCAGGTCGAGGGCGTCCCGCAGCCGGGGGAAGCGCTCCACGAGATCAGTGTTCGACAGCCGGTGCAGCTTGCCCCAGTGCGGGCGGGGCGCGAACCCGGCGAGCGCGGCCTCGATGTCGCCGATCAGGGCGTGCACCTGCTCCGGGTGTTTCCGCCAGGTGAAGCCGATGCTCACGCTGTCACGCCGGTACGCCGGGCTGAGCCACAGGTCGTCCGCCGCGACGGTGCGGATCTCCGCGGCGTGCAGGTGCGGGGAGATCCGCTCGCCCATCGCGCGCAGGGCCCGGACGGCGTCGACGGCGTGCCGGCGGGCGACGAAGTACTCGGTCTGCAGCTCGTCGCCGCCCACCGACGGCGGCGCGTCGAGCCGGAAGTGCGGCAGGCGCTCCGACCACGGCCCGACGAGGCCCGCGCGGGGGTTCAGCCCGATCCCGGCGGGCACGTCGGCGTCGTCGTACCACCGGCCTCCGTGCAGCGACCGCGGCGCCGGTGCGGGCGGCTCGTCACCGACCCGGGTCTTCTGCCAGATCTGCGCGAGCACCGGGGCGCCGAGGTCGCCCATCAGGCTCACGCTGTAGGCGCCCGCCATGATCTCGTCGAACGCCTCCAGCACGCCGTCCCACGGCGCGCCGACGTAGACGTCCTGCCGCACCTGGTAGGTCGGCTGGATCTCCAGCACCATCCGGGTGATCACTCCGAACATGCCGAGGCCGACGGCCATGGCCGCCAGTGCGGGGTCGCCGCGGCCGACGGTCTCCGATGTGCCGTCGGCCCGGACGACCTCGAGCGCGACGACGGCGGTCGACAGGATCCCGTTCGCGTCGCCGGACCCGTGCGTGCCGGTCGCGGTGGCCCCTGCGACCGAGATGTGCGGCAGCGAGCCGGTGTTGTGCAGCGCGAAGCCCTCGCTGTGCAGCGCCACGGCGAGCTCCCCGTAGCGGGTGCCGCCGGTCACCGACACCGTCATCGCGGCGGGGTCGACGGTGATCTCCGGCGGCACCGCGTCCAGTGAGATGAGATCGCCTCCCGGACGGTCGGCGACGGCGCTGAACGAGTGCCGGGTGCCCAGCGCCCGCACGCGCGGGAGCCGGGCGACGAGGTCGTGGACCTCCGCGACGGTCGCGGGGTGGTGCACCGCGGCCGCGCGGTAGGTCAGGTTCCCGGCCCAGTTGGTCTCTGTCGGCACGGCTTCCCCTCACGATCGAACGCCGCGAAAAAGACTCGCACACAGGAACCGCATCGCCCGCACCAAGGATGCCGGGCTCGTACACAGGTCACGGCCTGTGTGCCGACCCGGTTACCTTTGTGTGAGCCGCTCAGTTGACGCACCGAACGCCGGCGGCGGTGATCGGCTGTGCCGCGGGCGCCGGTGCAGCAGCCATGGGGGGCGGCGGTGATGGGGCTCGACCGCCGTCGCCCGACGGCGGCGGGGCCGATCCTTCCGCGCTCGCCCGTGGCGCGCCGACGGGCGTGCCCTCGGACAGCGTGCCGACGAAGTCGCGCACGGCACGAGGATCGATCTGCACGGCGACCCCGTCGTCCGGGGTGGGCAGGTTCGGCCGGCCGGTCGGGATCGTGCGGAAGCTGATCGCGCCGGCGGTGAGCCCGCGCGCCTGAGCCGCGAACGCCAGCAGGTCCCAGCCGGAGTCCACCACCACGTAGCGACTGACCGCGGCGATCAGGCCGGACACCTGCGCCGGGTCGGCCAGCGTCCCCGTCGACAGGACCTCGTGCGCGAGGCTCGCCAGGAACGCCTGCTGGCGCACGACCCGGTCGAGATCTCCTCGCGGCAGGCCGTGTCGCTGCCGCACGAACGCCAGCGCCGCCGGGCCCTGCAGCGTCTGCGGTCCGGCCGCGAGGTCCGCGCCCGAGTAGGAGTCGCGCACAGGGGCGTTGAGGCACACCGGCACGCCCCCGACCGCCTGGGTGATGTCGGCGAACCCCGCGAGGTTCACCTCGGCGTAGTGGTCGACCGACACGCCCGTGAGCTGTTCGACGGTCGTGACCAGGATGCGCCGGGCCGCTTGGGCCGCCTGCTGCTCCAGCGCCGGGCCCGTCACGCCCTGCGCCGCGAGCCGCGCTCTCGCGGCGGCCGCGGCCCGCGCGTAGGCCGAGTTGATCTTATGGGTGCCGAAGCCCGGGATGGCCACGTACGAGTCACGCGGGATCGAGACGGCTGTCGTCGGCAGGCCTGCCTCGTCGGGGATCCGGACGAGGATCAGGGTGTCGGTGTTGAGCGTGCCCTGGTCGGGTCCGACGTCGAGTGCGTCGAACAACTCCCGCGGCAACGGGTTACCGGCGGCGTCGGTGCGGCTGTCCAGGCCGACCAGCAGGATGTCGGTCACGCCGTCCGACGGCCGGTCCCGCGTCAGCACGTCGCTGGTCACCAGCCGCGCACCGAGCTCGCGGTAGGCGGTCCAGCCGTAGCCGGTGACCATCAGCACAAGCGCAGAGACGACCGCGACGGCGACCCGCACCCCGCGCATCTCGCCTGCTCACCCCCTGCCCCGACCCTTCCACGATCACGAGCCGCCGCCGGTTCCCCGCGCCGGGGGCGTCGTCCTCAGCTTCGACACAGATCCGCGCGGCACGATCGGGGGCATGACGACGCGCTCCACCCGCCTGCTCGCGGTCACGCTCGCCGGCGGCCTGGTGCTGGCCGGTCTGCTCACCCCGGTGGCCGCCGGGATCGCGCTGGTCTCGAACGGGACACCGGCACCGGCGGGCGGCCCGTTGCCGTCGACGGACATGCCGGCCGTCACCACCGTTCTCGACCGCGACGGCCACCCGATCGCGCAACTGGACGAGCAGTACCGGATCCCGGTCCCGATCAGCGGCATCTCCCCCGCCATGCAGGCTGCGGCCGTCGCGATCGAGGACCGGCGGTTCTACGACGAGGCCGGCGTGGACCCGGTCGGGACCGTCCGGGCGCTGGCGACCAACGCTCTAGGCGGAGCCACCCAGGGCGGCTCGACGATCACCCAGCAGTACGTGAAAATTACCTGATCAACGTCGTGGACCGGAGCGACCCCGCCGCCCAGCGGGCCGACCGGTCCGACACGCTGGGCCGCAAGGTCCGCGAGGCGGAGCTGGCCACCGGGCTCGCCCACACGATGTCCAAGAACGACGTACTGGACGGCTACCTCAACGTCGTCGAGTTCACCGGCAACGTCTACGGGGTGGAGGCCGCCGCCCACGCCTACTTCGGCACCACCGCCGCGGCACTCACGGTCCCCCAGGCCGCGCTGCTCGCCGGGATGGTGAACAACCCCAGCCTCTACGACCCGTACGACCACCCGCAACAGGCGAAGGACCGGCGCAACGTGGTCATCGCCGTGATGGCCCAGGTCGCGATGATCACGCCCGCCCAGGCCGCGGCGGCGACGGCCGCACCGCTCGACGTGCTGCCCGACGGACCGGTCGTGCCCGGCAGCACCTGCATGGCCGCGGCCCCCGACGCCGGCTTCTTCTGCCAGTACGCCGTCGACTACGTCGAGAAGGCCGGGATCACCGCCGACCAGCTCGCCACCGGCGGCTACACGATCCGCACGACGATGGACCCGGCGGCGAGCGCGGCGGCGAAGGCCGCGGTGGAGGCCAACGTGCCGACGCGCCAGAACGGCGTCGCCAATACGTTCGCGGTCGTCCGCCCCGGCCATGACGGACACGAGGTCGTCGCCATGGTCGCCAACCGCAACTACGGCACCGACGCGGCGCAGGGCGAGCGCGCGACGGACATCGTGGCCGACCCGAGCAACGTGTTCGGCGCCGGCTCGTCGTTCAAGATCTTCACCACGGCCGCGGCCCTGGAGAACGGCACGGTGGTCTTCGACTCGGCGCTGCCGAACCCGGCGACGGACTGCTTCACGCCGCCGAACGCGAACCGCCACACCGCCTGCTACCCGGTGGCGAACGACGGGACGAGCTACCCGGACCCGATCAGCCTGCAGGACGCGCTCGCGACCTCGCCGAACGTCGCCTTCGTCGGGCTCGAGGCCCGCACGGGCCTGCCGTCGGTGATCGCGATGGCCCAGCGGCTCGGCCTGCGCGACTCCCTGGCGAGCAACGACGCCGGCGGAACCCCCGTCACCGACCCGGCGGACCCCCGATCCCAGGATCCGCAGTACAACCAGCCGCAGTCGCAGTACTTCCAGAACCTCCTGTCGTTCACCCTGGGTGTCAGCCCGGTGAGCACGCTGGAGATGGCCAACGTCGCGGCGACGATCGACAGCGACGGTGTGTGGTGCCCGCCGAACCCGATCGAGGCGGTGACGGACCGGGACGGCCACCCCGTCGCCGTGCCGCAGCAGGCCTGCGAGCAGGTGATCGCTCCCGGCCTCGCACACACCCTGGCCGCCGGGCTGAGCCAGGACACCGTCTCCGGCACCTCGGCCGCGGCGGCCCGGACCGCGGGGTGGACCCGGCCGGACATCGGCAAGACCGGCACGACCAACGCCAGCGAGTCGGTGGCCTACGTCGGCGGCGTCGGCGGGCTCACCGGGTACGCCGCGTCGTCGATGGTGTTCGCCGACGGCACGCACCCGCAGGAGCTCTGCCCGGGCAGCCCGGTGCACCTCGGCGACTGCGGGCACGGCGCGTTCGGCGGCACGGTCGCGGCGCCGCCGTTCTTCGCCACGATGAGCAAGCTCCTCGCGGGCACCCCGGACGTGCCGGTCCCCGGCCCCGACCCCGCCTACCTGCAGCCCGCCCCGCACCCGGTGGGCGGCTGACGGCGCGGGTCGGGCGAGGGCCGGGCCCACTAACCTTCACCCGAACCGGTGATCGAGGCCGGGCGTCGACGGAAGGGCGAGGATGGGCGACAGGCTGATCTTTCAGCTGGGCACCAACAACTGGCAGCGCGGCGGGGAGTTCGCGCCGGGCTCGGGGATCCTGCACGAGGCGCACCACAACGCCTACAACGCGATCCCTGGAGTGCGCTGCTACTCGATGTACCCGTCCAGGCGGCAGCGGTTCCGCGAGGACCTGGTGCGGGTCTTCGAGCTCGACCACGACATCCCGATCTGCGAGTCGATCTCGCCCGTCAGCAACTACCGCTGGCACGGCATGAGCGAGGTCGAGGTCGACGCCTACCGCGCGCGCCTCACGGACGAGGTCGCGGAGTGGATCGACGAGATCGAGGAGACCACCGGCGACCGGTTCACCCTCGCCATCGCCCACCACGGCTTCATGAACACCGTCGTGATGCGCGACGTGATCCGCCGCCGCGCCGCGAAGGGCCGCGGGACGATGCCGCTGCTGTGCTTCGCGCACGGCACCGAGCTGAAGATGTACGCGAACGAAAAGCGCCAGGACAACCCGGCCGAGTTCCCGCTGCGGTTCCTGCCCTTCATGCAGCGCGAGAAGATCTTCGACTACGCCGATCCCGACCACGGCGTCGACATGGTCGCGTCGATCTCGGCCGAGCAGCTCGAGGCCCTGACCTCGATCTTCCCCGAGTTCCCGCGCGAGCGGGCCGTGCTCTCGCACAACGGCTACAACCAGCAGGTCTTCCAGGTGCTGCCGGACGTGTACGAGAACCGGGCAGAGGTGCTGGCCGGGTTCGACACCGCGCCACCCGAGGGCCACGGTGAGCCCGAGCCGGTGGCACCGGCCGACGGGTTCGACGCGGTGGTCGCGTTCTGCGGCAAGTTCGCCGACTGGAAGCGCCTCGACGCCCTGCTCCGCGCCGCGGCGACCTACGAGAAGCACGAGAAGAAGATCCTCACCCTCGTGATCGGCTCGGGGCCGCACGAGGCGCAGGTGAAGATGCACGACCTGGCGGCGGAGCTGGGGCTGCAGCGGACGTACTTCGTCGGGCCGCGTCAGCAGGACGAGCTCACCACGCTGTTCAACTGCGCGGACGTCGGCTGCTTCCCGTCCTACCGGGAGCCCTTCGGCCTGGTGTTCATCGAGTGCATGGCGTGTGGGACGCCGGTGATCGGCGCGAACTCCGGTGGTCCGCGCGACTTCGTGACCTCGGAGGTCGGCACCCTGGTGAAGGAGACCGACGACCGGCAGGAACTCGCCCACTCGCTCGCCGTGGCCGTCACGACGGCGATCGAGGAGGACTGGAAGCAGACCAAGGGCCCGGTGGCGCAGGTCTACGTGAAGGAGAACTTCAGCGTGGTGAAGCAGGTGTCCGACCTGCTCGCCGCCGTGGAGCGGCTGACCGGCTGACCCCCGGGAGATTCCGACCGGTCGGTGGCCGAGCTCCTTACAGCTCGGCCATCAGCCGGCGGATGGTCTCCCGCGACTGGGCCGGGGTCTCGGCCTGGACCGTGACCCGCTCCATGATGAGCTGGTACTCCTCGACGTCGGCGCGCTTGTCGAGGTACACCGCGCTGGTCAGCTGCTCGAGGTAGACGACGTCCGGCAGGTCCGGCTCGGCGAACCGCAGGATCGAGAACGACCCGCCTGCGGCGGCGTGGGCCCCGCTGCGGAACGGCAGCACCTGCACGTGGATGTTCGGCGCGGCGCTGACCTCCAGCAGGTGCTTCAGCTGCTCGCGCATCACCCGGACGGGCCCGAAGGCCCGCGTCAGGGCCGCCTCGTCGATCACCGCCCACAGGTGCGGCGCCTCCGGCTGGTGGAGCATCTCCTGCCGGTCCATCCGCAGCTGCACCCGGCGGTCGAGCTCGTCCGCGGACCGGCTGTGGCCGTGGCCGATGACCGCGCGGGCGTACTCCTCGCTCTGCAGCAGGCCGGGGACGAACTGGAGCTGGTAGGTCCGGACGACCTTCGCGACCTGCTCGAGCCGCAGATAGGTCTCGAACCAGTTCGGCAGCAGGTCGCTGTGCCGCTGCCACCACACGCGCATGTTGGCCTGGCGCATGAGGTCCAGGACGGCGGCGCGCTCGCCGTCGTCCGTGACCCCGTAGAGGGTGAGCAGGTCGACGACGTCGCGTTCCTTGAACCCGACGCGGCCCAGCTCGAGACGGCTGATCTTGGCGTGCGATGCGCGGATGGCATGGCCGGCGTCTTCACGCGTGATCCCGGCGGCCTCACGGAGCCGACGGAGCTGCGTACCCAGAAGGATGCGCGACACGGTTGGGGCATCGTTCTGAGCCGACGACGGCTGCGCGGTTGCCGACGGTGATCGCCGACCCGCTGCTCCTGCGTCCACTCGGACCTCTTTCATCACGGCCTACGTCGCTGCCGACCTACGCAGGGTAGTACCGCGACGATGATACGGACCACGTGAACCGTCAAGATTCGAGGTGTCTCACATGACGAGGTCGTCGAACTCCCCCGCCTTCGCCCCGTGGAGGAAGGCCTCCATCTCCGCCCGGGTGTAGATGAGGGCCGTCCCACCCGGGGCGCGGGAGTTCCGCACGGCGACGCCACCCGCAGGCAGCGGGGCAAGCTCCACGCAGTCGCCGTTCGGGTTGCTGGCAGCGCTTTTCCGCCAGGTCAGAAGACCGAGGAGCACACCGGGCACCTCGGTGTCCTCGTCGGTCGGACCAGTCCAGCGGCTGTCGATCTCCACGCCGTCCTCCCGCTTTCCGCTCACGCCCACGACACCTGTGGTCACGGCACGCACACGATAGGGCAAGTGTTCTTGCAGATGAAATAGCAGATGAACGCACGGCTGTCCGTGCGGGCTACTTTGCAGATGCACCGACAGATGCTGCACACTGGAAACGTCAATCACTCGGTCGTCGTACAATTGTGACGAGAGGGACACGGTGGGTAATCACAGCCGGTCGCGCTCCGCCCGTCGCGACCTCGCGACGGTCACGATCACCTGCGTACGCGACGGCCACGCCCATGCCGTACCGGACGTGCAGATCGCCGGCCCGCAGGCCGACGGGCGCGGGCGCTACGTCGCCCTCTGCGGGCACGTGGTGACGGCAGCCCCCATGATCGACCCCGAGGGCGCCCCCTGCCCGCTCTGCTCGAGGTCGTGAGCGCCTCAGGGCGTCAGGCCTTGCGCGCCACGCCGCCCAGCTCGGAGACGTCCGCCGCCTCGCCGAAGGCGTTGGGCTCCGCGCGCCACCGGGTGATCTGCACGACGCCGGGCTCGACGACCTCCAGCCCGTCGTAGAAGCTCTCGATCTCCTCGTGGGCCCGGACGTTGTAGGGCACGCCGCCGCTGTCGCGGTACTGCTCGAGCGCGGCGACGTAGTCGAGATCGGTGTCGGTGCCGTCGCACTGCACGAGGAAACTGCCCGGCGGCAGCCCGGCCAGCAGGCGCCGGAGGATGCTGCGGGCCTCGTCGACGTCCGCGACGTGGCCGAGCACGCCGATCAGCAGCAACGCCACCGGCTTCGTCAGGTCGAGGGTCGTCCCGGCCTCGGCCAGGATGCGCGCGGGGTCGTGCAGGTCCGCGTCGATGTAGTTCGTGACGCCCTCGGGCGAGCTCGTGAGCAGGATCCGGGCGTGCGCCAGCACGAGCGGGTCGTTGTCGACGTAGACGATCCGCGACTCCGGGGCGAGCCGCTGGGCCACCTCGTGGGTGTTGTCGGCGGTCGGCAGGCCGGTGCCGACGTCGAGGAACTGCCGCACACCCGCCTCGTCCACCAGGTACCGCACGGCCCGGGCGAGGAAGTGGCGGACCGCCCGCGCCTTGTCGCGCTGCCCCGGGTAGACGGTGAGGAACTCGTCGCCCGCCTCCCGGTCGGCGGCGAAGTTGTCCTTCCCGCCGAGCCAGTAGTTCCAGATGCGGGCCGAGTGCGGGACCGAGGCATCGATGTCGCGCAGTTCCTGCGCGTCCGCCGAGCCGTTCGCCATGCGTGCCCCCGCCATCCGGTCGAGTCGATAATCGTCGTTTCACCCTAGCCCGCAGCAAAGTACGGTGAGCACGCGCTCTGAACCCGCCTCGACCTGGCTCCCACCGGTGCTCGACGAGGGTTCCCTCTGACCCCCGGGAGGACGCGGCCGATGCTCAGCGACCCTGCTCCGCGCCCGCCCACCTGCTACGACCCCGCCACCCCGCCCCACCGCGACGAGCAGGGCGTGCACGTCTACGACCACGCGACGATCCGCGCACTGCTCCGCGACCCGCAGCGCGTGACGTCCGACGTGAGCGAAATGATCACTCCCGAGCAGCGCGACCACCTGCACCCCGTGAGCACCTTCGTCTGGGCCACCGACCGCCGGACGCTGAGCGGATGCCCGGGCCGGCACGCCGCGCTGCGCTCCGCGATGGCGCCGTGGTTCACGGCCGAGGCCGCCGCGGCCCGGGCCACGACGGCGGCCGAGATCGCCGCCGAGGTCGCGGCCGAGATTCCAGCCATGCACGTCGAGGCCCACACGTCCGGCGGATCGTTCGACGTCTACCTCGACTACGCACTGCCCACGGCGGTGACCTACCTGGCCGATTGGCTGGGCATCGCGCCCTCGGACGTGACTTACGCCGTCGACGACCAGCTCGCCGCCGGCGACATGTTCGCCTCGTGGCCGCCGCTGGCCGCTCCCGAGATGGACGAGTACTACCGCGAGCTGATGAGCCGGCCCGGCCTGACCGGAGTCGCCGCGGAGGCGCGCGACCTGGTCCGCGCCGGCACGCTGACCGAGCGGGAGTCGTGGGGCACCCTCTACGCGATCTCGGTCAGCGCGGTGGCGACCGCGACGACGGCGACGCTGACCGTCGGCCTCGCCCTCGAGAACGACCTGTGGCCCCGGATGGCCGACCCGGCGCAGGCCCGGCCCGCCGTGGAGGAGGCTCTCCGGCTCGGCACCCCGTTCCCGCAGGCCAGCCGGTTCGCCCGCGAGCCGTTCACCGTCGGCGACGTCGCGGTGCAGCCCGGCGACCAGGTGCTGATGTGGCTGACGGCCGCGAACCGGGACATCCCCGGACCGCACCGGCAGCCGCTGGACCGGTTCGACCCGGGGCGCGACACCGCCGATCACCTGGGGTGGGGATTGGGCTACCACCGCTGCGGTGGCCTGCACCACGCCCGCACCACCGCGGTAGCGGCCGTGACGACACTGGCGCAGAGATGTCCGGACCTGACGATGGCCGGGCCGTGGAAACGCTACGTCGGCATCGACGACGGTTACGTCGCCGCGCCGGCGATCACCCTGCCGGACCGATCACCGCCGATCCCCCGATAGGGTCCGCGCCTGCACTACGGACCGTGACGACCACGGCCAACTGTTCCACAGCACCACTCGATCGCCGGATCGCCGAGTCGGGGGAAGGACGCGGACATGGGGGTTGACCCCGGACGGTTGCCGGAGGACTCGGTCCGCCCGTCGGAGAGCGGTCGGCACCGCAGTGCCGGTCCCGGTGGCGCCGAACCGGCCGGTTTCGACTCCTCCGGCTTCGAGCGCAACGGCGTCGACCGCATCCCCGAGAGCGACCGCACCTCGACGCCGTGGACGTTCTTCGTCATCTTCATCGGCGGCTCCGTCGGGCTGGGTGCCGTGGCCTTCGGCTGGGTCGGCATGACGTTCGGGCTGGGCCTGTGGGCGACGATCTCCGCGATCGCCGTCGGCACCGCGGTCGGGGTCCTCCTGCTGGTTCCGCTCGTCCTGCTGGGATCCCGGACGGCGACGAACAACGCGACAGGCTCCGGGGCGGCGTTCGGCGTCCGGGGCCGGCTGATCGGCAGCGGCATCGGGCTCCTGACGTGCCTGGTGTCGGTCGGCCTCACGGTCTGGACCAGCGGGGCCGCCGGGGTCGCGGTCGCGGGGCGGCTGTTCGGCCTCCCCGACTCCGTCGGGACGCAGGCTGTGGTGTTCGCGCTCGTCGCAGCCGTGTCCGCAGCCGTGGCGATCTGGGGATACCGCTGGCTGGTGCGCTGCACCGCCGCGATCTTCGCGATCGGCGGGATCCTGATGGTCCTGATGCCGGTGGCCTTCTCCGGCCGGATCCAGTGGGGATATGCGGGTTCGGAGCCCCTGCTGGGCACGTTCGGGGCGACATGGCTCTTGGTCGCCACCACCGTCGGGGTCGGCGGTGCGCTGGTCGTGTGCACGATCGTCGGCGACTGGACCCGCTACATCCGGTCCGACGTGCACCCGCCGAGCAAGCTGGCTCCGGTCGCAGCCGTGGCGCTCTTCCTGGGGTTCGCGGTGCCGGCGGCGATCGGGGCGATCGTGTCGACCGCGTTCACCGACCCCTTCGCGCCGTTCCCCGCCAGCCTGGCCGGTGAGTCGCCGCTCTGGTACGCGGTCCCGCTGCTCCCCTTCGCCGTCCTCGGCGGCGTCGGGCTGGTCGCCCAGTCGCTCTACAGCGCGGGGCTCGACCTCGAGGCCCTGGTCGTCCGGATCACGCGCGCCCGCGCGACGGTGATCATCGCGGCGGTCGGCGTGGTGCTGGTCTACCTCGGGCTGCTCGCCCCGACGATCCAGGGCGCCATCGGCGCCGCGCTGCTGATCCTCGCCGAGCTCAGTGCGCCGTGGGCCGTGATCGTGGGAATCGACTTCGTGAAGACGGGCGGCCGCTACGACCCCGACGACCTCCAGGTGTTCAACCGCCGCGAGACCGGCGGGCGGTACTGGTACACCGGCGGCTGGCACCGGGGTGCCGTGCTCGCCTGGGCCGTCGGCTCGGTGGTCGGGCTGCTGACCATCCAGACACTGCTGTTCAGCGGCCCGCTCGCCGGTGTCGCGGCCGGGGTCGACGTCAGCCTCCTGCTGGGAGCGCTCGTCGCCGCGCTGATCTACCTGCCGCTGCGCGGCCGGACGACCCAGCGGGTCTGACCCACTCGAACCCTTTCGGAACCGACTGCGCGGGACCGCGCGGGTACGGTGTGCCGTCGACCTGTGTAGGGGGCCGGTGAGCGGGAGGGTACGGACGTGACGGGTCCCGTCGGGGAGCACGCCTTCGGCGAGGAGCGCCGCGAGCGGATCGTCTCGATGGTCAACGCCCGCGGGCGCGTGCGGATCGGCGAACTCGCCCGCGAGGTGGCCGCCAGTGAACCCACCGTGCGCAAGGACCTCGCTCTGCTCGAACGTTCCGGGCTGCTGCGGCGCACGCACGGCGGCGCGCTGGCCCTGCGGCCGCCCGCCGAGCGCCCGTTCGCCGACCGGTTGAGCCGCGACGCCGAGGCGAAGACGGCCATCGCCCGCGTCTGCGTCGACCTCGTCGCCGACGGCGACGCGGTCTACCTCGACAGCGGGACCACGACCCTGCGCATCGCCGAGCTGCTGACCGCGCGCAACGTCAACGCGCTGACCAACGGCATCGCCGTGGCCGCCGCCCTCGCCGAGAAACCGACGGTCCGGCACACGCTGGTGGGCGGCGTGCTGCGCCCGTCGGCGGGGGCGGTCGCGGGAGCGCTCGCCGTCGAGAACGTCGCGCGGTTCACGGTGAACACCGCCTTCATCGGCGCGACCGGCCTGACCGCCGACGGCATCACGGTGGCCGACCACAACGAGGCCCAGCTGAAGGTGGCCGTGCTGGGCCGGGCACGGCGCATCGTCGTGCCAGTGGACGTCTCGAAGATCGGCATCAACGACTTCGCCCTGGTCGCCCCGCTCGACGCCGTCGACACGGTCGTCACCGCGGACGCCCCGCCGGGGTTGGCCGAGCTGTGCGCACGGCACGGCGTCGAGCTGATCGACGCGGCCACCTGACGACGGGTCAGGCGCACTCCTCCGCGGCGGCCGGGACCAGCTCGGGGATGCTGTCGATCAGCGCGTGCAGCGCGAGGGCGGAGCCGTCGTCGTCGAACGGCTCGGTGACCAGGTGCGCGGCTGCGCGGATCTCGGCGGACGCCTGACCCATCGCCACCGCCGTCCCCGCCACCGCGAACATCGAGATGTCGTTGCCGCTGTCGCCGACCACCAGCAACTCGCGCGCGGAGATGCCCGCCCGCCGGGCCGCCCACTCGACGCCGGCGCCCTTGCTGATGCCCGGCGCGGTCAGGTTCAGGATGTTGACCCCGGGGAAGACCGGCGCGGTCGAGGGGTCGACGTGCAGGCCGAGCTCGGCGCCGAGGGCCAGGACCGCAGGCGCGTGCTCCGGCTCGAAGCAGTACACAGTGATCTTGAACGTGTCGGCGGCGGCCAGGTCGACGTCGGCGATCTCACCGTCGGGACCACCGGCGATGTCGCCCCAGGCGGGACGGGCAACCTCGCGGCGGTCGGTGACCAGGAAGTCCGCGTCGACGGCGAACTCGGCGTACGCGCCGTGGTCCAGGCACCACCGCGCAACCCGCGCGGCCGCGTCGGCGGGCATCGCCCATCCGCCGACCGGCACACCGTCCTGCAGCACCAGCGCGCCGTTGTGCACGACGTCCGCTCCTTGTGAGCCGGTCCGCTCCCGGAGGACGCCCAGCCCGCCGGGCGGCCGGCCGGTGGCGAAGCTCAACTGCGCCCCGCGGTCCTGGACCGCGCGGCAGGCCGCGACGAAGGCCGGGGTCGGCTCGTGGTGGTGGCTCAGCGACGTGCCGTCGATGTCGAGGAACACTCCGCGGACCGGCGGCCTGCGCCACTCGTCGAACCGGCCACCGGGCGCGAGCCCCTTACTGAGATGCAATCCGAGCACGATTCGATCGTAGTCGAGCGGGTTCGAGTGCAACCGAACTCGTATCGAACGTCACCCGACGCTGCGGTGAACATCGCACCGGACAGGGCGACTCAGGACCCCCGCTTCACCGACTGGCCGTAGGCCCCGGTCCCCTCGGCGACCTCGTCGAGCTGCTCCTGCGTCAGCAGCGCCGGCTCACCGAGCTGCGTGGCCACGTGGTAGAGCTTGCAGACCCACTCCAGGTAGATCGAGCGGGTGTAGGCCTTGCCCAGGGTGTCGCCGTAGGTGGTGGCGCCGTGGTTGCGCAGCAGCACCCCGCTGCGGCCCACCATCGCGTCCACGCTGCCCTGCGCCAGCTCGGGGCTGCCGAACCGCGCGTAGGGCGCCACCCGCACCGGGCCGCCGAGCAGCGTGATCATGTAGTGGACCGGCGGGACCTCGTCCCTGGTCACCGACAGGGCCGTGCCGTACATCGGGTGGCTGTGTACGACGGCTCCCGCGTCCGTCGCGCCGTACACCGCGGTGTGCATCGGCACCTCGGACGACGGCTCGAGGTCGGCCTCCACCACCGTCCCGTCGAGGTCGACGATGCAGATCGCCTCGGGTGTGAGCTCGTCGTAGTTCACCCCCGAGGGTGTGATGGCGATCAGGTCGCCGGAGCGGACGCTGAGGTTGCCGGAGGTGCCGACGGTGAGGTCGTCGGCCTGCATCTTCAGGCAGTAGTCCACCAGCGCGGCGCGTTCGTCGGGCAGCAGCATGTCGAGCTTCCTTCCGTGCAGCAGGAGAACACGATCTCACGGAGCGGGTGTCAGCGAGCGCCGCTCGCGGGCGGGAACAGGTGGGCCACCTGTGGCTCCCCCGACGTGTATCGCTCGGCCTGCTCCTCGAACCGGCGGTCGGCGCCGGTGAGGCGGCCCTCGTGCTGGCGCAGGTGCTCGGCCCAGGTGCCGACTAGGTACGACTCGACGAAGCGGCGCGGGTCGCCGCCGTCGCGGAACAGCTCCCAGCGCAGGGCCCCGGTCCGCCGGCGCGACCGGCCGACGAGACGCATCGCGTCGGTGAACGCCTCGGCGTTCTCCGTCGGGACGTCGTAGGTGAGCGTGACCAGGACCGGTCCGTCCGTCGCCTCGGGGATGAAGATCAGCTGCGGAGCAGGCCAGTGGGCCGACGGGGTGCGGTCGAGCGTCGTCGTGTCCGGCATCGGGCTGCGCAGCCCCGCCACCGCGCCCACCGCGAGGACCACCGCCGCGGCCAGGAGCGCCGTGGTCACCGACGTTGCGTCGGCGACCACGCCCCACACCACCGCGGCGACGGCCTGGGCGCCCTGGAACACCACGAGGTAGTAGGCCAGGCCGCGGGCACGCACCCAGTTCGGCAGGGCCAGCTGGAGCCCCGAGTTCAGGCTCGACATCACCGAGATCCACGCCGCGCCGACGGGCAACAGCGCGACGCCGACGACGATCGCGTTCTCGACCGCCGCGACGACCGCGAACGCCGCAGCGGTGACGACCATCGCCCCGGTGACCAGCCGCGCCGAGCCGACGGCGGCGCGTATCCGCGGGATGACCAGCGCTCCCCCGACCGCCCCGATGCCGACCATGCCGAGCAGCAGGCCGTATCCCCCGGCGCCCAGCCCGAGCCGTGCCGCGGCCACGACGGGCAGCAGTGCCCACACGGCCGAGGCTGCGGGGATGAACAGCACGGCCCGGTAGAGCAGAAGGCGCACGATCCGCGAGTGCCGGACGTAGCGTCCCCCGGCGCGCAGGGCCTCGACCAGCCGTTCCGGTGGTCCGGTGCCGACCGGCGCGGGCGCCCGCCAGCAGGTCACCACGATCATGATGCCCACGAACGACACCGCGTTGAGCGCGAACACCCAGCCCGGGCCTACCGCCGCGACGACGACTCCGCCGAGCGCCGGCCCCACCGCCCGCGCGAGGTTCATGTTCAACCCGTTGAGCGCCGCCGCCTGCGGCAGCAGGGCCCGGTCCACCAGGTCGGGCTGGATCGCCTGCCACGAGGGGGCCGCGATCGCGTTGCCGCAGCCCAACGCAAAGGTCAGGCCCAGGATCAGTGCCGGGGACGTCATGCCGAGGAACGTCACCGCGGCCAGCGCGGCGGCGGCGACGAACATCGCTCCCTGCGCGCCCAGCAGCAGCCGCCGCCGGTCCACGACATCCGCCCACGCTCCCGCCGGCAGTGCGAGCAGCACGATCGGCAGGCTGGAGGCCGTCTGCACCAGGGAGACCAGCAGCGGCGACCGGTCGATCAGCAGCCACTGCGCACCGACCGTCTGCATCCAGGTGCCGACGTTGGACGCGAACTGGGCGATCCACAGCGCCCGGAACATCGCATGCAGGCGCAGCGGGGCCCAGGCCGATCCGGGAGCGGGTGTGGAGGCCACGCCGCGTCGTACCAGATCCCGGCGTCCCGCTCAACAGACCTAGCGATCCTTGGTCGCCAGGACTTTGGCACTTGGTCAGAGTGTCAGGCAGCCGCCGACGGTAGCCGGGCCTGGGCGAGCCGGGTGTCGATGTGGGTGGCGAGGGTGCGCAGGGCCGCGCGGACGG
>NZ_JAVREJ010000015.1:0-181673 GCF_031845345.1 Pseudonocardia charpentierae | reverse complement strand
CCGCCCCCCCGCCGCCGGGGCGGGGGCGCGCACCGCCGGACGGCATCGCGGACGCGTCCGATGCCGGCGATCGACGCGCCCGGGGCACCGCCGCGGCAGCGGCGCGGGGCCGTGACGGTGACGTCGACGTGCTGCCCGAATCCGACGTCGTGCTCCGCAGGCCGCGCGCCGGAGTGGACGACGGCGCGAGGGCCGCGGGTACCCGCGCCGGCGCGGGTGACGTGGCGGCGACGGGGCCCCGGGCACGTGCTGCAGGCGCGTCGCCCCGAGATCGCGCCGGGGGCGCAGCCGATGCCCCTGAGGAGGCCGCGGGTGCACCTCCGGAAAGCTTGACGGTGGCCAGCTCCCGGCGGGCGGCGGCGAGGTTCGACCGGCTCCGGTCGAGCCGCAGGTAGACCAGTACCGACGCATCCGGCCCGAGCGGACGGACGAGGTGGTAGGACCGCCGTCCGGTGATCATGACGTCGTCCAGCTCGTCGCCCGACGTGGTGCCGAACATCGCGGCGACGGCCGTACCCCACCGCGGCACCGAGTAGGGCACGACGCCTTCGGAGTCGCCGGACCCCGTCTCCCCGTTGCCCACCTCGGCGAGCACCCGCCCGCTGTCGCGCTCGACGACACAGGAGTAGGTCGCTCCGGACAGGCGGAGCAGGGCATGCAATGCATCCGCGAGCGCCATCACCGTATTGTGACCCCTCGCCCACTCTGCGCAGTGGGGGGACCCCCGATGCGGCACCATTCGTCCTGGATCGGCGGATGTGGCCCGCGCGCCCTGGCACGGTGTGTGATCGCCGGGAAGAGCCGGAGGCCCGTCGACGTTGCCTCGCACGTGGTACCTCTCTCCGTTCTCGATCTCGCCCCCATCGGTACCGGCTCGACGGCGACGGCCGCGCTGGCGACCAGCACGAAGCTCGTCCAGCTCGTCGAGGATCTCGGGTTCCGGCGCTACTGGGTGGCGGAGCACCACGGGATGCCGGGAATCGCGAGCTCCTCGCCGGCCGTGCTGATCGCCCACCTGGCGGCCGTCACCGAGCGGATCCGCGTCGGCTCGGGCGGTGTGATGTTGCCCAACCACCAGCCGCTCGTCATCGCCGAGCAGTTCGGCACGCTCGACGCGCTGCACCCGGGCCGCATCGACCTCGGTATCGGACGTGCGCCCGGCACGGACCAGCGGACGGCACGCGCCCTGCGGCGCGGTACCGCCGCGCTCGGCGCTGACGACTTCCCCGAGCAGCTCGGTGAGCTGATGGCGTACTTCCGGGGCGACGGGCCGGTCGCGGCGGTGCCGGCGCAGGGTCAGGACCCGGCGGTGTGGCTGCTCGGGTCGAGCGGCTACAGCGCCCAGCTGGCCGGGCTCATGGGCCTGCCCTTCGCCTTCGCCCACCACTTCAGCAGCGAGAACACCCTGCCCGCCCTCGAGCTCTACCGGAAGATGTTCCGCCCGTCCGAGGTGCTCGCCGAGCCGTACGCCCTGATCGCCGCGTCCGTGCTGTGCGCTCCGGACGACGCCGAGGCCCGGCGGCTCGCGCTGCCCTCGGCACTGCAGTTCCTGCAGCTGCGTCTCGGCAGGCCCGGCCCGGTGCCGACACCGGAGGAGGCGGCCGCGTACCGGTACAGCCCGGAGGAGCGCGACTTCGTCGAGCAGCGGCTCGCGAGCCAGATCATCGGCTCTCCCGAGACCGTGCGCACCGGTGCGACGGAGCTGGTCGAGCGGACGGGAGTGGACGAGCTGATGGTCGTCACCAGCACCCACGACGGCGACGACCGCCTGCGCTCGTACCGGCTGCTCACCGAGGCGCTGGGCGGCGCGTCGGGCGACAGCGGCCCCGCACACGCGCCTGCCGTCGCGGCGACGAGCGGCACGTCCGCCGCCTAGGCCCCGACGAGCGGCCCGGTCGTCGGGCTGTCGAGTGATCACCCGATCAGGTGATCGCCGCCGTGGCGCCGCACCGCCCTGCCGAAGGCCCCCGTTGGACCGGACGAGATCGGTCCGGCGGCCGGCGAGGGGAGGGCACTCGTGCGCGCTGTGCCCGATCCGGCCTTCCCGCCCGGATCCGGCGGGCACCGGCACTCCCGCGGCTACTCGACGGGGGTCGGCTGGTGGCAGCCTCCTGCCCGGCCCTCCTCCGGACCGGCGGCCGCAGCGGAGCCACCGGGCCGCGTGCGGCGCCGGGCTCCGGGCCGCGCGCCGGCCGACGCGCTCACGGCCCCGGTCGGGCCGGCCCTGCGCGGCGGGGTGCTCGCCGAACTCGACCGCGGCGTGCCGGTCCGCACCGCTCCGAACCGCCGTGTCCCGAATCGGCCTGCCCCGCACCGCACGCCACCGGGCCCTACTGCACCGAGCGGCACCCCACCGGCACGCATCGCGGCACAGCGCACCCGGGCCCAGCGCACCCCGGCCCAGCGCACCCCGCCACAGCCTCCCGCGCCGGATCGCACCGCGCCCGCCCGTCCCGGGCCGCAGCCGCCCGGGCGGCGAAACCTTCGGCGGCTCCTCCCCCACCTCCCCCGGACCCGCCGGGGTGCGCTGCAGCTCGCCACCGCCGCGCTCGGCGCCGCCGCCCTCGCACCCGTCGTCGCCTTCGTCCTCGGGTACGCGTTCTTCGCCGTCCCGACCCCGGACGACGCCGTCAACAACCAGGTCGCGCTGATCGCCTACGCGGACGGCAGCCAGATCACCCGGCTGGTGCCCGAGCAGGGCAACCGGGTGGTCGTGCCGGTCGAGAAGGTGCCGCCCCACGTGCGCCGCGCCGTGCTCGCCGCCGAGGACCGGTCGTTCTACTCCAACCCGGGCTTCGATCTCACCGGGATCGTGCGCGCGGCGTGGAACCAGCTGCGCGGCGGCGTCGGCGGCGGCTCGACCATCACCCAGCAGTACGTCAAGAACACCCTCGTCGGCGACGAGGCGACGCTCTGGCGCAAGTACCGCGAGATGGTCGTCGCGGTCAAGATCTCCCAGCAGCGCAGCAAGGACGAGATCCTCGGCGACTACCTCAACGCCATCTACTTCGGCCGCGGCGCCTACGGCATCCAGTCGGCCGCGCACGCCTACTTCGGCAAACCGGTCAGCGCGCTCACCCCGGCCGAGGGGGCGCTGCTCGCGGGGCTGATCCAGTCGCCGTCGCGCTGGGACCCCGCGCTCAATCCCGAGAAGGCCGAGCAGCGCTGGAACTTCGTCCTCGACGGGATGGTCGCGCAGGGCTGGCTCCCCCACGCCGAGCGCGACGCGGCGGTGTTCCCGCCGACGATCCCGCGCAGGCCGTCGACCGGCGGCGTGCCCACCGACTCGCGCGGGCACGTCGTGACGGCCGTGCGCACCGAGCTCGAGGACCTCGGCATCACCGACCAGGAGCTGAGCCAGGCGGGCCTGCGGATCACCACGACGGTCGACCCCGCCCGGCAGCAGGCGGCGATCGACGCGGCGCACGCGGGGCTCGCGGGGCAGCCGGTCAACCTGCGCAGCGCGATGGTGGCCGTCGACCCGGCGACGGGCGGGATCCTGGCCTACTACGGCGGCGACAACGGAACGGGCCTGGACTACGCCCGGGTCCGCCGCCTGGCCGGGTCGACGTTCAAGCCCTTCGTCGTGCTGGCCGGGCTGCGCGAGAGCCCGCCGATCGGCATCGGCGAGACCTTCGACGGCGCGGCCCGGCCCGGGTTGCGCAACGCCGAGGGGGCCGAGTGCGCGCGGTGCGACCTCAAGCAGGCCATGACCGTGTCGAACAACGTGGTCTTCAGCGACATGGCCCGGCGGGTGGGGCCGCAGAAGGTGGCGGACGCGGCCCGCGCGGCCGGCATCACGTCGCCGCTCGACGACCCGAACGAAGGCCTCGCACTGGGCAACAAGGAGGTCAGCACGCTCGAGCTGGCCTCGGCGTACGCCACCATCGCGGGTGGCGGGGTGTGGCACCCGCCGCACCTGGTCTCGCAGGTCGTCACCGCCGACGGCCGGGTGCTGTACCGGGCGAGACCGGACGGCGAGCAGCGCTTCCCGGAGCAGGTCGCGCGCAACGTGACCGAGGCGATGCTCGGGGTCGCCGACCGCGACGGCCTGACGCTGGGCCGGCGCCCGGTCGCGGCGAAGACGGGCACCGTGCAGTCACGCTTCCCCGGCGAGAACAACGACGCGTGGATGGCCGGCTTCACCCCGCAGCTCGCGGCCTCGGTGTGGATGGGCACCGACCGCAACTCCCCGATCCGCACGGCGACGGGCGATCCGATCAGCGGCCGCACGCTGCCGGGCGAGGTGTGGCGGGGCTTCATGGCGACGGCCCTGAGCGGCGCGCCTGCGGAGGCGTTCGTGCCGTTCCGCCCGCTGGGCACGCCGCCGTCGGACGCGGCTCCGAACGCCGCCCCCACGCCGACGGCGCACCCGGCGACTCCGGCGCCGTCCGCGGCACCGCCCGAGCCCGACCCCGCGCCGGACGGCACCGAGCTGCTGCCGGATCCCGCCGACACCGTTCCCGACGACGAGTCCGCCCGCGATGGCCACGGTGCTCACAGTGCCCGCGACACCCGCGAGGACGACGACGCCGAGGTCGCGCCCGCCGAACCGCCCCCGTCGGCGGGCAGCCCGGCGGCGGACCCCCGGGACGGCGACCCGCCGGGCGGCGAGGCGCGGGCCCCCGAGTCGCAGGCGCCCACGGCCGGCTGATCAGCCGCGGGTCACGGCCCCGGGGGCCGGAGCGCCTCGAGCACACCGCTCGGGACCAGCAGGTCGGCGCGGTCACGCGTCGCGTCGATCAGCTCGGCGTTCGGCTGGTCGACGGCGGCGACCCACGCCACCGCCTCGTCGGGTGCCTTGCCGAACGTGACGTGGCGGGCGTGCAGCCGGTGCAGGCGCACGTCGTCGCGCAACGCGCAGAACCACACCTCGTCCACCAGCGGGCGCACCGCAGGCCAGCGCCCACTGTCCAGCAGCAGGTAGTTGCCCTCGGTCACCACCAGCCGGGCCGCCGCCGGCACCGGGATCGCGCCGGCGAGCGGCTGCTCCAGCGTCCGCTCGAAGGCCGGCGCGTACACCACGGCGTCGGCAGGATCGGCAGCGCGCAAGCGGGCCAGCAACGCGACGTATCCCCCGGCGTCGAACGTGTCGGGAGCGCCCTTGGCCTGGCGCAGGCCCAGCCGCTCGAGCTCGACGTCGGCCAGGTGGTACCCGTCCATCGGCACGTGCGCCACCCAGTCGGCTCCGGCGCCCGGCGGCCGGTCGGCGCGCAGGGTGGCGAGCAGCGCCTCGGCCAGCGTCGACTTGCCGGAACCGGGGCTGCCGACGATCCCGAGCAGCGCCCGCCGCCCGGGCGTCACGAGACCGCGCGCCCGTGCCACGAGGTCGTCGAAGGTCAGCACGAGTGCATCCGCAGCGCGAGGACGACCATGTCGTCGCCGGTGTCGGCGCCCGTTCCGCGGACGAGGTGGTCGCACAGGTCGGACAACGGCAGCTCCTTGCCACGCTGGACGAGGTCGAGCAGGTCGACCGACGCGCGGTCGTCCGGGTCGTTGCGCCGCTCGAACAGCCCGTCGGTGTAGAGCAACAGGGTCGCACCGGGCGGCAACTCCACCTCACGGTCGGTCCGCGGCAGATCCGGCGCCACTCCCAGCACCACGCCCACGCCGCCGCGGAGCAGCTCCGGCTCCCCGTCCGGCGGCACCAGCACCGGCGGCGGATGGCCGGCGTTGGCCCAGCGGAACACCGTGCGGTCCGCGCGCCGGCACAGGCGCCCGAACAGGAGCGTGGTGAAGCCGGTGACGTCGAGCCGGGACGCGACCCGGTCCAGGCGGCGCACGACGTCCGAGGGTGCGTCCCCCGTCTCGTACGCCAGTGCCCGGAGCATGCTGCGCAGCTGCCCCATCGTGGCCGCGGCGGACAGGTCGTGCCCCGCGACGTCGCCCACGCCCACCGCCAGGTCGCCGTCGGGCAGGTCGAAGGCGTCGTACCAGTCGCCGCCGACCTCCAGGTCCGTCGCGGCCGGCAGGTACCGGGCCTGCACCTCCACGCCCGGATGCGTCGGCGGGGCGCTGAGCATCGCCGCCTGCAGGGCGAGCGACACCCGGCGGGTCTGCTGGAAGTGCTCGGCGTGCTCGACCGCGGCCGAGGCCCGCGCCGCCAGCTCGACGACGAGCGCCCGGTCGTCCTCGGTGAACGCCGGCCGCCGACCGCACGAGATGAACAGCAGCGCCGCCACCACGACGCCCCGCGACACCACGGGCGCGACGAGCATCGCGGTGATCCCGATCTCCTCGCTCCACCGGCGCTGCTCGGGAGCCCCGTAGAACACCTGCTCGGGAGGCACCGGGACGGGGACGAGCACCGAGTCGCGGGTGCGCACGCAACGCGCGACGGGATGGGCGGGTCCGAACGAGAACCGCTCGTCGTTCGACGGCGACGGGACGACGCCCTCTGCCGTGCGCGTCACCGACCGCTTCCCGGTGACCGCACCGCCGGAGGTGGGTGCGGGGTCGACGAGGTACACCCGGCAGATGTCGGCGAACTCCGGCACGACCGACTCGGCCAGTGCCGTCAGCTCCTCCTCCGGCTCGTGCACGGCGCCCACGGCGCTGGTCGCCCTGGCCAGCACGGCGAGCCGCTGGCGGGCGCAGACCTCGTCGTCGACGTCGGTGTCGGTGCCCACCCACTCGACGACGACGCCCGCGACGCGCACCGGCACCGCGCGGGTGCGGAACCAGCGGTAGCCGCGCGCAGTGCACAGCCGGTAGGTGCAGGTCACGACCTCCGCGCCGTCCGCGACGGCCCGCCGCCAGGCACTGCGGACGTCGTCGCGGTGGGTGGGGTCGACCGCGTCGAGGAAGCCCCAGCCGCGGTACCCCTCGACGTCCTGCCCGGTGATCGCCCGCAGTGCGGGAGCGTCCTGGGCGGCGCTGCCGTCGGGCTCGCGGATCCACACGGCGGCGCTGGTCGCCTCGACCAGCCCCTGGTAGCGGGTCAGGGCGCGCTCGCGCTCGGCGGCCAGGGCGTCGACCTCGCGGCGGGTGCGCGCGGTCGCGGTCACGTCGACGACCACCAGCCCGACCCCGACGATCGCGTCGTCCGGCGAGCGGACGGGGTAGGAGTAGAGCCGCCACTCCTGCTGCGGGCCGCGGCCGTGCCAGAGCCGACCGTTGACGGGCACGTCGAAGCGGGCGCGCCCGTCGGCGAGCACATCGCGCAGCCCGGCGGCGATCTCGGCGCCCACCGGACCGTGCACCGCCTCCAGCGTCCGCCCGAGGCGCTCGTCGACGGTGCCGCCGTCGATGTCCAGGATCGCGCCGTTGACCCGCCGGAACCGCAGCTCCGAGTCGAAGAACGCCAGGCCGACCGGCGCGGTCTCCCACAGCGCGTCGAGCAGGGCGAAGGCCTCGTCGCCCGCGCGCATGTCGTCGACCTCCTGCAGGACCCCGAGCAGGATCGGCCCGTCGGGGTCCGGCAGGGGTTCGGCGCGGAAGTAGAGGGTCGCGCCGCTCTCGACGTCGGCGGGGATGCGGCCCCGGAACGGGCGCCCGGCGAGCAGTTCGTCGCGGATGCGGCGGGCGGTCGGTGCGTCGAGCGGGAGGCCGGTGAGACCGTCGCGGACGATCCGCTCGCGCTCCCACCCGGTGAGCCGCTCGGCGCACGAGTTCCACAGGAGCGCCCGGCCGTCGCCCGAGAACGCGAACACCCCGACCGGCAGATGCTCGACCACCCGGGCCAGCAGGTCGTGGGGCTGCATCGTCCTCCGTGCGAACCGGGGGCCGACCGGCGCAGCGGTCATCGTACGGGCGCTCCGACGGCGCGGACCAGCGTCGGCGGCCTCGATGCGACCGTCCGTCATCGTTCCGTGACATGTGGTGTGCAGTCGTCCTGGATGGAGCCGGAACTTGTCGGGGTCCGGGCCTACGGTGCCGGCATGCGAACGACAGCTCCCACGGGCGGCCGCTGATGGTCGCGCGGATCGGTCAATGGACTCTCGATGTGGTCGACGGCGCCCGGATGGCACAGTTCTGGGCCGCGGCCCTGGGCTACCGGATCGACGACGACGGCCAGCACCTCTGGCCGCCGCCCGAGGCGGGTCCGCACGCGCCGAGCGTGTGGCTGCAGCCCGTCGCCGAGCCGACTCCGGGCAAGAACCGCGGTCATCCGGATCTCTCCCCGGAGGGCGACGGCGAGGCCGAGGTCGAGCGGCTGGTCGGGCTGGGTGCGCGGCGCGTCGAGATCGGGCAGGCGGGCACCGAGGGTTTCGTCGTGCTGGCCGATCCCGAGGGCAACGAGTTCTGCGTGTTCCGGGAGCCCCGCGGTGGGTGAGACGGTGGGTGAGACGGTGGGTGAGACGCCGTCCGATGCGCTGAGCCGGCTGCGCGCCCTGTGCCTCGCGCTGCCCGAGGCCACCGAAAAGCTCAGTCACGGCGAGCCCACGTGGTTCGTCCGGAAGGTGTTCGTGACGTACGCCGGGCGCCATCACGACGACAGGGTGGCGTTCTGGTGCGCCGTCCCACCGGGCGTACAGGAAGCGCTGATGGGGAGCGACCCCGAGCGGTTCTTCCGGCCGCCGTACGTGGGTGGGCGGGGCTGGCTCGGGGTGTACCTCGACGTCCCGGAGATCGACTGGGACGAGATCGCCGAACTGGTGGCCGAGGCGTACCGGACGGTCGCCCCGAAGCGGCTCGTGGCACAGCTCGACGCGGCGCGGGCCGGGCGCCCCTCGTAGGGTCGACCGATGGCGCGTGTTCCCGCGGTCGAGGTGGCGCCCGGCGTCGTCCGCATCCCGACGGTCGGCGCCGCGAACACGAACTCCTTCGCCCTCGTCGACGACGACGGGTCGGTCACGCTCGTCGACTGCGGCCTGAAGCGGGCGCCGGGGCGGATCGTGGCCGGGCTGCGTGCGATCGGACGCCACCCGGGCCACGTCACCCGCATCGTGCTCACCCACGCCCACACCGACCACGCAGGAGGCGCGGCCGAGATGGTCGCGCGGACCGGGGCACCGGTGGCCGTGCACGAGGCGGACGCCGGGTACGCCGAGGCGGGACGACCGCCGCCGTTCGAGCAGTCGCTGCTCGTGGGCCGGCTGATGACGCGCATCCCCGGCGCCGGATTCCCGCCGGTGGCCGTCGGCGAGCGGCTGTCGGACGGGCAGGTGCTCGACGTCGGCGGCGGGCTGCGGATCGTCGCCACGCCCGGGCACACCCCGGGCCACGTCTCCCTGCTCCACGAGCGCACCGGCACCCTGATCACGGGCGACGCCCTGTTCAACGTCCGGCAGCTGCGGTTCAGCCCCCGCCCCCTGTGCACCGACTTCCGGCTCAGCCGGCAGACGGCGCACGTGCTCGGCGAGCTCGAGTACGAGCGCGTCGCGTTCACCCACGGCACCGAGATCACGGACGGCGCCCGCGAGGCCGTGCGCGGCTTCCTGTCCGAGGTCGACCGTGGCTGACGCCGAGCCGTCCGGGCCAGAGCCGGCCCCGCTGATCCTCTCGGCCGTCCTCGACGCCCCCGTGCAGCAGCGCCTCGACGCCCTGCGCCGTGCGCACTTCCCGCCGGAACGCAACCACCTCGACGCCCACGTCACGCTGTTCCACCACCTGCCGGGGGCCGAGTGCGACGCCGTCGAGAAGGCGGTCGAGGCCATGGTGCGCGGCCGGTCCGCGCCGACGGTGGACGTCACCGGCGTGCGGTCGCTGGGCCGGGGGGTGGCGGTCTCACTCGCCTCGCCCGAGCTGGCGGCCATCCGGACCGAGCTGGCACGCGGCTGGGCGCCCTGGCTGACCCCGCAGGACCGTGCCAAGCGCGACCTGCACGCCACCGTGCAGAACAAGGTCACCCCCGCCGACGCGCGCCGGCTGCACGGCGAGCTGGCCGCCACGTTCGTCCCGGAGCGCACGCGGGCGGTCGCGCTCGCGCTGTGGCGCTACCGCGGCGGCCCCTGGGAACCGGTCGCCCGGTTCCCGTTCGCCGGGGAAGAACGCGAGCCCGCCGAGGGTTCGGCGAGCGAGACGTCCGGATCCCCGCACGGGGCATCCGGCACCGACCCCGGGAGCTGACGATGACCACCCACACCGAGTCCACCGAGTCCACCGAGTCGGGGCCCACCGTCCTCGACGTCGCCGAACGGTCGCGCTTCGAGATCCACGTCGACGGCCGACTGGCGGGGTTCGCGCAGTACCGCATGAAGGACCCCGGGCTGATCGTGTTCACCCACACCGAGATCGACGACGCCTACGAGGGCCGCGGACTCGGGTCGACCCTGGTCCGCGCCGCGCTGGACGCCGCCAGCGCCGGGGGGCTCGCCGTGCGGCCGGACTGCCCGTTCGTCCGCGCCTACATCGCCCGGCATCCCGACGCGTACCTCGACCTCGTTCCCGAGGAGCTCCGCGCCCGCCTCGACCTCTGACCGGAGCACCCCCGGCGCTGCACAGGATCGTCGGGGGGCGGTCGTAGGGTGACGGGGTGTTGGTGGTGCACGCCCTGTGGTCGCCGGGCCGGGGTGTGCTGCTCTGGGCCGAAGACGGCGAGCGGCCCGCCACCGGGCGCAGCCGGGCGCTGCGCACCGCGCGGCCGCACCCCTTCGCCGTGTCTGCGCAGACGCTGGGCACCCTGCACCCCGGCACAGCCACCCAGGTCAGCCTGCTGCTGCCGGCGCACACCGGCGGCCCCGCGCCCTCGCCCGAGCTCGTGCGTTCCGCACCGGGCCCCGCGCCGCGCGGCGCGCTCGAGCTGCGGGCCTGGGCGGTGCCGGCCGTCGCCGTCGATCCCGCGGAGCTCGACGACCCGGCGGACGAGCTCCGCTACGGCCCCTCCGTCGCGCACATGCGCGCCGTGGTCGCCTTCGCCGACGACCTCGCCCGGCGCGGCCACGTCCTCCCGACGCTGGATCCGTCCGGTCCCGGGGGCACCCGTGCCCGCTGGCGGCCCGTCGTGCAGGGCGTCGACCTGGCCGCGGCCGAGGCGTTGGCGGCGACGATGCCCCCGGCCGCCCGGGCCGAGCTGCCCACCGGCAGAGGCGGCCCCGCCGACCCCGGCGCACTCGTCGCGGACGCGCTCGACGTCCTCGTCGACGCCGCCGTCCGCGACCGCCTCGCCCGCGCCGGCGCGGTGCACCACGGAGGGCGGGGGGCGATCGACACCTGGCTCGCCGGTCTCACCTCGCCCGACGGGCGCCTGCCTGCGGCGGCACGGCTCGAGCCGCTCACCGAGGCATTGGCAGCCTGGGATGCGGTCGGCACCGACCCGCCCGGCGCCGCTCGCGCCTGCTTCCGGCTGACGGAGGTCCGGGCCCTGGACGAGGACCACGACGACACCGGCGACGGCACCCACTGGCGCCTCGAGTTCCTCCTCCAGTCGACCACCGACCCGAGCCTGCTCGTCGCCGCCGCGCAGATCTGGTCGGGCGGCGCCGATCGGCTCATCGCCGGGCCGCAGGAGGTGCTGCTCGCCGAGCTCGGCCGGGCGACCCGCGTCTACCCGGCGCTCGCCGACGCCCTGCAGACGGCCCGTCCCGAGGGTCTCGACCTCAGTCCCGAGGGCGCCCACCACGTGCTCGTCGCCGGCGCCGCACTTCTCGTCGACGCCGGGTTCGGGGTGCAGCTGCCCGCCGGCTGGGACGGCGCGCGCCGGGTCGGGCTCCGGCTGTCGACCCGCAGCGCCCCGGCCCAGGGTGTGGTCGTCCGCGGCGGACTGGGCCGCGAAGAGGTCGCCACCTTCCGCTGGTCGCTGGCCGTCGGCGACGGAGCGGACGCGGTGCTCGACGAGGAGGAGATCGCCGCGCTCGTCGCCGCGAAGGCGCCGCTGGTGCGGCTGCGTGGGGCCTGGGTGAGCGTGGACCGCGCGGCACTGCACCGCGGCCTGGAGTTCCTCCGCCGCGGCGACCGCCGCCCGCCGACGGCCGCCGACGTGCTCGCGTTCGCCGCGGGCGATGCTCCCGACGACCTGCCGCTGCCGCTCACGGGCGTCGACGCCGGTGGATGGCTCGGCGACCTGCTCGCCGGCAGCGCGGACCGCACGCTCACCCCGGTCGAACCACCGGCGGCGTTCACCGCGCGACTGCGCCCCTACCAGCAGCGCGGCGTCGCCTGGCTGGCGTTCCTCTCCTCGCTCGGCCTGGGCGCGTGCCTCGCCGACGACATGGGGCTGGGCAAGACCGTCCAGCTCCTGGCCCTGGAGACCGTCGACCGGGAGGACGCCCAACCGGGTCCGACGCTGCTGCTGTGCCCCATGTCCATGGTCGGCACCTGGGAGCGCGAGGCCGCCCGCTTCGCCCCGGACCTACGGGTACGCGCACACCACGGTCCCGCCCGTCCTCGCGGCGACGATCTGCGTGCGGCGCTCACGGACGTCGACCTGCTGGTCACGACCTACGCCACCGCCGCCCGCGACGCCGACGACCTCGCCGGGATCGACTGGCACCGGCTCGTGCTCGACGAGGCCCAGGCGGTCAAGAACGCCCGGTCGCAGCCCGCGCGGGCCGTGCGCCGCTTCCATGCCCGGCACCGCGTCGCCCTCACCGGCACTCCCGTCGAGAACCGCCTCGCCGAGCTCTGGGCGATCATGGACGTGCTCAACCCCGGGATCCTCGGCACCGCCGAGCGCTTCCGCACGCGCTTCGCCATCCCGGTCGAGCGCCACGGCAGCACCGAGGCCGCGGAGCTGCTGCGCCGGACCACCCGCCCGTACCTGCTGCGCCGGCTCAAGACGGATCCGACGATCGTCGACGACCTTCCCGACAAGATCGAGATCACTCAGCACTACCGGCTCACCCGCGAGCAGGCGTCGCTGTACCGCACGATCGTCGACGACATGCTGGAGAAGATCGAAGACTCCACCGGCATCGCGCGGCGCGGCAACGTGCTGGCGGCGATGACCAAGCTCAAGCAGGTGTGCGACCACCCGGCCCTGCTGCTGCACGACGGCTCGCCGATCGGGCGCCGCTCCGGCAAGGTCGTGCGCCTGGAGGAGATCCTCGCCGAGGTGCTCGTCGAGGGCGACCGCGCGCTGTGCTTCACCCAGTTCGCCGAGTTCGGGCACCTGCTCGTGCCGCACCTGTCGGCCCGGCTCGACACGGACATCGCGTTCCTGCACGGCGGGGTCACCCGGCGGCGCCGTGAGGAGATCGTGCAGCGCTTCCAGGCCGGAGACGGCCCGCCGGTCCTGCTGGCCTCGCTCAAGGCGGGCGGCACGGGCCTCACGCTCACGGCCGCGACGCACGTCGTGCACCTCGACCGCTGGTGGAACCCTGCCGTCGAGCAGCAGGCGACGGACCGCGCCTTCCGGATCGGGCAGCGCCGGACCGTGCAGGTCCGCACGTTCTCCTGCCCCGGCACCGTGGAGGAGCGGATCGACGCGCTGATCCGCTCCAAGCGCGCGCTCTCGGAGCTGGTGGTCGGCGACGGCGAGGGCTGGCTGACGGAGCTGTCCACCGACACGCTGCGCGAGTTGTTCGCGCTCAGCGCCGATGCGCTTCAGGACGACGAGGCCGCCGACGACAGCGGCGAGCCCGTGCGGGTCGCCGGATGAGCCCCCGGAACTGGGCCGACGACGAGGCCGGCGCGGAGGAACCGTTCTGGCGCGCCGCTCCCCCGGCCCGCCCCCGGACCGTCCACGGCGGCATCCAGATCAACTCCACCCGCGGCCCCGTCGCGCGCACCTGGTGGTCGGCCCGGTTCCTCGCGGTGCTGGAGGCCGCCGGGGTCGGCGGTCGCCTCGCCCGCGGCCGCACGTACGCCCGCCGGGGGCAGACCGTGTCCCTGCAGGTCGACGCGGGTGCGGCCACCGCACGGGTGCAGGGCAGCGCGGCACGGCCCTACCGGGTCCGGATCGGCGTCCCGACGCTCGACAAGGCGCAGTGGACCGCCGTGCTCGACGCGCTGGCCGCCGACGCCTCGCTCACGGCGGCGATGTTGGCGGGCGAGCTGCCCCGCGAGGTCGAGGACGTCGTCGCCGCGCAGGGCGTGGACCTGTTCCCGAGCGGCAGCCGCGACCTCGCCATGGACTGCACCTGCCCGGACGCGACTGTCCCCTGCAAGCACCTCGCCGCGGTGTTCTACCTGCTCGCCGAGCGGTTCGACGCCGACCCGTTCGCCGTGCTCGCGCTGCGGGGCCGCGACCGCGAGACCGTGCTCGACGAGCTGCGTGCCCGCCGCACCCGCGCGCCCGAGGCCCCGCCGCTGCCGACGGACCCGGTCGCGTTCTACGGGGGCGGCTCACCGGAGCTGCCGGCCGGACCGTCCACGCCTCCCGACGCGTTGCTCGACCGGGTGCCCGCACTCCCGCTGGCCGTCCGCGGCCGCGACGTGGTCGAGCTGCTCCGCCCGCTCTACCGGGCTCTCGACGACCGGTAGCGCGCCGGGGGATCAGACCGCAGGCACCGCGCGCCCGAGCCGCCCCGTGTGCAGCGCCCACCGCTCGAACCACAGCGTGAACAGCGGCGGGATGCTCGCACCGAGCGAGAGCAGCAACGTCCGGCGGTCCCAGCCCAGCGGTCGGGCGACGACGACGGCGGCCACGATGTAGGCGACGAACAGCGCGCCGTGGATCGGGCCGAAGATCTGGACGCCGATCTCGTCGTGCACCACGACGTACTTGACGAACATCCCGATCAGCAGACCCGCCCACGAACAGGCCTCGGCGATCGCGAGCGCGCGGAAGACGCGGCCGTGGACGGGCAGAGGTACGGACGACACGAGGCAGGCTCCCGGAGGCGTCGACGAGCCGGACACCTCCATGGTGCCCGACCGGCCGACGCAATGTTCTACCGGGTGTCGAAGTTCTACCGGGGGGTGTCGAAGAACGTGGGCGGCAACGTGGCCGGCCCCGATCCGACCGGCCGCGACACCGGCTCCGCCGGCACCCGCGCGAGCACCTCGTCGTAGACCCCGCGCAGCCGCATGGCCCAGCCCCTGGCCTCGAAGTTCGCGAGGAAGTGTCCCCGCGCGCCCTTCGCCAGGCGGGCGCGCAGCGTCGGGTCGGACGCCAGGCGCACCACGGCGTCCGCGATCGGGTCGGCGTCCAGCGGCACCAGCAGCCCTGTGCCGCGCGTCACGATCTCCGGGATCCCGCCGACGTGCGAGGCCACCGCGGGAACGCCCAGCGCGAGCGCCCGGATCAGCTCCGACGGCAGCGCCGCCGAGCGGGTGGTGTGCAGGAACATGTCGGCGGCCCCGATCACCTCGCGTGCCGGGTCGTGCGGCGGCCGGGGCTCGAAGTGCACGCGCGACGCCAGCACCTCGTCGGCCTCGACGCGCGACACCAGCCAGGGCCGCAACGGTCCGTCACCGAGGAGCACGACGGTCAGCGGGATGCTGGGCGGCACCGCGGCCACGGCGTCGAGCAGCAGGTCCTGCCCCTGGCCCCGGCGCATCGGGGCGGCGCAGACCGCGAGGATCCCGTCGTCCGCGACCCCCCGGGTCCTGCGCACGCGAGCGCGCTCGTCGGCGGACAACAGGCCCGGGTCGGCGAGGCCGTTGGGCACGATCACCAGGCCCCGGTCCGTGCCGGAGAAGCGCCGGTAGCGCTCGCGCTGCAGGTGCGAGATCGCGACCGTGCGTGCCGCCATCCGGCGGCGCATCAGAATCGTCGCCGTACGCCGGAGCCGCTCGGCGGGGTTCGTCGGCAGGTTTTCGATCTTGTAGAGCGTCGACACCAGCGGCAGCGCCGGCCCACGCCCGAGCCGGGTCGCCAGGCCACCGACCACGTCCGCATGGCGGCGGTGGGTGTGCACCAGCTCGACGCCGTGCTCGCGCAGCACCTGAGCCGTGCGCCGCACCGCCCGCGGGTCCCACGGGGCCAGCCCGAGTTCGACGACCGGAACGCCGAGGCCACGCAGCCGCGTGACCTCCCAGCGGTCGCCGGACGACCCGAGCACCACCACGACGGGCTCCACACCCGTGCTGTCGGAGGCGGCGGCGAGATCGACGAGCTCGTCGCCCGGGCCGCCGTCCTCGATGAAGGAGGTGACGAGGTGGGCAACCTTCACAGGGAGGTCCTCCGCGGGTTCCGATCGGGTGTACGGGCTCCCGACGATACCGATCGGGTCCTCGACCGATCGCGCAGCGTTGCCCTTGACCGACCCCTTACCAGCGATCGTGGACGTGCGGTGCGATCAGCTCGGCGTACACCGCGCGCACGGCGTCGTGCACGTCGGCAGGCAGTGCGTCGACCGCCGCGGCCGCAGCGTTGCCGCGGGCCTGCTCCGCGTCGCGGGCACCCGGGATGACGACGGTCACCGGCTGGTCCAGCACCCACCGCACCGCGAAGCGGGCCATCGGCACGCCCTCGGGCACCAGCGGGCGCAGCCGCTCCACGGCCGCGAGCCCCACCTCGAAGGGCACCCCGGCGAAGGTCTCCCCCACGTCGAACGCCTCACCGTGCCGGTTGTACGACCGGTGGTCGTCGGGGGCGAACGTCGTCGCCGCGGTGTAGCGGCCCGACAGCAGCCCGGACGCCAGGGGAACCCGGGCGATCACCGCCACGCCCGCGTCGGCGGCCGCGGGCAGGACCCGCTCCAGCGGCTTCTGGCGGAAGGCGTTGACGATGATCTGCACGCTCGCCACCCCGGGCCGGGCGATGGCCGTGAGCGCCTCGTCGACGGTCTCGACGCTCACCCCGTATGCGGCGATCCGCTTGGCGTCGACGAGCTCGTCGAGGGCGTCGAACACCGCGTCCGTGGAGTACACGGGCGTGGGCGGGCAGTGCAGCTGCACCAGGTCGAGGGTGTCGACGCCGAGGTTGGAGCGCGACCGGTCGGTCCAGGCCAGGAAGTTCTCGCGCGTGTAGTTCTCGGGTACCTGGTCGACGCGTCGGCCCATCTTCGTCGCGACGGTCAGCCCCGCGCTGCCGCGGTCGCGCAGGAAGCGGCCGATCAGCCGCTCGCTGCGCCCGTCGCCGTAGACGTCCGCCGTGTCGAGGAAGGTGACACCGGAGTCGACCGCGGCGTGCAGCACCGCGAGGGCATCCGCTTCGTCGACCGTCCCCCAGTCCGCGCCGAGCTGCCAACAGCCCAGTCCGACCACACCCACCGACCGGCCCAACCGGGCCGCGCTCCGCTGCTCCACGAGCGACGACGATACGGGCCACCCCGGCGTCCGCTACCGGGCCTTCTCCTGCGCCTGCTTCTGGGCCTGCTTCTGGGCCTGCTCCTGAGCCTGCTGCTGGGCCTTCTCCTGGGCCGCCGCCACCCGCTCCTGCAGCCGCGCCCGCACCTCGTCGGGCGTGTACGCCCGGCGCCGCCGCTCCGCCCGGGCCGCCACGACGCCCGACGCGGCGACCCCGGCCAGCCCGGCCACGCCCAGCAGCTTGCAGACCGAACCCCGCGAGATCCCGCGCCGTGACATGGGCCCTAGGTTAGGGGCGTGACCCGGGCCTCGCGCCGGCGCCGCCGACTCCCCGCGGGTGCCACCACCAACCTCGACGCCGCAGCTGCGCTGGCCCGCACCGGCGACCTCTGGCTCTTCCGCGGCCGCAGCGGCCCGGACCGGGCGATCCAGAGCCTCACGAACGCTCCCGTCAACCACGTCGGCATGGCCGTGGTCCTCGACGACCTGCCGCCCCTGCTGTGGCACGCCGAGCTGGGCCGCGCGCTGCCCGACGCCTGGTCGGGCCGCCACCACCGCGGTGTGCAGCTGCACGACCTGCGCGGCGCCGTACTCCAGTGGGGGCGCCGCTACGGCCAGCGCGGCTGGCTGCGTCAGCTCTCCGGCCCGGCGGAGCCGGCGGTCACGGCCGAGATGGAAGACGCGCTGCTGCGCACGATCGCCCGGCTCGACGGCACGCCGTTCCCCTCCACCGCGCGGCTGGCCGGCCGCTGGTTGCGCGGGCGGCTCCCGACCCTGCGGCTCCGGCGCGGCGACGACCCTCCCGACGACACCCCCGGCGACACCTCGGACGCAAATCTGGAGAGCGCCTACTGCGCGGAGGTCGTCGCCGTCACCTACGAGGACATGGGCCTGTTGCCCCGCGACCGCAGACCGAACTGGTACGACCCGGGCAGCTTCTGGAGCGGCGACCGGCTCACCCTGCGGGCCGGCTACACCCTGGGGGCCGAGATCGCCGTGACGCTGCCGCCGGACTGAGCGCTCACCACTCCACGAGGCTGCGGCGGTACTCGCTCACCTGGACGATGGCATCGCCGAGGAAGCGCTGCACGATGTCCAGCTCGGCGCCGTCGTAGCCGACGACGATGGCGTCCATGGCGGCGTCGAGAGGCTCGGAGAAGGCGTTGAGCAGCGCGGTCGCGCTCTCCGCCCGGTGCAGCGTCAGCCGGCGGCGGTCGCGGTCGTCGCGCATCCGCCGGACGTGCCCGGCCCGCTCCAGGCGGTCCACGCAGGCCGTCGTCGCTCCGGAGGAGATGCCGAGGCGCTGGCCGAGCTCCCCGGGCGTCAGCGGCGTGCCGACGCGGTCGCCCTGGATGACGGCGAGCAGCGCAGCCCAGTCGGTGGGGTGCAGGTGGTGCCGCTCGGCGAAGACCCGTCCGAGCCGTACCGCCTCGACCACGTAGCGCTGGAGCAGCCGCATCAGCTCGGCGCGGGAGTCGGTCGGGCGACCGGGCGGGGAGTCCACGGCCGGGGACTCTACCGTCGTCCGACCTCACTGCTGTCCGAGGTAATTGATTCGCCGAGAAATGCCGCCCAGCGGAAAGTTCGTGCCGTCACCCGACCCGATCCGGGCGGAGGGCGCGACGCGGCATCAGCAGCGGCACCGGCCCGCGCCGGACCTTCCTAGGCTGGACTCATGCACTTGCGGTTCCTCGTTCCGGGCGCGGTGGCCGCCCTCGCCACCGTCGCCCTCACCCGTGCCGCCGTCGGGCTGCCCGCGGCCCTGGGAGCCCCCGGGCCACGCCTGCGCGCCACGGCGGACCGCGCGGCCGCGGCCGGGTCGCGCCACGCGTCGGACGGGCTGTTCCACAACACACTGCCCGACGAGATCGTGAACCGGGGCGCCCTGCTCGCGGTCGTCCGGGCGATGGCGAGCCGCGGACCGACCGGTCGTCCGGGTGGCGCGATCCCCCTCGCCGCGGACCCCGCCCCGACGACGCCCGCTCCGCTGGCACTGACCTGGTACGGACACTCGTCGGTCCTGCTGGAGGTCGACGGCCACCGCGTACTCGCCGACCCCGTCTGGGGCGAGCGCGTCTCCCCCTCGCCGACGATCGGCCCGCGCCGGCTGCACCCGGCACCGGTGCCGCTGTCCGCGCTGCCGCCCGTCGACGCCGTGGTGATCTCCCACGACCACTACGACCACCTCGATCTGCCCACCGTCCGCGCGCTGCTGCGCGCGGGGACCGCGCCGTTCGTCGTCCCGCTCGGCCTCGGCAACCACCTGCGCCGCTGGGGCGTGCCGGACGCCCGCGTCGTCGAGCTGGACTGGGACGAGTCGGTGCAGATCGGCTCGCTCACCCTGACCTGCACCGAGGCGCGCCACTTCTCCGGGCGCGGGCTGCGCCGCAACACCACGCTCTGGTCGTCGTGGGTCGTGGCCGGGCCGCAGCACCGCGCCTTCTTCGGCGGCGACACCGGCTACACCCCGGCGTTCGCCGATCTCGGCCGCACCTACGGCCCGTTCGACCTCACCGTGCTGCCGATCGGGGCCTACAGCGACCGCTGGCCGTTGATCCACATGACCCCGGAGGAGGCGGTGCAGGCCCACCGGGACCTGACCGGCCGCCACGCCGCGCCGCTCGTGCCGATCCACTGGGCGACGTTCAACCTCGGCTTCCACACGTGGGCCGAGCCGGTGGAGCGACTGCGCGCGGCGGCGGACGAGGCGGGCGTCCGCATCGCGGTCCCCCGCCCGGGCGGGCGCGTCGACGGCACGGCACCACCGCCGCCGTCCGACTGGTGGACCGCCGTCGGATGAATTGGGGGCCGCCGTCCGCGACGATATCGACAATGGCGGGCGGCGTCGCCTATTGTGGGTCCGGGGGCAATTGAGCAAGATCAGATCATCTCGGTATCGCGCTCCGCGGAACACACCTCGCCCGATGCGTCGGGCGTGCCTCGGCGTGCCCGCGAGCGTGCTGAATGGCACGAAGGACGGCGCAGGTGGCACAGCGGACCACGGTGATCCTGGTCGACGACCTCGACGGCAGCGAGGCCTCTGAGCAGGTGGAGTTCGCCGTCGACGGCAGGTCGTACGAGATCGACCTCTCCGCGGAGAACAGCGCCAAATTGCGCGAAGTTCTCGAGCCCTACATTTCCGCGGCACGCGGCCGGAGCAGACGGCGCACCACCTCCGCGCCGGCTGCCATACCGCGCCCCGTGGCCGACCGCGAGCACAACCAGGCCATTCGCAAATGGGCCGCCGGACAGGGCATGAAGATCTCCGAGCGTGGGCGGATCCCGTCGAACGTGCTCGAGGCGTATCGGCGCAATCACTGAGTGTCCGACTGAGTGTCCGACTGAGTCTCCGGTCGGGCCCCGGCACCGTCCGCCGACCGGGATGCCGCGACAGTCGCCGCCCGGCCGCGCAGGACGTCCAGACGCTCGGGCGGCGATCCGGGCAGACCCGCGAGTTCCTGCAGGGCCGCCCACAGGGCGGCGAACCGCGCGTCGCCCACCCGATCGCGCCACTGCAGGTGCAGCCGCGCCGACGCCGCGTGCGCCGTGTCCTGCAACGTCCTGCCGCGGTCGGTGAGCCGCACGAGCCGGGCCCGTTGATCGGCCGGATCCGGTTCGCGGCGCACGTAACCGCACCGCTCGAGGTGCCCGACCAGTTCGTGCATCGACTGCTTGGTCATCGCCGCCCGGTCGGCCAGCTCCGTCACCCGCAGCCCGTCGATCGGGCCGCCGCTGAAGACCTGAACGTGTGCCGCACGCAGATCGGCGTGGCGGGCCAGGACCTCGTCGCGCACCGCGTCGAACGCCCGATCCGCTGCCGTCCGCAGCAGGCCGGTGATCCGGGCCGGTTGCTCGGTTGACACGACGGTCAGGTTACCTCACCATTTCCGTCAGGCAAACTGACTGAAGGAGTGGCCATGGACCCGGCGGAGATGGACCGGCTGATCGAGCAGCACATGCAGGCCGAGGAGACGGGCGACCTCGACGCCGCCGTCGCGGTCTACACCGACGACGTCGAGCACGACGTCGTCGGCGCCCCCGGCGGCCCCCTGTACGGACCGGCCGCCGCGCGGGAGCGGTACACCGAACTGCTCGACAACGTGCGCAGCGGCGACATGGTGCTGCGGCATCGTTACCACGCCGAGCGGGCCTGCATCGTGGAACACGAGGTGAGCGCGACCGTGACCGGACGGTTCGCCGGCATCCCCGGGAACGGTCGAGAGGTGCGGTTCCGGATGCTGCACGTCTTCGAGTTCACCGACGGCCGCATCAGCCGGGAGAACGTGTGGATGGACGCCGCGACGGTCATGGCCCAGCTCGCGGAGCCCGTTGCGATCTAGGCTCGCCCGGGTGACCGATCTGGATCCCGAGGAGTTCCGCAGGCTGGGCCATGCCGTCGTGGACTGGGTGGCGGCCTACCGGGCGGGCGTGGCGGACCGGCCGGTGCGCCCCGACGTCGCCCCCGGTCAGGTCCGGGCCGCGCTGCCCGACCTGCTGCCCGAGCACCCGCAACCGCTGGCCACGATGCTCGACGCCCTCGACTGCGTCGTCGCACCCGCGACCCTGCACTGGCAGCACCCGGCGTTCTTCGGCTACTTCCCCGCGAACGCCGCCCTCGCCTCGCTGCTCGGCGACCTGCTCTCGGGCGGGCTGGGCAGCCAGGGGATGCTCTGGTCCACCTCACCCGCGGGCACCGAGGTGGAACAGACCCTGCTCGACGGCCTCGCCGGCGCGCTCGGCCTCGACCCGGGGTTCACCTTCGCCGCAGGCGGCGGCGGAACCATCGCCGACTCGGCGTCCTCCGCCGCGCTCGTCGCCCTGCTCGCCGCACTGCACCGCAGCTCCCAGCAAGGATCGAGCACCAGCCGGTGGCGCGATGACGGGGTCGACGGCGGCGAACGCGTCTACGTCACCGCCGAAACCCACGCCTCCCTCGCCAAGGCCGTGCGGGTCGCCGGCCTGGGCGCACGGGCCCTGGTCGTCGTCGACCCCGCCCCGGGGACGGTCGCGATGTCACCCGACGCACTCGCCACCCAGCTCCGCGCCGACGCCGCCGCCGGGCTGCGCCCCGTGCTGGTCTGCCCGACCATCGGCACCACCGGCACCGGCGCGGTCGACCCCGTCCGCGCCGTCGCCACCACCGCCCACGAGCACGGGGCCTGGGTGCACGTCGACGCCGCCTGGGCCGGGGTCGCAGCCCTGTGCCCAGAACACCGGTACCTGCTCGACGGCGTCGAACTCGTCGACTCCTTCTGCACCGACGCCCACAAATGGCTGCTCACCGCGTTCGACGCCTCGCTGCTGTGGGTCCGCGACGCGACCGCGCTGCCCGACGCACTCTCGATCACCCCCGAATACCTGCGCAACACCGCCACCGACTCCGGCGCGGTGATCGACTACCGCGACTGGCAGGTCTCACTGGGCCGCCGCTTCCGGGCACTGAAGCTGTGGGCGGTGCTGCACACCCACGGACTCGACGGCCTGCGCACCCACGTCCGCGGCCACATCGCACTCGCCGCCGAACTGGCCGACCGCGTCCGCGCCGAACCCGGCTTCACCCTCGCCGCACCACCCTCACTCGCGCTGGTGTGCCTGCGGGTGGACACCGGCGACCCCGACGCCGACGACCACGCCACCCGCACACTGCTCGAGCAGGTGAACGCCTCCGGACAGGCCTTCCTCAGCCACACCGTCGTCGACGGCCGCTACACGATCCGGGTCGCCATCGGCGGCGTCACCACCGCCCGCGAGCACGTCGACGCGCTCTGGGAGCAGCTGCGCTCCACCGCTCGCACACAGCAAGCCGGGCTCGCACCAGGGTCGTGACCTGGGTGCGAGCCCGGCTTCCTGCGTGTGGGCGTCCGGTCAGACGCCGACCAGGTCTTCAGCGCTCTCCGCCGCCTCGTCCACCCGCGGCGCGGCGATCAGCTCGGTGCGCAGCTCGTGCGCGTTGTCCACGCGGGTCGCCTCGTAGTAGAGCCGGTAGCCGCCGTCGGGCAGGGCGACGACCGACAGGTAGCGCAGCCCCCGCAGGCCCTCCGGGGACTCGGCGACCGGGGCGTCGCCGACGGCGGTGAAGAAGCCGGGACGGTCGGCAGGCAGCGCGAGCCCGGTGCGCTCCTCCCAGTTCTCCGCGGCACTCGCCCGGCCGTCGTAGGTCGCCGCCAGGCCGCCGGGGGCCTCGAACACCGCGCTCACCCGCACGCCGCGCGCGTCCCACGCGTCCGGGGTCGGCGCCAGCGCGGTGCCCCGCCACGTCCACTCGAGCCCGTCCAGGCTGGTGGCGTACTCGGTGGTCATCCGGTCCTCGTGGTGCGGAAGGTCGAGCGGGTGCACCGAGGCCCACAGGTGCCACACGCCGTTGCGGTGGATCACCACGGGGTCCTTCACCGCGTGCCGGTCACTGCCGGGCAGCACCGTGCGCCGCGGCGCGTCCGCGAGGCCCTCCGGAGTGTCGGACTCCAGCACGTCGACCCACCAGTGCTTGGTACCGGGTGTCGCGCAGCTCACGTACAGCCGCCAACGGCCGTCCGGGGTGTGGACCAGCGCAGGCCGCTCCAGCGACTCCGCGCCGAACCGCTCCTTGGTCACCTCGGCGACGGGCTCGAACCGCACGCCGTCCGTGCTGCGGGCCACGACGTTCGCCATGCCCCGCCCCCTCCCGAGCGGGGCGCGCATCCGGTACGCGAGGTGGTAGACGCCGTCGACGAGCAGCGCGCTGGGCGCGCCCGACCAGAAGCCGGCTCCGGAGCCGGGCGGGGCGACCGCCACGGCGGCGTCGGTGATCCGCGGGACGGGCAGGACGGGCAGGTCGTCGGGGGTGATCGCCGGGCCGGGCATGGGCGGGCTGGGCTCCTTCAGGGGCGGTCGGGGCAGGACGTGTGCAGGGTGAACCGTCGACACGCCCGGGTCTGATCCGATCGGCGGGTACGCAGCGGAGCAGGCCCGGGTGGTCCGGACGCAGGAGGCGGCGGAGGCGGTCAGCCCCGACAGGCCGCGCTGGTGAGATAGCCGAAGTCGACGTACAACCGCCCGGCGAGAACGTCGCGCTGCGCGTTCTCGCACTGGACCATGGCCGCCACGGTAGGAGCCGCAGCCCCTGTGGGCAACCGCACCCCCGGGTTGACGGGTGCGCGGACCGACCCCTACCGTCCGCGTCAGGTCATGAGTGCCAGCGTCAAGCCCCGGCTTGCTGGCCGGCAACCCTCCTCCGCGGCGGGGTGCTCCGGGTGACGACCCGGCCGTCGTGGGGAAACCCGACGGCAAGCGCGGACCCGTCGGACGGCAGCGGGTCCCCCGTTCCGGAAGGACCTCGTCCGATGACGCTGACGCTCGACCGACCTGCCACCACCCTCCCCCGGCCCGTGGGTGCGGGAACGCAGGTTCCCCTGGTCACCGGCGGCAGGGCCGAGTACGCCAACCTCGATCTCGCCGCGAGCGCGCCCGCTCTCGAACCGGTCGCGGCGCACGTCGCCGACGTCCTGCCGCTGCTCTCGAGCGTGCACCGCGGCGCGGGCTACCTCTCGCAGGTGAGCACCGCGCTGCTGGAGCGGGCCCGGGAGTGCGTCGGGGAGTTCGTCGGGGCCCGGGAGCACGACGTCGTCGTCTTCACCCGCAACACCACGGACGCACTGAACCTGCTGGCCACGGCCGTGCCCGGCCCGGTCCTGTGTCTCGACGTCGAGCACCACGCGAACCTGCTGCCCTGGCGCGCCGGGACGCACCGCACCGTGCCCGCAGCCGCGACGGTCGCGCAGACGCTCGCCGATCTCGACACCGCGCTGCGGGCCACCCCGACGGCGCTGCTCACCGTGACCGGCGCCTCGAACGTCACCGGCGAGGTACTGCCGCTGGACCGGATCGTGGCGATCGCCCACGCCGCGGGCGCCCGGGTCGCCGTCGACGCCGCGCAGCTCGCCCCGCACCGCCGCGTCGACCTCGCGGCGACGGGCGTGGACTACGTCGCGCTGTCCGGGCACAAGCTCTACGCGCCCTACGGGGCGGGAGCGCTGATCGGCCGTCGCGACTGGCTCGACGCGGCGGCGCCCTACCTCGCGGGCGGCGGGGCCGTGACGCGGGTCGATCTCGACGACGCCACATGGGCACCCGCACCGCACCGGCACGAGGCGGGGACGCCGAACGTGCTCGGCATCGCGGCGCTCGCGCAGGCCTGCCGGACCCTCACGCCGGTGCTGGACGGCCCCGGGCCGGCCCACGAGCAAGAGCTGCTGGACCGGCTGGCCGCGGGCCTGGCCACGGTCCCGGGCGTGACCCCGTTGCAGATCTGGCCCGACAGCACGGAGCGGGTGGCGGTGCAGAGCTTCACCGTCGCGGGTCACTCCGCGGGATACGTGGCGGCGTACCTGTCGGCCGAGCACGGGATCGGCGTGCGCGACGGCCGGTTCTGCGCGCACCCGCTGCTCGACCGCCTGTGCCGGGATGGTCAGGGCGCCGACGGCGACGGAACCGCGATCCGGGCGAGCATCGGGCTCGGCACCACCGCCGAGCACGTCGACCGGCTGGTCGGCGCGCTGCGCGGTCTGGTCACCCGCGGGGCGCGCTGGACGTACGCGCCGGTCGGCGGCCGCTGGACACCGACGCCGGACCCGCGCGACCTCGACCCGCTCGGCGTCGGCCTGCCGGGCACCACCGGCACCGGCTGCGGCAACCCGGCCTGAACCCCGCGGGACCCGGCCTCACACCTCGGACGTACCGGCGCCGACCGCGTCGCGCTCCTCGGGCGCGTCGTGCTCCTCCTCCGCGACCGGGTGGCGCAGCAGCACACGGCTGCCGCGGGAGTCGTGGTGGATCAGCACCGCTTCGGCCATCGAGCTCATGAGCGGGATTCCCCGCCCGCGGTCGGCCAGGCCGTCGTAGGCGACGGGCTCCACCGGTGGCACCCAGTTGCCGTGGTCGACGACCTCGACGCACAACGTGCCGGGCTCGGTCCACATGGTGAGCTCCACCACGCCGGACTTCCCCGGTCCGTACGCGTGGCGCACGGCGTTCGCCGCCGCCTCGTCGACGGCCAGCACCACGCCGGCGGTCTCGTCTTCGGTGAGCGCGAGCGGGGCGAGCCACCCCGCCAGCTCGCGCCGGATCACCGACAGCTGCGCCGGGTCTGCGGGCCAGCTGCGGTGAACGAACTCGACTCGGCCGGGACCGTTGTCAGGCACGCGTCGTCCTTTCTGAACGGCTTGCTTGCCGGCCCTCCGGTTTCGGGGACCGTCGGGCCTTGCGGACGTGCAGGAACTGCGTGCGACCGCCAGTTCCTACTCTCCGGTTGTCCCCGTGTACGGGCAGCCAGAAACTCCGCCCGCCGCGCCCAACCCACCGCTGGTCCGGTCGCCGGTTTCGGCCGTCGGCCTGCCGACCGCCGCTGCAAGCATCGGCACCCGCACGATAGTCTCCGTGACGGCACCGGCACGCACGGTGATCAACGACTGCGGCTCACCACTCCCCGAGGAGGACGAGAAGGATGTCCGACTCCCGGATCGAGGGCCGTCCCGCTGCGGACGGTCACGATCCCGCCTACGAGATCGCCCGCGAGCTGGTCGGCGTCCTGCCGTTCGGCGCACGCCACGACACCGTCGCCCGATGCACCCGGCTCACCGAGCGCGTCGAGGGCGAACAGGCCGTCGACGCCCTCGTCGAGGCGATCGAGTCGGTCACCGCCCCGGTGGACCTGCCCGACCACCACCCCGAGCCGGTCGCGCCCGCGCTGGTCCGGCGGATGCTCCACGTGCTGCTGGCCACCCGCGACCTGGGCTGGCCCGGTCCGGACGCACCCCTGAGCGTGCGCCGGGTCGCGGCGGCGGACCTGTTCTTCGACGCCACGCAGACCGTGCTCGGCGACGACGACTGGAAGGGTCCGAACGGCGTGGAGTTCGCGCTGCTCAAGGTCGTCGCCGCACGCATCTGCCGCATCGCGCCGCTCCCGTCGCCGGCGTCGGAGGGCGGGCCGGTCCACGAGTCGGCAGGCGAGCGCCTCGGCCAGCTCCACCGGGTGCGGCGCCCCCGCGGGCTGTAGAGCCGGGCGGCGGTTCACGCCTCCGCGAGCCAGACGAAGCCCAGTCCGGGGAGCTGCGCGCGGCCGTCGCGCAGCTGCAGGTCGTCGTCCGCCGACAGCACGGTCTCCAGCTCCCCCAACCCTTCGAACGCCCGGACGTCCACCGACACCGGGTGCTCGGCGAAGTTGACCAGCCCCACGAAGTGGCCGCTGCGCGGGTGGCGGCGGCGCCAGGCGAGCACGTGCGGGTCGTCGACGGCCAGCAGCTCCGACTCCCCCGCCGCGTGCAGCGCGGGCAGCTCGCGCCGGGCCTGGGCGAGCCGCTGGATCCACGCGAACACCCGGCCCTCCACACTGGCCGGGTCGTCGCGGCGGGCAGCGGCGTCGGCGTCGAACCACGGCCGGTGCATCCACCGGTTGTCCTGCGCGAGCGCCGGGTCGTCGAGGTAGGTCGTGTCGTTGTCGAGCGCCAGTTCGTCGCCCATGTAGAGCAGCGGCACCCCACCCCACGAGAACGTCACCGCGTGCAGCAGCGCGAGCCGGCGGATCCCCGCCTCCAACGCCGCGGCGTCGCCGCGCTCGCGGGCCTCGCTGATCCCGCACAGCGCGGCGCAAGAGCCGGAGATGCGGGCGTCGCCGGTCTCGGGGTTGTCCTGGAACAGCGCTCCTCGGGCGTGGGTGCCCGGGTAGGCGCCGGAGTAGAAGTCGTTGAGGAACCGGCGGTGGGCGAACGGGCTCCAGCCGACGGCCCAGGCGTCGGTGTCGCTGACCGCCCAGCCGATGTCGTCGTGGCAGCGCACGTACGTGGCCCACGCCGTGTCGACCGGGATCGTCGCCATGCGCCGCAGGGACTGCACGGCCAGCCGCGCGTCCTTCGTCGCGAGACTCGACCACAGCATCACCATGAGCTGGTTGTGGTAGGCCAGCTCGCACTCGGGGCGGTAGCGGGCGTGGCCGCCGAGGTAGGGCACGAGGTCCTCGGGCGAGACGATCGCCTCGGCCTTGAAGATCGTGGCCGGGGCCGCCAGCTTGACCAGCGCGTGCAGGGCCTGCATGAGGTCGTGCACCTCGGGCTGGTTCATGCAGGACGTGCCCAGGCGCTTCCACATGAACGGCACGGCGTCCATGCGGAAGATCTCGATCCCGCGGTTGGCCAGCCAGAGGACGGTGTCGAGGACCGCCGCGAAGACATCTCGGTTCCCGTAGTTGAGGTCCCACTGGAAACCGAAGAACGTCGTCCACACCCAGGCGCCCCGGCCACCGTTCGCGGTGCCGACCCAGGTGAAGGAGCCCGGCGCGCGGTCCGGGAAGACGTCGCTGATCGTCGCCTCGTAGGCGTCGGGCATGTTCCGGTCCGGGAAGGCGAAGTAGAAGTCGGCGTACTCGGGGTCGCCGGCCAGCCAGGCCCTCGCCCACGCGTGCTCGCGCGCGGTGTGGTTGAGCACGAGGTCGACGCACAGGCTCATCCCGCGCTCGCGCAGCGCCCGGGCCGCCGCCTCGAGATCGTCCATGGTGCCGACCCTCGGGTCGACGGCGCGGTAGTCCATGACCGCGTAGCCGCCGTCGTTCTCCCCGGGCCGCGGCTTGAGCAGGGGCATCAGGTGCAGGTAGCTGACGCCCAGCTCGGCGAGGTAGTCGAGGCGCTTGGGCAGCGCGTCGAGCGTGCCGCAGAACCGCTCGGTGTAGGCGACGTAGCCGAGGGTGCGCGGCTCCTGGTACCAGCGCGGCTCGACCTCGCGGCGCCGGTCGGTCTCGCGCAGCTCCGTGGGGCGGGCCACGGCCGCGGCGAGCGCGAGGCGGACCAGGCGTCCGACCAGCCCGTCGTCTTCGTCGTCGCCGTAGAGCGCCTCGATCGGGCCGTGCAGGTCGAGGAACCACAGGTCGAGGCGCGCGAGGAATCCGACGGCGTCCGCCCGGCCCAGCGCCCGCTCGGCCTCGTCGGCCACGACGGGCCGCAGCCGCTGCAGGGCCGCCTCGGCGCGGCGACGGCGTTCGGAGTCCGAGCGGAGCGTGATCACGCCCACATCTTGCCAAGCGGGGTGGCGGTGCGGGACGTTTCGGCCGGCGCTGCCGGAGAACGGTAGCGGCGGCGGGTACGACCTGTGTCACGGAAGCTTCACGAAGCGTGTACCAGCAGGTCGTTGGGGGTACGGGCCGTCCATGACGGCGCACACCCCCTCGCAGGCGACCCCGACGGGGGCCACCATCTCATCGGACCCGACCAACGCGACCACGGGCGAGCTGGTCACCCGCCTGTCCGCGCAGATCTCCGAGCTCGTCCGCGGCGAATTGACGCTGGCGAAGGCCGAGCTGACCCAGAAGGGCAAGCGGGCCGGCATCGGCGCGGGCCTTGCAGGCACCGCGGGCGTGCTCGCCCTGTACGGTGTCGGCGCGCTGATCACCACCGTGATCGCCGCTCTCGCCCTGGTCCTGCCGGTGTGGGCGGCGGCGCTGATCGTCGCCGTGGTGATCTTCATCGTCGCGGGTGTGCTGGGTCTGCTGGGCAAGAACCAGATCCAGCGAGCCACCCCGCCGGTCCCGGAGAACACCGTCGAGAGCGTCAAGCGCGACGTCGCCACCGTGACCGAGAGGATCAAGCGATGACCGACAAGTCCGCGGAGAAGAGTCCGGAGGAGCTGCGCGCCGACCTCGCGGCCAAGCGCGCCGAGCTCGGCGACACCGTCGAGGAGCTCGCGCACCGCGTCGACGTCCCTGCGCAGGTGAAGGCGAAGAAGGACGACACCCTCGCCAAGCTGCAGGACGCGAAGGTCGAGGCCACCCGCCGCGTGCACGAGGGCACGGAGAAGGTGAAGGCCGCGATCGCGGACAGGACGCCGGTCGTGCAGCACAAGGTCGACCAGGCCGTGAGCAGGAGCAAGGCCGTCTACACCGAGAAGGCGCCGCCCGGCGTCCAGGAGAAGGTCGGGCAGGCCGTCGACAAGGGCAAGGCCGTCTACGCCGAGAAGGCGCCGGTCGTGCAGCAGCAGGTCAACAAGGCCGTGGCCGACGCCAGGCCCGTCGTCCAGGAGAAGGTGGCCCAGGGCCAGGCCCTGTTCGCGGAGAAGGCCCCGCCGGTGGAGCGGACGCTGCGCGAGAAGCCCGGCCTCGTCGCGGGTATCGCGGTGGCCCTGGTGGTACTGCTGATTGCGACCAGCCGGAAGAAGAAGAACACCTGACGGAGGTGTCAGCGGTGGAACGCGGCAACGCCAAGCACAGCCCACGCGAAGACGACATGCTGGCGGCCGAGCTGAGCGGCACGCTCGGCCCGGGCGGCTCCAACCGGGAAGAGTGGCTCGAGGCCGAACCGCCTGCCGACGACGACGTGCCGTCACGGACCGGCCCCCCGATCGAGGCACTTCCCGAGCCCGGGACGGACGCCCGGGTGCAGCACGACCTGGACGTGGCCAACGACTGGCACGACACCGACACCTGAGCCGTCACCGGCCGACGCGAGCCCGGTCCTGATTCATGGGGACCGGGCTCGCTGCCGTCTCAGACTGAGATCCGCCCGTTCGGGCGGCGTTGGGTAGGTTGCCCCGGGGACCACTCAGAGTTGAGTGATTCCAGAAAAGTGCGCCAGACGCGCGGCGCCCGACACCGGCGGACCACCACGCAGGCAACAGCAAGACAGGAGATGTACGACGTGTCCGAATGCCCCATGTCCGAGCACAGCAAGGAAGCGACCACGAGCGTCAGCGAGAGCGAGAACCCGGAGATCCCCTCGGCGACGCCCACGACGACCCGGCCCCGGACCAACCGCGACTGGTGGCCGAACCAGCTCGACCTCTCGGTGCTCCACACGCACTCCCCCCGGTCCAACCCGATGGACGACGACTTCGACTACGCCGCGGAGTTCGCGACCCTCGACGTCGAGGCGCTCAAGCGCGACGTGTTCGACCTGATGACCACGTCGCAGGACTGGTGGCCTGCCGACTTCGGCCACTACGGCGGGCTCTTCATCCGGATGAGCTGGCACTCCGCCGGCACGTACCGCATCGCGGACGGCCGGGGCGGCGGCGCACAGGGCGCCCAGCGCTTCGCCCCGATCAACAGCTGGCCGGACAACGTCAGCCTCGACAAGGCCCGCCGGCTGCTGTGGCCGATCAAGCAGAAGTACGGCCGCAAGATCTCCTGGGCCGACCTGATCATCTTCGCGGGGAACTGCGCGTACGAGTCGATGGGGCTCGAGACCTTCGGCTTCGGCTTCGGGCGGGAGGACATCTACGAGCCCGAGGAGATCTTCTGGGGGCCGGAGGACACCTGGCTCGGCGACGAGCGCTACAGCGGCGACCGGGAGCTGTCGGAGAACCTCGGCGCCGTGCAGCTGGGCCTGATCTACGTGAACCCGGAGGGCCCCAACGGCGTCGCGGACGCGCTGGCCTCGGCCCGCGACATCCGGGAGACGTTCGCCCGCATGGCGATGAACGACGAGGAGACCGCCGCGCTCATCATCGGCGGCCACACCGTCGGCAAGGCCCACGGCGCGGCGCCCGCGGACAACCTCGGCCCGGACCCCGAGGGTGCGTCGCTGGAGGAGCAGGGTCTCGGCTGGAAGAACCGCTTCGGCACCGGCGCGGGCGGCGACACGATCACCAGCGGCCTCGAGGGCGCCTGGACCAGCCGGCCGACGACGTGGGACACCGAGTACCTCGACAACCTGTTCCGCTACGACTGGGTGCTGACGACGAGCCCTGCCGGCGCGCAGCAGTGGGTGCCGGCGGACCCGGCCACGAAGGACCTGGTGCCCGACGCCCACGACCCGTCGAAGCGGCACGCCCCGATCATGTTCACCTCCGACCTCGCGATGCGCTTCGACCCGATCTACGGGCCGATCGCCAAGCGCTTCCAGGAAGACCCGCAGTACTTCGCGGAGGCCTTCGCGAAGGCCTGGTACAAGCTGCTGCACCGCGACATGGGGCCCGTCTCGCGCTACCTCGGCCCCTGGGTCGCCGAGCCGCAGCTGTGGCAGGACCCCGTGCCGGCCGTCGACCACGAGCTGATCGGCGACGACGACGTCGCCGCGCTCAAAGCCACGCTCCTCGACTCGGGCCTGTCGGTCTCCCAGCTGGTCTCCACCGCGTGGTCGTCGGCGGCGAGCTACCGCGGCACCGACAAGCGCGGCGGGGCCAACGGGGCTCGGATCCGCCTCGCCCCGCAGAAGGACTGGGCGGTCAACGAGCCGGAAGCGCTGGCCGCGGTGCTGCCCGTCCTCGAGCGGGTCAAGGACGACTTCGAGTCCGGCGGGAAGAAGGTCTCGCTCGCCGACCTGATCGTGCTGGGCGGGTGCGCGGCCGTCGAGAAGGCGGCGCGGGACGCCGGGGTCGAGATCAGGGTGCCGTTCGCGCCGGGACGTACCGACGCCACGCAGGAGCAGACCGACGTCGAGTCGTTCCGGGTGCTCGAGCGGGTCGCCGACGGGTTCCGCAACTACCTGCGGGAGGGCGTGAAGCTCTCGCCGGAGACCCTGCTGGTGGACCGGGCGTACATGCTGAGGCTGAGCGCCCCGGAGATGGCGGTGCTGGTGGGCGGCATGCGGGCGCTGGACGCCAACGCCGGAGGGGTGCCGCACGGCGTCCTCACCGACCGGCCCGGGACGCTGACCAACGACTTCTTCGTGAACCTCATGGACATCGGCACCGAGTGGACGGTCTCGACCGACTCCGAGGGTGTGTACGAGGGTCGCGACCGGGCGACGGGCGAGCCGCGGTGGACGGCGACCGCCGTCGACCTCGTCTTCGGCTCGAACTCGCAGCTCCGCGCGATCTCGGAGGTCTACGGGGGCGGCGACGCGAAGGAGAAGTTCGTGCGTGACTTCGTGGCCGCGTGGAACAAGGTCATGAACCTCGACCGGTTCGACCTGCGCTGACCGCTTGAGGGTGCCGGCGGCCGCCTGAGGGGTTGGGGCGGCCGCCGGCGCACAAGACGCGCCACCGCGGGGATCGCCCGCGACGGCGCGTTCTTTCACGTTAACGCGCCGGTAACCGGTGGAGTGGCGGGACGGGCCTCTAAGCTCCCGGATGTGCCGGAAAGCACAGGTGCGGAGCCGGGGTTCGACGTCATCGCGGACGAGCTCTACGGGCTGCCGCCCGACGAGTTCGTCCCCGCCCGCGACGACCGCGTCGCCGCGGCGAAAGAGTCGGGCGACCGCGACCTGGCCCGGGCGCTCGCCCGGCTGCGCCGTCCCACGAAGGCCGCATGGCTCGCCAATCTCCTCGCCCGCCACCGCACCGAGCAGCTCGACGGGCTGGTCTCCCTCGCCCGCAGCCTGACCCAGGCCCAGCAGGAACTCGACGGCGACGCCCTGCGTGTGCTGTCGGGCCAGCGGCACCGCGCGGTCGGCGCCATGGCCCGCGACGCCGGACGGCTCGCCGCCCGCCGCGGCGAGGCGGTGAACGACGCCCTCGTCCGCGAGGTCGCCGGCATCCTCGACGCCGCCCTCGCCGACCCCGCGGTCGCCGAGGAGGTGCGGGCGGGGCGCCTGACGAAGACCGTGCGGTACTCCGGATTCGGGCCCGCCGGGGGCGGCACCGACGGCTCGGGTGCTGGTGACGACATGGCCGCCTGGGCCGCCTCGGCCCCGCAACGCCACGCCCGCCCTTCGAGCGAAGAGCAGCCCGACGACGCGGACACCCCGGCTACCGACGACGCGGACTCCCGCCGTGCAGCAGGCGAGCGGGCGGAGCGGGAACGCGCCGAGCGCGAGCGGCGCGAACAGCTCGCCGCCGAACGTGCCGCCCGGGAACGTGAGCTCGCCGAGGCCGAGGCCGAGGAGGAAGAGGCCCGCTCCCGTCAGGAGTCCGACGAGGCCGACCGCGACCGCGCGGACGAGCGCCACGCCTCTGCCCGCGACCGGGTCACCGAGCTCGCCGAGGCCCTCGACACCGCCCGCGACGAGGAGCAGGCCGCCCTGGAGGCCTTCCGCGCCGCCGCCACCGCCGCCCGCGACTCGGCCCGCGGCGCGGCCGCGGCGGCCGTCCGCACCGCCCGCGCCCGCAGCCGCCTGGAGCAGCTCTCCGACCGGACGTAGTCGCGCGAGTCGGCACGTTCGACACCGCGAATGTGCGCTCCAGCCCGCGCGAGTCGGCACGTTCCGGCGCGCGCGGGAATTTCGGGGCACCCGGTGCTCCGACCACGCGTGCCCCAGATGTGCCATTCGCAGGCCCATACGTACCGACTCGCGGGAACAGGGGGCCGGGAGTGTCGAGTCACACGGGCGGCGCCGCGTGTGAAGACGCCCCGGTGGGCATCCCCTGAGGGCACGCACGGAAGGACACCCATGACCGAGACCGCCACGCTCATCACCCAGCTCCGTGTCCTCGCGCAGCTGACCCGGACCGAGGCGCAGGTCGCGCGCCTCCGGGTCACCCAGGCGAACACCGACGACGTCCGCGACGACCTCCGGCAGAACGCCGCCGACGCGGACGTGCGAGCCGCTCGGATCGTCGGCACCCTCAACGACCTCGGCGCCCTGCCGGACCCCGTCACGCCGCTGATCGGCCGGGTCGCGACGCTGGTCCGCGGCGCCGTCGAGCAGACCCAGCCGCTGGACGAGGCGCTGCTGGGCGACCTCGCCCTGGAGCATCAGCTCCGCGACCGCGCGCGCTACGTCGCGGCGCTCGCCGAGGCCGCCGACCTGCCCGCCGTGCAGGCCCTCGCCGCCGACCTCGAGGCGGCCCACACCGAGACCGTGCACTGGCTGACGCGGGTCCTCACCGACCTGGCCGGCGGACACGCCGCGCTGAACGCCTCGCCGCTGCAGCAGGTGGCCGCCCAGGTCACCCGGGCGGCGAACTCTCCCGCCCGGCCCGCGCTCGACGCGGCGGCGGCGACCGTCTCGCACACCCTCTCCCACGCCGTGGACCGGACGGCCGGGACCGTCACGGACGCCGCCGGCCAGGTCGCCGACACGGCCGTGTCGGCGGTGTCCACCGGGCGCGACGTCGCGGCGCGGACGGTCGACCAGGTCACCCGGCTTCTCCCCGGCACCGAGGCACCGGACACCGACGACGCGCCCGGCAGCGACACCGAACCCGTCGCGCCACCGATCTCCGGCTTCGCCGACCTGCCCCCGCACGTCGCCGTCGCCGCGCTGCGCGCCCTCGACAACTTCCGCGACGTCGCCGCGATGCTGGAGTTCGAGCAGTCGCACGGCAACCGGCCGGGTGTCGTCGCCGCGGCGCGCCTGCGGGCGACCGCCGTACGCAGGTGACGGCGCCCGCGCTCGCGTTACGGGCGAATGGCGAACCAGGTTTGACCGGCTTTGCGCGGGGGACAGATGCCCGCGTGATGGTGTACCCACCCGGCGTCTACCGGGCCGAGACCGACACCGAGCTGCTCGCAGGCGTCATGCGTCGCGGCGACTACGCGCGCGACCGCGACGTCCTCGACGTCGGCACCGGTGGCGGCGCGCTGGCCGTCGCCGCGGCGCAGGCCGGTGCCCGTTCCGTGACGGCCGTCGACCTGTCGCGGCGCTCGGTCGCCGCGGCCTGGGTCAACAGCCGCCTCGCCCGGGCCCGGGTGCACGTGCGGCGCGGCGACCTGTTCGCCCCGGTCGCCGGGCGCCGCTTCGGCCTCGTGGTGTCCAACCCGCCCTACGTCCCGGCCGCGACCGACGCGCTCCCTCGCTACCGCAAGGCACGCTGCTGGGACGCCGGGCCCGACGGCCGGGCGTTGCTCGACCGGATCTGTGCGGGCGTCGCCGACGTGCTCACGCCCGACGGCGCCGTCCTGCTCGTGCACTCCGCCGTCTGCGACACGGAGTGCACTCTCGCGGCGCTGCAGCACGCCGGGCTGGCGGCCCGCGAGCTCGCCCGCATCACCGTTCCGTTCGGGCCGGTGATGCACTCGCGCGCGTCGCTTCTCGAGGCGCGCGGGTTCGTCAACCGCGGACAGCGGTCCGAGGAACTGGTCGTCGTCGAGGGACGCCGCGACAACTGGGAGCCGGCATGACCGACGCACGCGAGGTCGTCGTGACGGCCGACGGCCCCGTGCTGATCACCGGTCCGGTCGAGGTCGTCCTCCCGGACGGCAGCCGCGTGCGCTCGGACCGGCCGGTCACCGCATTGTGCGTGTGCCGGCGCAGCCGCAAGGCGCCCTTCTGCGACACCAGCCACCGGCGCAAGGTCCGTGCGACCGAGGGAGCAGACCACGACGAGGAGACCCGTGCTCAGCCGCACCGCACCGCCGCGCGTTGACCCACCCCCGCTGCCGCACGTCCGCGGACCGCTGTCGGCGGCCGTGCTCGCGGCGCTGCGCGGCGAACCTGCGCTCCGCGCCGACCCGGCCGGTGCCGACCCGTACGGCGACGACCTCCAGCTCGCCCTCTACTGCTGCTACGAACTGCACTACCGCGGCTTCGCAGGCGTCCCGGACGACCGCGAGTGGGCTCCGGGCCTCCTCGCCCTGCGCCGCGAGATCGAGCGCGTGTTCGAAGCCGCGCTGCGCCGGGACGTGCCGGCGGGCGACGGCTCGGTCGACGGTGTGGAGCGCGAGCTCGACGGGCTGCTCGTCGAGCCCGTCGAGGGCCGGGGCCCGTCGTGGCACCTGCGTCGCGACGGCGAGCTCTGGCAGCTCCGTGAGTACGTCGCGCACCGCTCGCTCTACCACCTGAAGGAGGCCGACCCGCAGGCCTGGGTGATCGCCCGCCTGGACGGGCCGGCGAAGGCCGCGCTGGTCACCGTGGAGCACGACGAGTACGGCGCGGGCGACCCGGACCGCATGCACGCTCGGCTGTTCGCCGACATGATGGACGCGCTCGGGTTGTCCACGGCGTACGGGCACTATCTGGACGCGGCGACCGCCGCGACTCTGGCCGAGGTCAACTTCATGTCGCTTTGCGGGCTGCACCGCCGTTTGCGCGGCGCGCTCATCGGGCAGTTCGCCACGGTGGAGCTGACCTCGTCCCCCGGTTCGGACCGGCTCGTCCGTGCCATGCGCCGCCTCGGATGCCCGGAGCAGGCCATCGCCTTCTACGACGAGCACATCGAGGCCGACGCCGTGCACGAGCAGATCATCCGGCACGGGGTGATCGCCCCGCTGCTGGCCGCCGAGCCGCACCTGGCCGACGACGTCGTGTTCGGGATCCGCGGCAGCGGCTTCCTCGGCGAGCGGTTCGGCGACCAGGTGCTCGACGCGTGGGAACAGGGTCGGCCGACGCTGCGCGTCCCGCTGCCCGACGCCCCGGCGCTCGCGGGGAGCACGCGATGACCGACAAGCCCGTCGCCGTCGTCACCGGCGCGAGCCGCGGACTGGGCTTCCTGCTGGCCCGCGAGCTGGCCGACCGGGGCCACGACCTCGTGGTCAACGCGCGGTCCGAGTCCGGGCTCGCCGTCGCCGCCGCAGCACTGCAGGAGCGAGGCGCCCAGGTCGTCACTGTGCCCGGCGACGTCTCCGATCCCGCAGTGGGTCAGCAGCTCGTCGAGGCCGCCACCGCGCGGTTCGGCCGTCTGGACGTGCTGGTCACGAACGCCGGGACGATCCAGGTCGGGCCCGCGTTCGCCATGCGCGCGCAGGACTTCGCGAACGCGATGGACCTGATGTTCTACGGGGTGCTGCACCCCGTGCTGGCCGCGCTTCCGGTGATGAAGCAGCGCGGCGCCGGGCGCATCCTGATCATCAGCTCGATCGGGGGCAAGCTGCCCGCGCCGCACCTGCTGCCCTACGTCGCGGCGAAGCACGCCTCCGTCGGGTTCGCCGAGGGGCTGCGCGTCGAGGCGATCCGGCACGGGATCACGGTGACCTGCGCGGTCCCCGGCCTCATGCGGACCGGCTCGCCGCGAAACGCGCTGTTCACCGGCGACCAGTCCGGCGAGCACCGCTGGTTCACCCTCGGCGACAGCCTGCCCCTGGTGTCGATGGACGCCGAGCGCGCAGCGCGCCAGCTCGTCGGGGCCGCGCTGAAGGGCAAGCCGGAGGTGGCGCCCACACCGCTGGCGAAGATCGGGATGCGGGTGCACGGCCTGGCCCCGGCGACGACGATCCGCCTGGTCAGCGTGGTCAACCGGCTGCTGCCGAGCGACGAGACCCCACGTCCGATGCGCCCGGGCCACGCCGTCGAGAAGCCGGCACGGTGGTTCGACTCGCTGACGACCCTGACGCGCCGCGCGGCCCGCCGCTACCACCAGCACGACGACTCGTCGCCCGACCCGGCCCCGGACCCCGCCCCGTCGACCCGGCCCTGACGCCGACCTGCCCCGGGGCGTCGTCGCGCTCCGACAACCACCCACCCCGATCGGGTGACGGGGTGCCGTTCCTACTATCGACGGGTGACCGAGGACGACTTCCCCCGCTCCCCCGCGGCTCCGGACGACGCCGGCTCTACGGGCGACCGCGCCGTCCCGCTGCCCGAGGCCGCCGAGTCGACCGACCCGGAGACCGCCGACACCGGCACCACCGACACCGGCACCACCGACATGGGCACCACCGACATGGGCACCGCGGACATCGGGGACGCTGCGCAACCCGAGAAGCGCCGCCGTGGCCGTCCCAAGGGATCGGCCTCCACGGCCCGCACGACGCGCATCGTGGAGCTGACCCTCACCGTCGCGGAGGGCGCCGACGGCGAGTGGCAGGCCGAGCTCAAGCAGGGCGCCGCATGGATCTCCCGCGGACTCCCGGTCACCGCCGCCTCGGTGCTCCGGGCCGCCCAGGAGCTGCACGCCGAGCTGGCCGACCCGATCGAGGCCGCGATCGGCTCGGCGCGGGAGGCCCGCGCTGCCCGGGTCGCCGCGCTGGAGGCCGAGCTCGAGCAGGCCCGCAAGGCCCTCGCCGAGCTGGAGGGCTGACCCCGCGCTCGTGTTCATCTCGCCGCAACAGGACCGGCACTAGGCTGGCCATGTGCTCGACATGCTCGACTGGTCCGCCCCACTGCCCGAGGTGCACTACCCGGCAGGGGCGGTCCTGATCCGCGAGGGCGAGGTGCACGGGAAGCTCTTCGTGCTGCTCGACGGCGCGGTCGAGATCTCCCGCACCGACACGCTCCTCACCGTCGTCGACGCCCCCGGAGCGATCTTCGGCCAGATGAGTGCGCTCCTCGGCAGTGCGGCCACGGCGACGGTCCGGGCGCTGCGCGACAGCCGGCTGCGCCGCAGCGACGACCCCCAGGAGTTCCTCGACGGGAACCCGCTGGTGGCACGCGCCGTCGCCACCACCCTCGCGCGCCGGCTCGACACGATCAACGGCTACCTCGTCGACCTCCGCCACCAGTACGGCGACCGCGACAACCTCGGCATGGTCGACACCGTGCTCGAGTCGTTGCGGCACCACCAGGCGCGCACCTCCGAACCAGGCTCGGAGCGGCAGCGCGAGGCGCCCTACTGACCGTTCCACCGGCGCTGCGCCCCTCCGACCGGGCGGATGACCCCCTCCCGAGGACCGGGAGCCCCTCGACGCGGGCCGAGCGGGTGCCCCATCCTCGCGCCGTGGCGAATCTGCAGCTCAAGCCCGGGACGTCGTGGTGGGAGACCTACGCGCGGTGCGTGTCGACCGCACCGGAGGCGTTCGAGTCCGACCGCCTGCTCAACCTGTTCGACGGCCGGTGGCAACGCGTCGGGCGCCCCGGCTTCCACGTCAACCCGGTCGACGGGACGTCGATCCAGGGGTCGCCGCAGGTCGAGCAGGCCACCGCCGTCGCCTCCGTCGAGGCCGCGGTGCGCCAGCACGAAGAGTGGGGCAAGGTCGAGCTCGACGAGCGCAAGGAGCGCGTCAGCGCCGCCGTCGACATGATGGCCGCCCACCGCGACCTGCTCGCGCTGCTGCTCTGCTGGGAGATCGGCAAGCCGTGGCGGCTGGCGTGCGCGGACGTCGACCGCGGGCTCGACGGGGTCCGCTGGTACGTCGAGGAGATCGACCGCCAGATCGACGGCCGCGCTCCCCTGCCCGGCCCGATCTCCAACATCGCCAGCTGGAACTACCCGATGAGCGTGCAGGTGCACGCCGAGCTGATCCAGGCCCTGGCCGGCAACGCCGTCGTCGCGAAGACCCCCACCCAGGGCGGGTTCCACTGCCTCACCCTCGCCCACGCCTTCATGGCCCGGGCCGGCCTGCCGGTGACGCTGCTGTCCGGCGCGGGGTCGAAACTGGGCGAGGTGCTGGTCAGCAATCCGTCGCTCGGCGCGCTGGCCTTCGTCGGCGGCCGGTCCAACGGCCGCGCCGTCGCCACGTCGCTCGCCGACCGCAGGCGCCGCCACTTCCTCGAGCAGGAGGGCCTCAACGCCTGGGGCGTCTGGGACTTCACCCAGTGGCCGCTGCTCGCCCAGCACATCCGCAAGGGCTTCGAGTACGCCAAGCAGCGCTGCACGGCCTACCCGCGGTTCGTGGTGCAGCGGCGGCTGCTGCCGGCGTTCCTCGAGGCCTACCTGCCGGTGCTGCACGACCTGCGCTTCGGCCACCCGCTCGCCGTCGCCGCGCCCGACGACCCGCTGCCCGAGCTGGACTTCGGCCCCGTGATCTCGTCGCGCAAGGCGGGCGAGCTCTCCGACCAGTTCGACGAGGCGCTCGCCGGCCGGGCGCTGCCCCTGTTCCGTGGCTCGCTCGGCGACGGGCTGTTCGTCCCCGGGCAGGACACGGCGGCCTACGTCGCGCCCGCCAGCGTGCTGGAGCCGCCCACGCAGTGGTCGCTGCACCACGCCGAGCCGTTCGGGCCACTCGACTCCGTGGTCTGCGTCGACACCGAGTCGGAGTTCCTCGCCGCGATGAACGCCAGCAACGGCTGCCTCGTCGCGAGCATCGCCACCGACGACCCGACCTTCGGGGCGCGGGCCGCGGAACAGCTGCAGGCGTTCAAGGTCGGCATCAACAAGCCGCGCAGCCGCGGCGACCGCGAAGAGGTGTTCGGCGGGATCGGCGAGTCGTGGAAGGGCGCGTTCGTCGGCGGCGACCTGCTCGTGCACGCCGTCACCTACGGCGCCGACGGCAACGCCGAGCGCCTGTTCGGCAACTTCCCGAACTACTCGCTCTACCCCGACCGCTAGAACGCGAGCTCGACCTCGGCGTGGTCCGCGGCGGAGGTCCAGACCGCCGTCGCGGGCGCGCCGGCGCCGTCGGGGAGGTCGATCTCGATGCGCGCCGGGACCGGACCGGCCTGCTGGCCGGCGTTGAACACCCACGTCGCGCCGATCCGGTCGGCCCATCCCCCGGCCGGCACGAACGGCGCCTGGTGGACGTGTCCGGTGAGCACCAGGTCCGGGCGGTAGCGGCCGATCCAGCCCGACAGCACGTCGTCGCCCCACTCCCGGTGGCCGTCCCAGGCCAGCGGCGATCCGTCGGGCGGGGCGTGGTGCAGCCAGATCCAGCGCCGGCGCGGCCGCCGGGCCGCCTCGGCCAGGCAGTGGTCGAGGGCCTCGCGGGCCAGCGGGCCGTCCCACCACGGGCACACCGTCACGAGGTCGTCGCCGAGCGCCAGCGAGGTGAAGTCGCCGTGCACGCCGCCGCGGGTCAGCGGGCGCATCCAGCGCGCTGCCTTCTCCCCCGCCTCGTCGCGGCCGTCGAGGTCGTGGTTCCCCGACGCCACGAAGAGCGTGGTGCGGCGGGCCAGGTCGCGCAGCGCCGTGGTCACGGCGAGGGCCTGGACGTCGAGCGCGACCGGCGAGCGGATGTCGAGCAGGTCGCCGGCGATCATGACGGCGTCGACGGCCGACGCCCGGGTGAGCAGCCAGTCGAACTGGCGCAGCCGGTAGTGCAGGTCGGACACCAGCAGGAACCGCACTCCGGCCCCTCCCGGCTCACGATCATGGTGGTCGACGCCATCCCAGCACGGGGCCGCCGGGTACGTCGACCGGGACGAGGCTCAGGAGTGCGACGGGGCGGGCTCCGCGCCGTCGATCTCGAACGCGAGGTCGTCCGCGTAGCAGTAGAACCACTCCTCGCCCGGCTCGAACGAGCGGACGATCGGATGCTCCGTGCCGTGGAAGTGCGCGGTGGCGTGCCGACTCGGAGAGCTGTCGCAGCACCCGACGTGCCCGCACTCCTGGCACATCCGCAGGTGCACCCACCGCCCACCGGCGGCCAGGCACTCGTGGCAGCCGTCGTCGCTGGGCTGCACGTCGTTGAGCGTGTCGAGATGGGTACACGTCGCCATGCCGCCAGTCTGCCCGCACCGCGCCGTCCCGTTCGCCCGGGTTACTGAGGCGACCCGCCCCTGGGGAATGCTGACGTGGTGAACGGCGTCCTCACCAGCCTCGCGCTCGTCCTCGTCTTCGTCCTCGTCGGCGGCTACTTCTCCGCGTCGGAGCTGGCGCTGGTCTCGCTGCGCGACAGCCAGGTCGACCGGCTGCCCGGGAAGCGCGGCGACCGCGTCCGGAAGCTGCGGTCCGACTCGAACCGCTTCCTGGCGTCGGTGCAGGTCGGAGTCACCCTCGCCGGCTTCTTCGCCTCCGCGTACGGCGGGTCGACCCTGTCCGAGCCGCTGGCCGCGGTGCTCTCCGGGTGGGGCATGCCCGTCGGCGTCGCGGGCACGGTCGCCTTCGTCGCCGTGACGGCGTTCATCTCCTACCTGTCGCTGGTGCTCGGCGAGCTGGTGCCCAAGCGGCTGGCCCTGCAGCGTGGCGAGGGAGTCGCGCTCTTCGTCGCCCCGACCCTCGACCGGGTGGCGACGCTGACCCGGCCGATCGTCTGGCTGCTGTCGGCGTCGACCAGCGTCGTCGTGCGGATGTTGGGCATGGACCCACGGGCCGGGGGCGAGGAGGTCACGGAGGAGGAGCTGCGCGACATGGTGAGCTCGCACGGCGATCTCGACGCCGAGGAGCGCCGCGTACTGACCGACGTGTTCGGCGCGGCGGACCGCCAGCTCAACGAGGTGATGGTGCCGCGGACCGAGGTCGAGTTCCTCTCCGCCGACACCCTGCTCGCCGACGCGGCCCGACACGTGCTCGACAAGCCGCACTCCCGCTACGCGGTCACCGGCCGGACCGTCGACGACATCGTCGGCGTCGTGCACGTGCGCGACCTTTTCACCACCGTGCTCATGGACCGGCAGGACATGACCGGGGCCGGGACGGCGGCGGCACGGACGGTCGGCGACATCGCCCGCCCCGTCCCCCTGTTGCCGGGCAGCAAGCCCGTGCTGGCCGCGCTGACGGAGATGCGCTCGAACCGCACGCACCTCGCGGTGGTCGTCGACGAGTACGGCGGCACGGACGGGATCGTCACGATGGAGGACATCATCGAGGAGCTGGTGGGCGAGATCGAGGACGAGTACGACCCCGCCGCCCGGGCCGGCTCCGACAGCTCCGAGTTCGACGGACTGCTCCACCGCGAGGAGCTCAGCGACGCCACCGGCATCGTCCTGCCCGAGGGACCGTACGAGACGCTGGCCGGCTTCGTGCAGACCCAGCTGGGCCGGGTGCCCGACGTGGGCGACGGGTTCGAGGCGCACGGCCACCGGTTCACGGTCGTCGAGATGGACGGCAGGCGCGTGGCGCGGGTGCGCGTCGCTCCGCCGACGCCCACCGCCGACGACCTGGCAGACCCCCACAGCCCGGCGGTCACACCGGAGCGGTGACCGGTGCGTGACCGCTCGCAAGTGGGGTAGTTCCGCCGCATGGCATTCCAGGTGACCGAGGTCCAGAAAGCGCTGAAGGGCGCCGACTACCCCATGGACGGCAAGGCTCTCTCCACGCTCGCGAAGAAGAACGGCGCCGACGCCGACCTCGTCGACGCGCTGCAGGGACTCCGCGAGGTCGACGGGCCCAACACCGTCATGCAGGAGCTCAAGGGCTCGCTGGGCGGCCCGACGCCCGGCGGCAACTCCAAGGACCAGAAGCAGTACAAGGACGTCGACGGCCCGTCGTTCCAGGTGACGGAGGTGCAGAAGGCGCTCAAGGGCGCCGACTACCCGATGGACGGGAAGGCGCTCTCCGCACTGGCGAAGAAGAACGGCGCCGACGCCGACCTGGTCGACGCGCTGCAGGGGCTGCGCGAGGTCGACGGCCCGAACACGGTGATGAAGGAGCTGAAGGACCACCTGGGCGGCAAGCCGGCCTGATCCCCGCCCGCACAGAGGAACCTCCACGGAGGAAACGGGGCTCGTACCCAGGTTGTGACCTGGGTACGAGCCCCGTTTGCTGTGTGCGGGTCAGTACCGGTGTCAGTGCCGGTCGGAGTCCGCCTTGAACAGGTCGATCGACTTCCGGGTCACCGAGAACACCTCATCCGCCATCGCCATCGCAATACGCAGCGGGAGGACGGCGAACTCGGCCATCAGATCGGCAGACGTGGCGGACCTCCGCTCCGCGCCCGGCCCGGGAGGGCCTGCGGGGCCGGGCTCGCCGGGCGGGCCCGCGGGCCCGCGCTGGCCGGCGGGACCGGCCGTGCCGGGCTCGCCTGCGGGACCACGCGCACCGGCCGGCCCGGCAGGGCCACGCTCGCCCGCCGGACCTCTTTCACCAGCCGGACCCTGCTCGCCGGCAGGGCCACGCTCGCCCGCCGGACCTCTTTCACCGGCCGGACCCTGCTCGCCGGCAGGGCCACGCTCGCCCGCCGGACCTCTTTCACCGGCCGGACCCTGCTCGCCGGCCGGACCCGCAGGACCCGACTCACCGCGCCCGCCTGCCGCACCGGGCTCACCGCGCTCGCCCGCCGGTCCCCGGGAGCCGCGCGGGCCCCGCTCGACCGACGGCGACGACGGCGTCGGCTCGGCGGCCGCGGCACGGGCACGTGTCGTGCCGGTGCGACGGGTTGCGGCACGCGGAGCAGGACGACGGCCGGCTGCACCCTTGCCGTTCGACGACTCCGCGGGAGCCGCGGCGTCCGGGGCGGGCTCGGTCATGGCGCTCCTCGATCGTGAGATCCGGTCCTACCTGTACAGCACCAGTATCACCAATCCGGTCAGCAGAGCCGACACCAGCAGCGATCCGAGGCAGCCGAGGCGGCTGGAGAACAGTGCGATCACGAGTTCCTCGGTACCCCCACCTTCCCGGCCGATGTCCGGAGGTCGGGTGTGTCACAGGGTCACCCGGACGGGTACTGCCCGACATGCCGGTATTCGGGTTGCACTGCTCCCACGAACAGGTCCATCCCAGCGCACTCCTCGCCGCCTGCCAACAGGCCGAGGCAGCCGGGTTCGACGCCGCGATGTCGTCGGACCACTTCTCGCCCTGGAGCGCCAGGCAGGGCCACTCGGCGTTCGCGTGGTCGTGGCTGGGCGCCGCCCTCCAGGCGACCTCGCTGCCCTTCGGCATCGTCAACGCTCCCGGCCAGCGCTACCACCCCGCGATCATCGCCCAGGCGATCTCCACACTCACCGAGATGTACCCGGACCGGTTCTGGGCGGCACTGGGCACGGGCGAGGCCAGCAACGAGCACATCACCGGCGACCGCTGGCCGCGCAAGGACGTGCGTGCCGCCCGGCTGCGGGAGTGCGTCGACATCATCCGCGCCCTGCTCCGCGGCGAGGAGGTCAGCCACGACGGGCTGGTCAAGGTCGACCGCGCGACGGTCTACAGCCGGCCTGCCGAACCGCCACCGCTCTTCGGCGCCGCGGTCAGCGAGGCGACGGCCGCGTGGTGCGCGGAGTGGGCGGACGGGCTGATCACCGTCAACGCACCCGTCGAGACGCTGCGCCGGATGGTCGCGGCCTACCGCGACGCCGGGGGCCGGGGCGACCTCGCCCTGCAGGTCCACCTGTCCTGGGCGCCCGACCAGCGCGAGGCCGAGGCGCTCGCGTACGAACAGTGGCGCAGCAACGTCTTCCCACCGCCTGTCTGCTGGGACGTCGACCTCGCCGCGACGTTCGACGCGATCAGCGAGGACGTGCCGATGGAGAAGGTCACGCAGGTCGTCAACGTCTCCGCGGACCTCGGGGCGCACACCGCCCGGCTCGCCGAGTACGCCGAGCTGGGGTTCGGCAAGATCTTCCTGCATCACGTCGGTCAGGAGCAGGAGGCGTTCGTGGCAGCGTTCGGCGAGAAGGTCCTCCCCCAGTTGAGGAGTGCGGCATGAGACTGACGCAGACGTCGGATCTGTGGTGGAAGAACGCCGTCGTCTACTGCCTGGACGTCGAGACCTACGCCGACGGCAACGGCGACGGCTGCGGCGACTTCCGCGGCCTGATCCAGCAGATCGACCACCTGCACCGCCTGGGTGTCACGTGCATCTGGCTGATGCCCTTCTACCCGTCGCCGGACAAGGACGACGGCTACGACATCAGCGACTTCTACGGCGTCGACCCGCGGCTGGGCACGCTCGGCGACGTCGTCGAGCTGGTCCGCACGGCCCACGACCGTGGCATGCGCGTGATCGCCGACCTGGTGGTCAACCACACCTCCGACGAGCACCCGTGGTTCGTGGAGGCGCGCAGCAGCCGCGACTCGCCCAAGCGCGACTGGTACATCTGGTCCGACGAGGAGCCCGCCGACGCGGCCGAGGGCGTCGTCTTCCCCGACCAGGAGACCAGCATCTGGGAGCTGGACGAGAAGACCGGCCAGTACTACCTGCACCAGTTCTACAAGTTCCAGCCCGACCTCAATGTCGCGAACCCCGAGGTCCGCGACGAGATCGCGCGGATCATGGGCTTCTGGACGCAGCTGGGCCTGTCCGGGTTCCGGGTGGACGCGGTGAACTTCCTCATCGAGACCAAGCGCCAGCAGGACAAGCTCGCGCTGCCCGACCCGCACGACTACCTGGCCGACCTGTCGGCGTTCCTGCGCAGGCGCAACGGGGAGGCGGTGCTGCTCGGCGAGGTCAACCTGCCCTATCCCGACCTGATGCAGTTCTTCGGCGCCCGCGACGGCGGCGGCAGCACGGACGAGCTGACCATGTGCTTCGACTTCATCGGCATGCAGGCGATGTACCTGTCGCTGGCCCGCGGCGACGCGGGGCCGCTCACCGAGGCGCTGAAGCAGCGGCCGCAGCCACCCGAGGACGGGCACTGGGCCACCTTCGTGCGCAACCACGACGAGCTGACCCTGGACAAGCTCTCGGAGGCCCAGCGCCAAGAGGTGTTCGACGCGTTCGGGCCCGAGAAGGACATGCAGCTCTACGGGCGCGGGATCCGCAGGCGCCTGCCGCCGATGCTCGACGGCGACCAGCGCCGGATCCGGCTGGTCTACAGCCTGCTGTTCGCCCTGCCGGGCACGCCGGTGCTGTTCTACGGCGAGGAGATCGGTCTGGGCGACAACCTGGCCGCCGAGGGCCGGCTCGCGGTGCGCGTGCCGATGCAGTGGACGTCCGAGCCCGGCGGCGGCTTCTCGACGGCGGACCCCTCGACGTTCCCGGAGCCCCTGGCCGCCGAGCCGTTCGGTCCCGAGCAGGTCAACGTCCGCGACCAGTCGCGCGACCCCGACTCGCTCCTGTCGTTCTTCCGCCACCTCGTCGAGTCCTACCGCGCGTGCCCCGAGCTGGCCTGGGGCACGGCGCAGGTCCTCGACCCCGGCCCCGACGCGGGGTCGGTGCTCGCCCACCGCTGTGACGTCGACGGCGTCTCGATCGTGGCGCTGCACAACGTCGGCGACCGGAAGGTCACGGCGGCGCTCCCGCTGAAGGGCCTCGGCGGATGCGAGCTCTACGACGTGCTCGCCGCGGACGGGTCGACGGAGACGGTCCCGGACGACGGCACGCTCGAGGTGGCGCTGCCGCCGTACGGCTTCCGCTGGCTGCGCTCGTCGCCGTGAGTGGGCCCGGGGCCCGCACTCCCCGTCGGCACGACCGCGACGCCGGCGGCGACCCGGCACTGCTGGCCGCCAAGTCGGCGCTGCGCGACGAGGTGTGGGACGCCTTGACGGCGGCCCGGGTCGCGCGGTTCCCGGGCGCGCGCAACCGGATCTCGAACTTCGTCGGTGCGGAGGCGGCAGCACGCAGGCTGCGTGAGACGGCCGGGTGGAAGCGCGCGGAGACGGTCAAGGCGAACCCGGACTCCGCTCAGCTGCCGGTGCGCCGGGCCGCGCTGGAGGAGCTGAGACCGGTCGACCTGGTGGTCACCGGGTGCGTGGCGGTCGGCGAGGACGGGCGGCGGCTGGGGGAGGGCGGCGGGTTCGCCGACCTCGAGTTCGCGCTCGCGACCGCCGCCGGGCTGCTGACGGCATCAGGTGGAGCGAGCTGACCGAGGAGAAGATCGCCGCGATCCTCCTGCTCGCCGCGTTACGCCGGGTCTGACCGAACGAACGGCCCGCTCGTCGGAACCTGTCGGACGAGCGGGCCGCTCGTCGGCAGCTGTGCGCGCGGCGGGGCGGGAAGCGTCAGGCATCCGACCCGCCCCGGGGGGCGGCGCCGCGCTCCTTCCACTCCTCGTCCGCCCGGTCCGCGGACTCGGTCCGCTCGCGGGCGATCTCCAGGGCGCGCGACGCCGTCTCCTTGTCCGGGTACGGCCCGAGCCGGTCGGCGGCACGGCAGCCGTCCGGACCTTCCACGGTGTGGTGCTTCAGGCAGTAGAACCACTGCTCGTCACTCATGGGATCAGCCTGGCACCCGACCGTCGCCGGTGCACGTGCGGGCGGCCCGACGTCCACACCGGACGGTGACCCCAAGGTCGCCCCAAGGCGGGGGAGCAATTTGACTCGACGCGTCAACCGATCCGCGTCCAGGAGGCACCACGTGAGCTCCCGCTTCACGATCCGCCGTTCCGTCACCGCTCTCGCGCTGGGGGCCGCCGCCGCGGCCTCGCTGGTGCTCGCCGCGCCGGCCGCCGGCGCCGCAGGTCCACAGGCGAAGACCATGCGGCTGCTCGACCAGTGCGACATCGAGACGTTCAACGCGACCTTCGGCGACGGTTTCTGCGTCAAGGACGGATCCGTCACCGTCGACCGGTTCACCGCCGACCTGCAGCGCGGCGGCAGCGGCGCGTGGTGGATCAACAACCGCAAGGAGACGATCGACGCCGGCGACTCCCTGCACGTGGTCAACCAGGGTGGCATCCTGCACACCTTCACCGAGGTGAAGACGTTCGGGAGCGGCGTGGTCCCACCGTTCAACGTCGCCGTGGACAACGCGCCCACGGCCGTCAAGCCGGACGGCAGCGCCGTCGGCTTCGGCGACATCGGCTCGTCGGGCGTGGGACCGGGCTCGCCGGGCCTCGACGTGGTACCGGCCAAGGGCGTCCACCAGTACCAGTGCATCTTCCACCCCTGGATGCGCACCGTCGTGACGGTGCGCTGACCGGTCTGCGGCGGCGCCGGCAACCCCTCCCCGGCGCCGCCGCTCCCGGCGGGTCAGGCCGAGATCTTGACGACCACCTGCTGGTCGTTGACCTCCTGCACGCGCACGACGAAGCCGCCCACCTCGGTCTGCCCGCCGACCGGCACCTGCACGGTCTGGCCCGCGACCTCGATCTGCGCGATGTCGGCGTCGACCCGGACCAGGCGCGCGCTCACCCCGAGCACGGACACCTCCGCCGAACCGGACCGCGGGAACGTGACGGTGCAGCCGTCCACCCCGCACGACGTGTTGCCGCCGCCCCCGCCGCTGCTGCAACCGGCGAGTGAGCCACCGGCGAGGACCAGGGCGAGGACGGCGACGGTGGTTCCGCGGCGCAGGCGCGGGAGCAGGGCGTTCACCGTGCCGATGGTAGGGGTCGCCCTGTTCAGGGTGCCGGTGACGGCACGTCTGCCGGGTGCGGCCACGGGTTCTGGGTGCAGCCCTTGAGACCCAGCGTCTGCTGCTGCATCACCGGCGCGGGCCGGCCGGGGCCGGGGCACAGTTCGTGGCCGTGGCCGAGGGCGTGGCCGACCTCATGGTTGACCACGTACTGGCGGTAGCCGGTGACGTTGTCGGCGTACTCGTCGGTCGCGTTGACCCAGCGGTGGAGGGTCAGGACGGCGCGCGGGCCGTTGCGGCACGAGAGCGTGCCGTGGGTGCGCAGGTCGCCGCAGAGGCGCGCGCTGGTGTCCGGGCTCGCGAGGACGACGGTGATCGGCGCATCGCCGTCGGTGCGGGCGAAGGTCATCGCACCGTCGTGGCCCCAGCCGCGGTCGTCGTTCAGGGTGGCGAGGACGAACTCCGCGAAGCGCGCTCCGTCGACAGGAAGACCGCGCTCGACCTCGACGCGGATCGTGCGGACCTCACCGCGACCGGGCGCCGCCGCCGAGCCCGGCACGGTGTCGAACTCCCCGCCGCCGGCCGGAGCCACCGTCCGCCGCTGGATGCCCGCCGCCAGGTCGGCAGCCGTCGGAGCATCCGGATCGGGAGCGGGCGCCGGCGTCGGGGAGGCGGTCGGGCTCCCCAGCAGCACAGTCGCGGCGTCGGCGGGGTCGTCGCCACCCGGCGGGACGCCCAGGGCCGCCGGGAGCACGCGGGCCAGTGGCCGGGTCGACGCGAGCGGCCCGACGTGCTGCACCGACCCGGGCGGGCAGAGCGCGACGACCACCGCGGCGGCGCCGAACGCCGAAGCGACCAGCGCGCCACGGGACGGAGGTCGGGCCGGCACGCCGTGATCGTCGCACGCCGGGCCCGCCACCTGGTCGGGCCGGGCCTGGGAACGGGTCAGGACTCCACGGGTTCCGGAGTTCCGCTCGCACGGCCGTCGTCGGCGGGGTGCCGGGCGGCCGGCTCGGCGTTCATCGCGGGCTGCTCCGCGACGTCGTCGACGTACTCCTCGGCCTGCTGGTCGAGCTGCTGCCGCTTGTCCTCGTCCATGTCGAGGTACTCACCCTTGTTGTGCTCCATGCCCCGGACTACCCCGGCGCCGCCCGGGGAACCGCGCACGGTGATGTCCCGCCCAGGGGCACCGATGAGTTCCGTCACGGGAGGCCGTCACAACGGCATGACTCGATCCACCGTCACCCCGACCACCGTCACCGACATCGGCGTCGTCATGTTCACCGTCTCGAACCAGGACGCCGCGCTCGCCTTCTACACCGAGAAGCTCGGCTTCGAGGTCCGCGGCGACTCGCGGTTCGGCGAGAACGGCGAGCACCGCTGGCTGGAGGTGGCTCCTCCCGGCTCGCGGGCGCGGCTCGCGCTCAACCCGCCGATGGGCAACCAGCCCGGCGGGAGCGGAATCGGCGTCGAGACACCGGACGTCCTGGCCGAGCACAAGCGGCTCAGCGCGCTCGGGGTCGACGTCGACCCCGAGCCGATGCGCACGCCGGGCGCCCCGCTGCTGTTCATGATGCGCGACCCCGACGGCAACCACATCGCGGTCGTCGAGGTGCCGACTGCTGGCTGACCGGAGGCCCCCACAACACAGCGGCGGCCGCAGGTGTCACCCTGCGGCCGCCGCCGTCGTCGCGGTCACCGACTCACACGAACAGGGCGATGATCGCGCTCGCCACGGGCAGGGCGAGCAGGGTGCCGAACATGGCGAGCCGGTACTCCGCCACGCCGGTCCGCTCCGCGAGGGCGGTCAGAGCCGGGACAGCGGTACGCGTGTCGTCCATTTGGAGTCTCCTCGGATCGGATGTCATCTGATAAATTACTGAACTAACAGTAAAGATACTACCGCAGGAACGAGACGTGATGACGGCAGCGCCGCCGAACCGGCCCGGACGACCCCGCGACAGCCGCCGTGACGAGGAGATCCTCACCGCGGTGCTCCGCCTCCTGGCCGACACGTCGTACTCCGAGCTGACCATCGCCGCCATCGCCCGCAGCGCAGGCGTGGGAAAGCCCACGCTCTACCTACGGTGGACGAGCAAGGCGGCCGTGGTGGCCGACGCCGTGGTCCGCGTGATGTCGGCCGACCCGTTCCCCGACCTCGGCGACGTGCGTTCCGACCTCGTGACCGGGCTGCGCGAGATGATCCACCTCTTCGCCGCCACGGCGGCAGGCCGCGTACTGCCCGGCCTGGTCGCGGATCTGCACGACGACCCGGCGCTGCTCGCGGCCTTCCAGGAGCGCTACTTCCAGCCCCGCCGCCGTTCGGTGCGCGCGGCGCTGGAGCGCGGCGTCGCACGCGGCGAGCTCGACGCCGGCATCGACCACGAGCTCGCCGTCGACATGCTCGTCGGGCCGGTCTACTACGGCCTGCTCTCCCGCGGGGAGAAGGTGGACATCTCCCCCGACGACCTCGTCGCCGCCGTGCTCAGGGCCTGGCGACCCTGAACGGTCAGGCGCGTTCCGACCCTCCCGCGGCGTGATCGATCTGGTCCAGGTCGGCGCCGAGGACCGTGAACAGCGCGCCGGCCCCGGTGATGTGCAGGACACGCTCCAACATCCCGTGCACCCCCCGCAGGATCAGCCGGCCCCCGGCGAGGTCGGCCCGCCGCCGAGCGGCGATCAACGCGGAGAGGCCGATCGAGTCGCAGAAGTGCAGGCGGCGGACGTCGAGGACGAGACACGGCCGGGTCGGGCCGAACACGTCGGCCACGTGCTCGTCGAACACCGGCACCGTGGCGTAGGTCAGTTCGCCGCACAGCGCCAGGCACACCGAACGACCCTCGAGGGACGTCTCGATCTGCAGCGGCTCGCTCATCGCGCTCTCCCCCTGCTCGAGCTGGTCCGACCTGGTCATGGACGGCCCGCCGCTGCCTCACGGCCGGCGTCGAGGCAAGCCTGGGCGAACGGGAAGTCGTGCAGCTCCGCACCGAACGCGTCGAGCACGCCCGCCAGCGCGGCCTCCGAGGCTCCGCGCGACGCCGACACCCGCGCGAGCCAGCCGACGTGGTCCGCGAACAGCCCTCGGTCCCCGAAGTACGCGGCGGCGGCGAGGAAGTCGACCGCCTGACCCAGGTCGTCGTCGAGTGCGGAGTCGGCCAACTGCACCGGCAGCCCGCTGCCGCTGCGCAGGTTCTCCAACGCCGCCACCACCAGCCGTCCGCGGCGCTCGCGGACCCCCGCGTACTCGGCCTCGGCACCCGCGTCGGCGGGCCGTGGAACAGCGGGTTCCGGCCAGGGCAGGCGGTCGAGCAGCGCCACGGCGTCGGGGACCGTGGGCGCCCATGCGTCGACGCCGAGGCTGCGGGCGAAGCAGCCGTCGGCACGGAAGCCGGCGCCACCGGCCAGCACCGGGGTTCCGGTGCGCTGCGCGGCGACGACCGTCTGCCGTGCCGCCGGTAGGCGGATCGGCAGCGTGGCGCTGAGCGCGACGACGTCGGGGCCGTGCTGGTGCAGGAAGGACACCAGGTGCACCGGCGGCACGCTCGCCCCGAGGAACGTCACCCGCCAGTCGTGCAGCTTCAGCACCTCCCCGACGATGCGTGCGGTGAGGGCGTGCCACTCGCCGTCCAGGCAGGAGAGCACCACGTGGCCGCGGCTCCCCGTGCGCCGGGTCCGCGCACCGACCGCGGCGACGACCCGTTCGGCGATGCAGGTCGCCGCATGCTCCTGCGCGACGCTCCACCGGCCGGACTCCCACAGCTGCCCGACGCACATCTGGGCGGGCGTGACGAGCTCCAGCAGTACCTGCTGAGGGGAGCTGCCGGCGTCGAGAAGGCCGGTGACCAGCTCGACGGCCCGGAGTTCGTCGCCACGCCCGAGCGCGTCGAGGTACTCGTCCGCGGCCGCCCGCACGGCCTCGGTCGACGCGGATGCGGACAGCGGTGCGGAAGTCGACGGGGTGGAAGTCGACGGGGTGGAAGTCGACGGGGTGGAAGTCGCAGACGCCGCAGACGTCATGAGATCTCCTCGGGGGCGACGGGGTCGGGGTGTACGGAGAGATCGTGGACGGAGTGCAGGTGGCGTCCCGCCGCCCGGGGCACGGGAATCGGGGCCTGCAGGACCAGCACGGCGATGTCGTCGTGGTAGCCGGGCGACAACCACCGATCGGTGTGCTGCGCGATGCGCTCCGCAATGCCGGGGGCGGGCAGCACGTCGCACCCGGCCAGGACCGTGGCGAGACGCTCCTCGCCGAAGACCTGCCGGCCGTCGAGCCCGCCGTGCGCCTCGGTGACGCCGTCGCTGTAGAGCACGCACGACTCACCGGGAGCCAGGTCCACGGTGCAGGCCCGGAAACGCGCGTCGGGCACCGCGCCGACCAGCATGCCGCCGATGTCCACGTGCTCCACCCGGCCGCCGCGCACCAGGAGCGGCGGGAGGTGGCCGCCACCGGCGAGAACCAGGCGGACGCCGCCGTCCGGCAGCGGCGTCGCGGTACCGAGCACCAGGGTCACGAACTGCGGAGCCCGGTCGGCCGGGCTCGCGTCGATCATCGTGGCGTTGAGCATCTCCAGGAGGCGCACCGGGTCGCTCTCGACCCGGCGGAGCGCGAGAACCGACTGGCGCAGCCGACCCGTGCTGACCGCGGCGTCGACACCCTTGCCGCACACGTCGCCGAGCAGGAACGTCGTGGTGGCACCCGAGGAGCGCACCACGTCGTAGAAGTCGCCCCCGATCAGCATGCCCTCGTCCGACGGCCGGTACGCGGCGCCCAGGGTGAGGCCCGGCACCTGCGGCAGCGCCGGCTGGAGGAGGCTGCCGCGCAGCACCCCCGCCGTGCGCACCTGCCGCGCGTAGAGCGCCGCGGCGGCCATGGCGATCCCCGCGCGCTGCGCGAACTCCTCCACGAGAGCGGTGTCGACGGCCGGGGCGACGGCTGCGGACACCGCGTCGGCGTTCCGCAGCAGGACGAGCGCACCGGCCGGCACGCCGTTGCCGGGAAGCGACACGACCGCGCCGACGGTCGCAGCACCCGGCCACGGCCCGCTCTCCGCCCACGGCGCGCCGTCCAGGTCGTCGACCAGCAGCGGGGCGTCGCTCTCCTGGCCCCGCAGCGCGGCCGCGACCGGTTCGGGCAGGGCCGCGACGTCGGTGCGGCCCGAGCGCACCGCGCCGCCGCGGTCGCCGGCCGCCCATTCGAGCGCGCCGCCGGTCACCGCAGGCCACACGATCACGACGGCGTGTGCCAGTTCCGCGGCGGCCAGGTCGACCACCGTCTTCGCCGTCCGGCCGGGGTGCAGGGACAGGCCCAGGCGACGGCTTGCCGAGGCGAGGAACCGCGACCGGCCCCGTTCGGCGAGCAGGTTGTCCAGCCGCGCGTGCTGCTCGGTGACGTCGTCGACGTACCAGGCGATCCAGCCGTCGGGCAGCGCCTGTCGCCGTGCGCGCAGGCGCCGCCCGCCTCCGGTGAACTCGGTCGCACGGGAGGCGGCATCCGTCGCGGGCTGCTCGACATGGTGCGGATCGAGCGCACCACCCAGCAGCTCACCGACCCGCACGTCCGGCAGCAGGGCGAGGGCCGTGGCGTTCATGTAGCGGACGACGCCCTGGTGGTCGTGGGCGAGGATGCCGTCGGCGCCGTCGAGCAACCGGTCCGCCAGCGTGCGCGCACGGAGCGCCGGGCGCTCGACCTGCTCAGGGCCGGTGGCGGCGACCGTCCGGTCCACGTCGACGTCGTGCCCCTGCTCCACCATCGCACCTCCCCGTCGCCGGGCCCGCACTACGGGGGTTTCCGTGCACCGGCTGCGTCGGTCGGGTCAGGCTACGGGATCATCAATCGCGGCACAGCGTGAGGCTACGTCACACCGCGTGACCGGCGAGAACGTCGGCGAAGAGCTCGCGGGTGCGCACGTCGGGCTCCAGGCCGAGATCGCGTCGGAGGCCGGCACGGCAGGCGTGGAAGGCGTGCGCAGCCTCGGCACGCCGTCCGGCGGCGAGCTCCGCCCGGATGAGCAGCTGCCAGCCGTGCTCGGCCAGCGGGTCGAGCGGTGGCGAGGCGGGCGAGCGGAACCGCGCGTTCCGCCTCGCGCAGCGCCAGCGCGATCTCGGCCCCTGCCGCGGCGGCGGCGTGCAGCGCGCGCTCGTGGGCGCGCCGGGCGTCGACCGCCCACGCGGCATAGGGCTCCGTGGCCAGCAGGGTGCCGTCCGCGATGCTCACCGCGCTCTCCCAGAACCGCAGGGCCTGGCCAGGCGCGGTGTGCCCGGCCCGACGGATCCGTTCCTCGAAGTCGTGCAGGTCGATGCGCACGCGCTCGGTGTCGAAGCGGTAGCCCCCCGGCGTGGTGCCCAGCACCGTCGCCCGCCCGGGCACGCCCGGCTGAAGCGCCCGGCGCAGCAGGGCGACGTAGCTCTCCAGCGTGACCTGCCAGCGCCGCGGCGGCCGGCCGGACCAGATGTGCTCGGCGATCACGGTCTTGCGCACTGGCTCACCCCGGCCGAGCGCGACCAGCTCGAGGATCTGGCGCGGCTTGACGCCCGTGAAGTCCGACGCGCGCAGCGTCCGGTCGGGCGTGGACACGGTGGTGTGGCCGAACACGTGCACGGTGAACGGGCGGCATCCGTCGACACCGTCCGGTGCGGTCTGCTCCATCGGCGCCCCTCCTGCGTCCCGGGCCCCCGACGACCCGCGGCCACCTTGATTGAGCCGTACACAAACGCCGGGGGCCACCCCCAACCCACGGGGGCGCAGGTCGGAGCCCGGTCCCAAGGTCGGCCCAAGTGCGCGCTGCTGGGGTGGATCGGACTGCGCGTCCCGGATCCCCGCGGAAGGAGGCGGCCGTGCCCGCCCTCGTGCGCGTCACACTCCTCCGGCTCGCACTCGCGTTCCTGGCCGGACTCGCGATCCTGTTTCCCGGTGCCGGGTCGGCGGGCGCCACCGGGACCGGCCTGCAGGTCCACCACCTGCTCCCCGAAGACGGGGCCGTCCTTGCGACCGCACCCGACCACGTCGAGGTCATGTTCGACCAGGACCTGCAACCCGGCGGCGTCGACGTCGGGATCGCGCCCGACGACACCGGCCGCCTGGTCGATCTCCCCCGTGGCCCGGGCCTCCGGACCCGCTCAGGCCCCGGCGGCGGGCGCGAGCCGGCGACCGGCGCGCCGGTCCAGGGCGTGCAACCGGAAGAACGCCCACATCAGCGTCGTCGCCCGGGGGCCGGCCGGATCGCTGAACGACCCGTTCTTGCGCCCGCCCGACCACGCGTGCGCCAGCCGGTCGACCGACCAGTACTCCAGCACCTTGCGGCCACGCGCGGTGTACCAGCGGAGCACCTGGTAGGTCCGGCCGTCCGTGGTGTTCCCGGTGTCGGAGCGGCTGCGGACCACCGGGTCGTCGCCGGGCGCCACGGCGCGGTGGGCGAGCCACTGGTCGGCCACGCGGTCGCCGTTCTGCGGACGCACCACCGAATCGGCCCGACCCTGGACGACGATCGCCGGCGGCAACGCGGTGGCGCCGGGCAGGGGTGCGGGCACCTCCGTGCGGGCCCCCATCGCCGCCAGCGCCTGCGCGGGCCCGCTCGACGACCGGTACGCCGGCGCGGAGTGGGCGCCGACCGCGGCGAACACGTCCGGGTAGGCGGCGGCGACGGTGAGCGCCATGGCTCCCCCGGCCGAGATCCCGGCGACGTAGACCCGGCGCTGGTCGACGCGCCACCGGATCTCGTCGGCGGCGACCTGCGCGACGATCCCGGCGATCACGGCGGGCTCCCCCGCCCCGCGGCGCTGGTGCGCCGCCTCGTACCAGCGCCAGCAGCGCTGCGGGTGGTGGCGCGTCTGCTGGTGGGGCACCACCAGCAGGAAGCCGCTGCGGTCGGCGGCCGCGGTGAACCGCGTCGCGTCCGCGAACTCGGCAGGCGTCTGGCCGCACCCGTGCAGCAGCACGACCAGCGGTGCGGCGCTGCGCCGCCGCAGCCCGGCCGGGACGTACACGTCGTAGGAGCGCCCACCCGCGGGGCCGATGTGGCTGCCGGTGACCCAGGTCCCGGCCGCCGCCTGCCGGGCAGGCTTGCGTGCGGGCGCCGCCTTCGGCTTGCGGGATGGCCTGCGCCGCAGATCCGGCAGCAGTGCACGGAGGCCGGAGGTGAGGGCTCGGGTCGATCGGCGTCGCGGCATGGTTCCTCTCGGGGCCGACCCGGGCGGTGGCCCCGGATCTCCGGTCGGGCCGCGAACTATATCAAGCAGATCACGGTACGCCCCCGCGATACGCCTCTCAGGCGTCCGCCGGAGCGTCGCGCTGCCAGCTGACGGTCAGCTCGCGGCGGGCACCGAAGCGCTCGAGGTGGCGGCCGAGGACGTCCTCGACCAGGGCCAGCGACTCGGCGTCGTCCGCACGCGCCTCCAGCAGCAGGTGGTCGGCCCGCGGACGGACGATCGCGGTACCGGCCGACAACGTCAGCCGTCCGGCGTCGGGATCGCCGTCGACGGGCTCGACCCCGGCCTTGCGGCCGAGGTGCGCGAGCAGCTGCTTGGCGTAGCGGGCGGCCGCGTCCGTGGACACGACCGCCGTGGAGATGAACACACCCGCCACCCTTCCCAGGCCCAGGAGCTCAGACGCCGAAGACCTCGATCGCCCCGAGCTGGTCGAACTCGAAGGTGACGCTCCCGCCCGCGACGACCGGGACCGGCGCCGTGACCCCGCCGGAGAACACGAGCTGCCCCGCCTTGAGGCCCTCCTCGCCCTTCGCGGCGAGCTCGTTGGCCAGGTAGGCCACGGATGCGGCCGGGTGCCCCATGACGGCGGCCCCCGCGGCGGTCATGGCGACCTCGCCGTCCACCCGGACGACGGCGCCCAGCAGCGACAGATCCGGGAGCTCGGAGGGTCGCCGGGCGATCGGGCCCAGGTAGAAGCCGGCGGCGCTGGCATTGTCGGCCACGACGTCGGACAGCGTGAACTTGAAGCTCTCGTAGCGGGAGTCGAGCACGTCGACCGCCGCGAAGACCACTTCGGTCGCCGCCAGCACCGAGGCGATGGTGGCGGGCCCGGTGATGTCGCGGGCCAGCAGGAACGCGATCTCGGACTCCACGCGGGGGTGGATGAACCGGTCGAGGTGCACCGGCTCGCCGTGCGCGAAGAGCATGCCGCTGGTGACACGCCCGTACAGCGGCGCCGCGAGGCCCATGGCCTGCTGCTTGTTGCGGCTGGTGAGGCCGAGCTTCCAACCGACGAAGGTCTCGCCGGCGTCCAGCTTCGACTGCACGAACAGCTTCTGCGCCTCGAACGCCGTCTCGACCGGGATGTCGGGGTGCTCGTCGCTGAACTGCGCGATGCCCTTGCGTTCCCGCTCCGACGTGACGAGGGTGTCGGCGATCTCCTGAGCGGTGATGGCCACTGTCACTTCCCCTCGTCCGATGTCACTGCCTTCGAGAAACGCACGGTCACCGCGCCCAAGTGGGCGAACTCCGCACGGAACACGTCGCCCGGGTTCACCGGCACCATCTTGTGCACGGCGCCGGGAAGGACGACGTCGCCCGCCTTGAGCCCCGAGCCGAGGCTGCCGAGCTTGTTGGCCAGCCAGGCCACGCAGCGGGCCGGGTTGCCCAGCGCCGCGGCACCGGCGCCGGTGTCGAGCATCTCGCCGTTGCGCGACACCACCACGCCGAGCAGCCGCAGGTCCAGGTCCTCGACCTTGCGCATCCGGCCGCCCAACACCAGCAGGCCGGACGAGGCGTTGTCCGCGACGGTGTCGACGAGCTTGATCTTCCAGTCGGCGACGCGGCTGTCGACGATCTCGACCGCCGGCAACGCCCCGGCGATCGCCGCCAGGGCACCCGCGGTGGTGACGCCGGGACCGGCCAGGTCGCGCTCCATCACGAAGGCCAGCTCCGCCTCGACCCGGGGCTGGTTCAGCCGCGACAGGGCGATGAGGTCGCCGTCCTCGACGAACATCTCGTCGGTGAGCACGCCGAAGTCGGGCTCGTTCACCCCGAGCAGCTCCTGCATGGGCTTGCTGGTCAGGCCGACCTTGCGGCCGATGACCTTCTGGCCCGCGGCGACACGCCGCTCGATGTTGATCGACTGGATCGCGTAGGCGTCCTCGATGTCGAGTCCGTCGTGGCGGTCGGTCAGGGGAGCGATGGGCTTGGCCGAGCGATCGGCCTCCCACAACTCGTCGGCGAGGTCTTGATGGAGAGCGGGCTGCACGGTCATGAGACTCGTCTGCCGACGTCCCGGTCTGCAACCGTGCCCACGGTCGGTTCCGGCGAGTGGGAACGGCGACGGGTGGTCAGGCCGCGTCGAGCGCCGCGAGCCGTCCGGGCAGCTCGCGCCGCGACGTCACGCCGAGCTTGTGGAAGACGTTGCGCAGGTGGAACTCGATGGTCTTGACGCTCACCACCAGCTCCGCGGCCACCTCGCGGTTGCTGCGTCCGGCGGCGGCCAGGCGGGCCACCACGAGCTCCTGCGACGTCAGTCCCGCGCGGTACCGCTCGTCGCGGTCCGCCGGGTGCAGTCCGGATGCGGCCAGCTCGCGGTCGCAGCGCTCGCGGTACGGCTGTGCGCCGAGCGCGACGAAACCGCGGCGCGCGCTCTCCAAGAGGTCGACGGCGCGCCTGCGGCGCCCGGCGCGGCGGTGGAAGGCGCCTGCTGCCAGTTCGACACGGGCCCGCTCGAACGGGAGCGCGACCCGTTCCATCGCCTCCAGCGCCCGGTCGAACGCGGCCTCCGCGGTTTCCGGGCGTTCGGCGGCGGCCTCGATCCGGCCGCGCGCCCGGGCCAGACGGGCGATCGGAGCCGCCCGGCCGCGGTCGTCGGCCCGCCACTCGTGCGGTACGAGGAAGGTGTCGGCCTCGTCCACCCGTCCCAGGGCGACCAGAGCGTCGGCGTACAGGTCGTGCCACGCCCAGAAGCCCGGCTCGTCGACGGCGTCGCGGTACGGCAGGTCGCGCAGCGGCTCCAGCGCGGCGAGCACGCCGCCGGCGTCACCGTCGGCGTCGGCGAGCCGCGCCCGCGCCAGCCCGACCGAGGCGATCGAGCGCTCGTAGTCGTGCGGCCGCGTCGCGTCGCGCAGCAGGGCGGCCGCGGTGTCGTGGTCGCCGCGCGCCGCCGGGACGAGCGCGGCCACGGCCAGCGCCATCGCCACGGTGAAGTCCAGGTCCGCCTCCGCGGCGAGCGCGGCGGCCCGTTCGGCGTGCACCACGGCGTCGTCCCACGCCCCGGCGAAGTACTCGGCGCGGGCCAGGTAGGCGAAGCAGTACGAGGCCGTGGACGCCACACCGAGCGCGAAGGCGCCCGCCGCCGCCGACCCCAGGTCGTCCCGGGCGCCGTCGAGGTCGTCGTCGACCAGGCGCAGCAGACCCCGTGCGGACCGCGGCTGCAGCCACGAGAAGGCCGGCTCGGCGGCCCGCTCCACCGCTCCCCCGACCGCGGCGTAGGCCTCCTCGACCGCGCCCGTGTAGCCCAGGCCGTACGCGAGGTAGGCCCGTGCGGCCTGGTGACCCGCGGTTCCGGGGCCGGCCAGGGACAGCGCGCGGCGGCTCCACTCGACCGTCCCGGCGCCGTCGAGGCGTCCGTAGCGGTGCACGGCGTTCTGCAGCGCGATCGTGGCGGCCACCTCCGGCGCCACCCCGGCCTGCCCGTCGACCGCCCGGCACCGCTCCCACGCGCTGCGCAGCAGCCCTTCGGCCGCCACCGGGTCGCCGTGCGCGCGGGCGAGGAAACCGAGCACGCTGTCGCGCAACGGACCGGGAGGGAAGGCACCCACCTCCGCGGCGAAGGTCTGCGCCTGCGCGATGTCGCCGGTCAGCAGCATCCAGTTGACGCCGCCCAGCAGGCGCTCCTGGGCGCGGGCGCGGTCCGGGTCGAGCCGGGCCGCCTGGACGAGGTGTGCGGCGGCAGCGGGCCAGGCGTGCTTCTCCGCCTCCTGCCGGGCGAGGTCGGCGAGATCGGCGGCCAGCGCGGCGTCCGGACCGGCCGCAGCCGCGACCCGGTGCCGCAGCACCCCGACGGCGTCGCCCTCGGCCTCGGCCAGCCGCGCGGCCGCGAGGTGCAGCGCGGCGCGGCGGGCCGGCCCGAGCCCGTCGTGGACGGCGGCGCGGACCAGCGGGTGGGGGAAGGACACCGGCCACCGGTCGCCGACGTCGCCCGGCACGAGCAGGTCCAGCTTCACCGCCTCGTCCAGCGCGGCCAGCGGGTCGGCGACCCCGCCGAGCCGTGCGGCCGCGGCCAGCTCGGCCCCGCTGCCGAGCACCGCGGCCGCCTCGACGAGCGCGAGGGTCGCCGGCGCCGCGCCACGGCACCGCTCGGCCACCAGCACGCGGAAGGAACGCGGCGCCGGCAGCGGCTCACGACCGGTCCACCGCCGGGCCGGGAACTCCTCCAGCAGTGCGCGGGCGTGGAGCGGGCTGCCGCCGGTCGCCTCGCGCAGCGTCCGGGCGGCCCGGACGGTGGGCCCGGCGCCCTCGACACCCAGCAGAGCGGCCAGGTCGCGCAGCTCGTCCTCCCCCAACCCCGCGAGCCGCAGCACCGTGCCACGGTGCCCGGTGACGAGCCTGCGGAGGCCGCCGGGCAACAGCGGGACGGCGTCGTCGCGGGTCACCACCAGGGCGAGCAGCTGGTCGGCGACCATCCGGCGGAGCGCGAAGATCAGTGCGCGCAGCGACGGCAGGTCCGCCCAGTGCGCGTCGTCGATCACGAGGATCAACGGTCCGTCGCGGCCGAGCACGTCGAACACGCGCAGGATCCGGGTGCCGACGGTGACCGGGTCGTCGAGCGGCACGCCGTCGGGTGTCGCGAGGTCGTCCGCGACGGTCAGCGGGGCACCCGCGGGTCCGGCGACCCGGGCGAGCTGCTCGACCACGCCGTAGGGCAGCAGGGTCTCGCTCTCGTCGCCGCTGACCCGCAACACCCGGGGTGCACGCCCGGCCCGACCGGCGTCCGTGATGTCCGTCAGGTCCGTGGCCTCGGCCAGGAACCGGTCGACGAGCGCGGTCTTGCCGATCCCCGGCGGCCCCTCGACCTGGACGACGGCGGGCTCGTTGCGGATCGCGGCGGCGAGCCGGTCGCGGAGCAGGGCGAGCTCGGCCCGCCGGCCGACGAACGGGACGTCACCGACCCCGCCGCCACTGCCGCCCATGCCGCGTGTCCTTCCCGCGCCGGGCGGCCTCACCCGCGGCGCCCCGAGGGCGACCCTACCGCCGTCCGCCCCCGTGAGCGCCCACGTGAGAGGCGGGATCGACCAGGACCGGCCCGCGGAACGCCCGGAGGTCGTCGTCGGGAAGGCCCACCGCGCCCTCGGGCGGCGCGGCGCCGAGCACCTCGGCGTGCAGGGCACGCCCGAGCTCGGTGCCGAGCAGTACGTCGTACCAGTAGGCGGCGACCCGGCGGCGCAGGTCGGGGTCGGCGAGCGGGACGGTGACGAGCCCGTCGCCCGCCCCGGCCGCGCGCGCCGCGACCTCGGTCAGCAGCCCGACCCCGAGCCCGACGCGGACCAGGGCGGCGACGGTGTCGGGGCAGTCGGCCGTCGCCGCGACGGAGGCGACCACACCCCGGCGGGTGAGCAGGTCGAGGACCTCGGGCATCGCGTCGCCGGACGCGCCGGCGACCACGAGCGGCTCCCGCACGAGCTCGTCGACGGACACGGAGCCGCCGTCGCGGGCGAACCGGTGGTCGGCGGGCACGACGGCGCGGAGCGGCTCGGACCACAGCACACGTTCCCGGAGTCCGGGCGCGGCCGGGGCGGTGAGAGTGGGCAGCACGGCGAGCGCGACGCCGTCGTCGAGGAAGCGCCGCTCGACGTCGTGGCGGCCGTCCTCCAGCACCTCGAACCGCACGCCGGGGTGGGCGGCGGCGAGTTTCGCGAGCGGAGCGGGCAGGAAGGCGGTGCCGAGGCACGGGGTGGTGAGGAGGGTGAGACGTCCTTCGTCGAGGCCTCTGGCGGCACCGACGGCGGAGCGGGCGGAGCCGATGGCGGCGAGGATCTCGCGCGCGTGCTCGGCGAGCACCTCGCCGGCGTGCGTCACCTGCACTGGCCGGCGCGTGCGTTCGAGCAACGTGACACCCAGCTCGCGCTCCAGCGCGGCGATGTGCGCGCTGACCCGGGACTGGGAGCGGTGCACCTGCTCCGCGGCAGCGGTGAACCCCCCGCGGTCCACCACCGCGAGGAACGTCCGCAACCAGTCCAACTCCACCCCGGCATCGTGCCGCCGGACGGGTCCCGTCCGCCCCGGTGAGCGACCCCGGGGTTCGGCGGGGACCGGCCTGGGGTACGCCACGACGTCGGGGATCTCCGGGTGCGTCGCGTGATCCGTCACCGACGGGTGTCACGGGCCGGTCACGCATCCGCTGGACGGATCGTGTCGCCCGTGTGACGCTCTGGTGGCGGGCCCGGCGCCCGTGTTTCCTGGACGCGATACCGATCACACGGCGCGGCGGGATGCGGTGGTTCCGGTCCTGCACGTCGACGAGCAGGAGGGATCGTGATGGCGGGGAACTCCACCGAATCCGGGCGCTCGGTGACGAGCAAGATCACCTCGATTCTCATGACCTTCACCGAGGGCAGCGTGCACTCCCTCACCGAGATCGCCCGGCTCGCCGGTCTGCCGGTGTCCACCGCGCACCGGCTCACCTCCGAGCTCGCGTCGTGGCGGCTCCTCGACCGCACGGACGACGGGCTGTACCGGGTGGGCCTGCCGCTGCGCATGCTCGGCACGGGTGACGCGGTCGCCCCCAGCGTCGTCGAGCGGGCCCCATGGGTGCTGGACGACCTCGCAGGCGCCACCCGCAGTCGCGCCCGCCTGGGCGTGCTGGCGGGCCCGGAGGTCGCCTACCTGGAGAAGCAGCCCGGTACCCGCCCGGTGTCGTCGTTCTCCCCCGCTGCCACGCTGCCCGCTCACGCCACCGCGCTGGGCCGGGCGCTGCTCGCCTTCTCGGACCCGGAGATCGTCGACGCCGTCCTGACCCGCGGCCTGCGGGCCTACACCCCGCACACGGTCACCTCACCGGACCGGTTCCGCCGCGCCCTGGCGGTCACCCGGCTGACCCGGGTCGCCGTGACGCGGTGGGAGCTCGAGCAGGGCGTGTCGGGCGTGGCGATGCCGGTGTTCGGGCCGGGCGGCGACGTCGTCGCGGCGATCGAGCTCGCCGTCGCGGACCTGAGCCGCGAACTGCAGCCCGTGACCGCTGCGCTGGCCGTGGCCTCCCGCAGCCTCTCGCGCGAGCTGGCCACCGAACCTCGCCGTCACATGCGCGCCGTGGGCCAGCGGACGTTCACCCACGCCTAGAGCGCACCGGCTCCACGGCCCGTTCCCGCCGCGCTCCGGAGCCGTGCCACGCTCCGGAGCGCGCTGCGGGACCGATCAGGTGTAGACGTAGCGCCCCGGGGCGTCGCCCAGCACCGGGTACCGGTCGCTGCCGAGCTGCGGCGGGTCGATCAGGTCACCTGCGGTCTCGGTCGACCAGCGGGTCCAGTCCTCCCACCACGTGCCGGCCTTGCGCTGCGCGGTCTCCCGCCACGTCTCGGCCGACCTCGGCGCGGAATCGTCGTCCTGGGCGAGGAACCACGCCTTCGGGCTCGGCGGGTTGACGATGCCCGCGATGTGGCCACCACTGCTGAGCACGAACCGCACCGGGCCGCTGACCAGCGACGTGGTCTTGTACGCCGACTCCCACGGCACGATGTGGTCGTTGATGGCGCTGACGATGTAGGTCGGTGACTTGATCGCGCTCAGGTCGATGGTGCGGCCCGCGATCTCCAGCGTGCCCGCGGCCAGCTTGTTGCGGACGTAGAAGTTGCGCAGGTAGAACGCGTGCATCGCCGCCGGCATCCGGGTGCTGTCGCCGTTCCAGGCCAGGATGTCGAACGACGGCGGGTCCTGGCCCATCAGCCAGTTGCTCACCACGTAGTTGAAAATCAGGTCGTTGGCCCGCAGGATGTCGAACGTCCCGGCCATCGACGTGCCCTCGAGGGTGCCGGCCTTGGCGATCTTCTTGATCAGCTTCTCGACGGTGCGCTCGTCGGTGAAGTTGCCGAGCACACCCGGATCGGCGTAGTCCAGCATCGTGTTCAGCAGCGTCAGCGTGCCGACGCGGCTGTCGTTGCCCTGCGTCAGGTAGGCGGCCGTGATCGCGGTCATTGCACCGCCCAGGCACAGCCCGACGATGTCGATCGTCTCCGCACCGGTGATCTCCTGGATGACGTCCAGCGCGGTCTGCGGGCCGTTGACCAGGTAGTCGTCCATCGTGGTGCCGCCCATGTCCTTGGACGGGTTGAGGTAGCTGATCGCGAAGACCGTGCGGCCGTGCTGCACGGCCCACTCGACGAAGCTGCGTCCTGGCGCGAGGTCCATCACGTAGTACTTGTTGATCCAGGGCGGGCTGCACAGCAGCGGCCGGGCGTGGACCTGCTCGGTCTGCGGCGCGTACTGGATGAGCTCCATGAGCTCGTTGCGGAACACGACCTTGCCCGGGGTCGCGGCGAGGTTGCGGCCCACCTCGAAGCCGCTGGTGTCGACCTGGCGCGGCCGGCCGTTGTTGTTGACCAGGTCGTCGAGCAAGGTCATCGTGCCCTTGACGACGCTCGCCCCAGCGGTGTCGAACGCCCGCTTCAGGGCGGCCGGGTTCAGCGGGAGGAAGTTCGTGGGCGCGAGGGCGTCGAGCGCGAGGTTCAGCGCGAGCTCGGCCTTCTGCGCGACGTCCGCCTCGACGGACGCGGCACCCACGACTTCCTGCGCGTACCGGCACGTCGACAGGTAGGCCAGCCGCACGCCGAAGAACCACGGGTTCGTGCTCCACGCCGGGTCGGCGAACCGGCGATCCTTCGGGTCGACGGGCACCGGCGTCTCGATCTCGCGGCCGAACCACGCCGTGGTGGCGACCATCGGGATGCGGGCGAGGTCCGTCCACCACTGCAGGGTGGCGCGGGCCGGGGCGGTCGGGTCGGCCAGGCTCGACTGCAGGGCTGTGGTCAGCGCTTCACCGAACCCCGCCGAGTCGAGGTCCTCGAACAGATCGGACTCGGGTGCCAGCACCCCTGCAGCTCGCTCGGCGACATCGCGCGACGACTCATCCACCATGCCTCCATAGTGCGTGGTAAACCGACCACTTCGCACCCCCTACCGCTGACCGGAATTTCACACGCCCGGCACTTGTGCACGTCGACACTCCACGCAGTGGACGTCCTGCTGATCACCGCCGGCGGCGTACAGCCACGATCGGCCGACGAGCTCGACGAGCTTCTCGCCGACGTGCACGCCGGTCGGGGCGTGCTCTGGGTGGACGTCCCGCTCTGGGACGAGGCCGCCGCGGCCGCGTTGACGCAGCGGTTCGGCATCCACCCGCGGGCGGCGGCCGACTGCGCGCGACGCAACCCCGTGCCGAAGGTGCACCTCTACTCCGACCACCTGTTCGTGGTCCTGCACTCGCCGGAACGCGGTGCCCGCGGGCATGTTCACTATGTCGAACTCGATCAGTTCATCGGCCCCGGCTGGTACGTCACCGTGCACGGTCCGCTGAACCCGAAGGTCGCTCCCGAGGCGGCGCGGGTCGAGACCGGAGCGGTCTCACGGCGCTGCTCGCGGACCGGTTCCACCCGACCGGCGCCCACGAGCTGTCGTTCGCCGTCGTGGCGGCGCTGACGGCGCGGTTGCGCGATTACCTCGCCGCCCTCACCGAGGAGGTGTGGGCGCTGGAACGGCAGGTCACCTCCGGGCACCACGGCGACGCCGAGAAGTTCCTCGAAGAGCTCTTCCAGGTCCGGCACGGCCTGCTCACCGTCCGGACGATCGCCGCGCTGAGCCGGGAGGTCTACGGGCGGATGGCCGCGCTGCCGGCCGTCGGCGACGCCGGCCGGCCCCTGGTCGCGGACGTGGAGGACCAGTTCCGCCGCACCGCGCAGATGGGCGACGCGCAACGGGAGTACCTGCAGGGTGTGATCGAGTTCTACCAGACCCGCACCAACACGAAGATGACGATCGCGGCGGAGCGCCTCGCCGTCATCGCGGCCGTGACCCTGCCCGTGACCGCGGTGTCGTCGATCATGGGCATGAACGTCATCGTCAACGACAGCACGCACATCAGCGGCTGGTCGGGCTGCTGATCTTCATGGCCGCGATGTCGGTGGCCATGCTGATCTGGGCGCGCCGCCAGGGCTGGTGGTGAGCGGCCGGGCGCGACGGGACCCACTGGCCGGGAACACCCGGCGCACAGGTACCGGGCCGGGAGCCGCGTGAGCAGGCTTGCCATGCCGCCGTGCCCGCCGTGCCCGCCGTGCCCGCCGCGTCGAGAGGGGAAACGGGAATGTCCGTGTCCGCCGAGCCCACGAGCGCCGCCCCCGGGCGGGCGCAGCGTCCCCGCACCGCCGTCGCCACCGTCTGCCTGTCCGGCACGTTGGAGGACAAGCTGGCCGCGGCCGCCGCGGCCGGCTTCGACGGCGTCGAGATCTTCGAGCCCGACTTCGTCGCGTCGCCGTCGTCCGCCGCCGAGATCCGGCGACGGTGCGCGGACCTCGGCCTGACCATCGACCTCTACCAGCCCTTCCGCGACTTCGACTCGACCGATCCCGAACGTCGGGCGGCCAACCTGCGGCGGGCGGAGCGCAAGTTCGACGTCATGGAGGCCCTGGGCACCGACCTGATCCTCGTCTGCTCGTCGGTGGCCCCCGACGCCGTCGACGACGACGGGCAGATCGCCGAGCAACTGCACGCCCTCGCCGACCGCGCCGCCGCACGGGGCCTGCGCATCTCCTACGAGGCACTGGCGTGGGGCAGGCACGTCAACACCTACGAGCGGTCGTGGGAGGTCGTCCGCCGGGCCGACCACCCGGCGCTGGGCCTGTGCGTCGACAGCTTCCACATCCTCTCCCGCGGCAGCGATCCCGCCGGGATCCGGGACATCCCGGGCGAGAAGCTGTTCTTCCTGCAGCTGGCCGACGCCCCGCACATGGACATGAACGTGCTGCAGTGGAGCCGCCACCACCGGCTGTTCCCCGGCCAGGGGGCGTTCGACCTGCCGGCGTTCCTCGGGCACGTGTGGGCCGCGGGTTACACCGGGCCGCTGTCGCTCGAGGTCTTCAACGACGTGTTCCGCCAGGCCGACCCGCGCCGCGCCGGGGTGGACGCCCTGCGCTCGCTGCTCGCGCTGGCCGAGGCCGTCCGCGACCCCGACCTGGGTCACCTCCCGCCGGGCGTCGAGGTGGGCGGCCCTGCGCTCCCGGCCACACCCCGGCTGCACGGCTTCGCCTTCGCCGAGGTCGCCGTCGACGACGACTGCGAGCCCGCGATCGCGCGCACGCTGGCCGCGCTCGGGTTCACCCACTCCGGCTCGCACCGCACGAAGCCGGTGCAGCTGTGGTCGCAGGGCCAGGCCCGGGTGCTGCTCAACGCCCAGCCCTCGGCACACGGGGCGGCCGTCGCGGCCGTCGGCGTCGAGGTCGACGACCCGACGGCGGCCGCGGAACGGGCCACGGCGCTGCTGGCCCCGGTGCTCCCCCGCACCCGTGGGGCCGCCGAGGCGGACCTCTCGGCGGTCGCCGCACCGGACGGGACCTCGGTGTTCTTCTGCCGCACCGGTGCCGAGGACGGGTGGCTCACCGACTTCCCCGCCGACGACGGAGCCGCCCCGGGGTCCGGATCGATCGGCTCCATCGACCACGTCGCCATGACGCAGCCGTTCGACAACTTCGACGAGGCCGCGCTCTTCTACCGCAGCCTGCTGGGGCTGGCCACCCAGCACGCGTCGGAGGTCGCGGCACCGTTCGGCCTCGTCCGCAACCGGACGGTCGCCGACCCCGAACGGACGCTCCGGCTCGGGCTGAGCGTGTCCGTGCTCCGCCGCGGCGAGTGGGCACCCGGCGTCGCGGAGCCCCAGCACGTCGCGTTCGCCTGCGCGGACGTGCTCGGCGCCGCCCGCGCCGCCCGGGAGGCGGGAGCACCGCTGCTGCCGATCCCGGACAACTACTACGACGACCTCGACGCGCGCCTGGCTCCGCCGGAGGAGCAGCTCGCCGAGATGCGGGAGCTGAACGTGCTGCTCGACCGCGACGAGCACGGCGAGTTCCTGCACTTCTACACCGAGGTGCTGGGCGGGCGGGTGTTCTTCGAGGTGGTGCAGCGCATCGGCGGCTACGAGGGCTACGGCGAGGTCAACGCCCCCATCCGGATGGCCGCGCACCGCCGCCTGCGCCTGCGGTAACAGCGCGCCGAACCGGCGACACCGCGCGGTGTCTGGGGCGGCGCTCGGGTTCTGACATGCGCGGCGCCCTGCACAGCGAGCGAAGTCCAGGCCAGACGATCAGGAGGCGGCCAGGGCCGTGACGTCGAGCGGCGTGTCCGCGGTCGCGTACCACTCGTAGACCCCGTCGGGCCGGGTGCGCCGCTCCACGACCCCGGACCACCGCAGGTACGCCACGTGCGCGAGCGTCTCGTTGATGGCGAGCTGGCGCTGGTGGGCGAGCACCGCCTTGGCGACGAGCAGGTCGGCGAGCTCGACGATGGACCGCGGCTGCTGCCCGATCGCCCGGCGGATCTTCTCCAGTCGCCGGACCTTGGTGCGCAGGATCGCCTCGATCCGTCCCTGCGGCTCCCCGAAAGGGGTGCCGTGGCCGGGCAGCACCGTCTGCGGCCGCAGGTCCGCGATCGCCCGCAGCGACGTCAGGTAGCTGCGCAGCGGGTCCGCGTCGAAGCCGCGCTCGAAGGTGACCGGCGGGGTGATCCCCGGCAGCAGGTGGTCACCCGACAGCAGCGTCTTCCTGGCAGGCGACCACAGGCAGACGTGGCCGAGCGAGTGCCCGGGGGTGTGCACGATCTGCCAGGCGTCGCCACCGACCGTCAGCTCCTCCCCGCCGCGCAGCCGGTGCGAGGCCTCGACCACCGAGTGCAGGTACGGCAGCCACCGCGTGAGGTGGTGGGCGAGGTCGCCGCGCTCGGCCTCGGAGACGCCGTGGTCGGCGTAGGTGTCGCGGCGCCGGGCGCGCGCGGTGTCGGGGTGCCGGTACTTCTCGCAGTCCAGGTCCGTGAGCGCGTGCATCGCGAGCTCGGCGCCGGTCAGCTCCATCACGCGCCCGGCCAGGCCGTAGTGGTCGATGTGGGCGTGGGTGACCACGATCCGGCCGACGTCGGTCAGGCCGTAGCCCGCGCCGTGCAGCCCGGCCTCGAGGGCCGCGAGGCCGCCGTCGGGCAGATCGGGCCGCCACACGCCGCAGTCGACGACGGTGACGCGGTCGCCGTCGGGCAGCACGTAGCAGTTCACGGTCTCGACGGCGTTGACCCCGACGGGCAGGACGATGCGCGAGATCTCGGCGGCTTCGCTCACGACCGGCCCTCAGCCGTGCATGCGCTCGCGCAGCACGAACCACACCCGCATCTCGACCCGGTACTCGGTGGTGGCGCCGTCGACCACTCCCGAGATGCGGGTGACCTCGAACCCGGTGATCCCCTCGAGCGACATGCGGGCCCGGTCGAGCGCCTCGGCCACGGCGTCCTGCACCGAGTCGCCGGTGCCGATCAGCTCGACGGCCTTCTCCACGGTCACCTCGGGAGCGTCGCCGACCGCTCGTCGGACGACAACCGGCCGTCGCACGCGTTCCGCTCAGTGAAGGACGGATCGCTCCCGGACGACGCCTCGTCCCCCTGTGCTCTCCGAGGTCCCGTATCCTCCGAGGTCGTGGTGCAGGTGCGATCGGACGGGCGATGACGGGCAGCCGGCGCGACCGCAAGGGTCGCGCCCCCCGCGACGCCGATCGCTGGACACGCGTCGCGCCTCCCTCGGCCGCGTCCCCTTCGACCGGGCCGACAGCACGCCGGGCCGCCGATCCGCCCGACGAGACCCTGCAGCCCCGCGACCGCGGCCCGGTGCGGGCCTACGTCCGGGACCTCGTCGACGCCCGCCGCGGGCTCGTGGGCCTGTTCGCGCCCGGCTTCGGCGGCACCCTGATCGCGGCGCTCGGTCCGCGCAGCGACCTGCAGCGCTGGCTGCTGCTGATCTGCGCCGTGCTCCTCGCCGTCGCGGTCGTCGACGCGGTGGTCCTCGGCCGGTCGGTCACCCGCCGGGCCCGCGCCCGGTTCCCCGACGAGACCGTCGACGGCCTGCCCACGGGCTGGTACGCGTTCATGCGGGCCCACCGCAACCGCAGCCTCCGCCGCCCGCCGCCGCGGGTGGTGCCGGGTACACCCGTCCCCTGAGGAGGGCGTCCGATGGCCGATCACCACGACACCACCCGTCCGGGCAGCCTGCGGGAGCAGATCGGCGTCGTCCTCCTCCGCAGCGCCACCGCGCTGGCGGCCGACCGGCAGAGCACCATCCGGCACATCGCGGACGTCCCCGACGGCGCCCTCGGGCGTGAACGGGCGCTGAGCACCCTGGCGTTCGCCGGTTGGGTGGACTCCCTGCTGCTGTGGCTGGCCTGGCGCCTGCTGCCCGCCGACGCGGTACCGGGGCAGGTCTCGCCGCCCGGTCCCTGAACGCCGACTTCCTGGAACGCCGGCGGCCGGGCCGCCCGTCGTGCGGGCGACCCGGCCGTCGGTGTGGGTCAGCGGGAGGCGACGGCCTCCGCGCGGATGCGGTTGTACTCCTCGAGCGGGACGGGCTGGGTGCCCGGCACGCCGAGGTCGTTCATGTGCAGACGGTAGGTCTCGCGAGCGGTGTACGCCGCGATCGCCGAGACGATCGCGATGCCGAAGACGATGCTGCCCACGATGAGCGGGACGTTCGATCCGGGAGGCGCCACGGTCGCGAAGACGGCCGGCAGGAACGCGGTCGCCATCGTGCCCAGGTTCTGCGAGACCGCGAACGCGGTGACGCGCGTGCGGGTCGGGAACAGCTCCTGGTAGAACGCCGGGAACGTCGCGTTGTAGCCCTGGTAGACGATCCCCCACATCAGCATGGCACTGATGAACGCCAGGACGGTGTTCTGGGAGTCGACGGCGTAGAGGTACAGGAACCCCATCACCCCCGAGCCCAGCGCGCCGACGATCATGCAGGGCCGTCGCCCGATCTTGTCGGTCAGGTTGCCCACGAACGGGATGAGGACCACCGCGACGACGTTGCCGACCACCGAGATCCACAGGTACGTGGTGGTGGTGAACCCGTTGCCGTAGGCCGCGTTGGTCGCGAACGTGGCTCCGAACGTGTTGACCGTCGTCGGGACGACGTTCATCAGCGACATGCAGAACACGCGCAGCATGTCCGGGCCGCTCTCGCTGACCGCCTGCTTGATGGGTGCCTTGGGCACCTCGCCGTGGACGGCCTCCTCCTGGAACGCCGGGGTCTCGTCGACCTTGCGGCGGATGATGATGCCGGCGATCACCACGAACACGCTGAGCAGGAACGGGATCCGCCAGCCCCACGACTGGAAGGCCTCCGGCTCCATCACCGCGGACAGCGGCAGGAACACCGCGGCGGCTAGGACCTGCCCGGCCTGCACGCCCTGCAGGGTGAAGCTGCCGAAATAGCCCCGTCGGCCGAACGGCGAGTGTTCGACGATCATCGCGCTCGCCCCCGCGATCTCACCCCCGACCGCGAAGCCCTGGACCAGCCGCAGGATCACCAGCAACGCCGGCGCCAGCAGCCCGACCTGCTCGTAGGTGGGCAGGAACGCCACACCGAACGTCGAGATGCCGATCAACATCATGCAGAGCACGAGCATGTTCTTGCGGCCGTGCGTGTCGCCGAGGTGGCCCAGCACGAACGCCCCGATGGGCCGCGCGACGTAGCCGACACCGAAGGTGGCGAACGCCGCGATGATGGCGATCTGCGGGTCGCCCTTCGGGAAGAAGATGTTCGGGAAGACCAGCGCGGCGGCCTGCGCGTAGATGAAGAAGTCGTAGTACTCCAGCGCGCTGCCGATCCAGCCGCTGGCTGCGGCCTTCTTCGGCTGCTTGGCGAACTCCGTGGGTTCGTGCGAGCCATCTGGCTCGCGGATCTCGTCCTGCATGCGTCCTCCTGACGGCCGGGGCCGAGTCGCCTGATCGTCGCAGGGCGTGCATATGGGGTAAAGCAGACGAAGTTCGGTTTCCACTGGCAGGAACGACCGGAGGGCCGGACCGACGTGGTGTCGGCCCGGCCCTCCGGCTCGAGTGGTCCTACGAGGTCACACGGACGTGCTCATCCCCTCGCGACGGATCCGGTCGTACTCGTCCTTGGGAACCGGCCTCGCGTCCTTGTTGCCGAGGTCGTTCAGGTGGACGCGGTAGGTCTCGCGAGCCGTGAAGGCCGCGATGGAGGCGACGACGGCCAGACCGAGGGTGATGCTGCCGACCGTCCACACGACGTCGGACTCGATGGCGTCCGCCGCCGCCCGGCAGGTCTGACCGGACGGGAGCAGCGTGTCGGGCGAGAACTTCTTCTCGACGACGCACGTGTTCGGGGTGGGACCGACGAGCGCCGCGTAGATCGCCGGCAGGAACGCGGTGATCAGCGTGCCGAGGTTCTGCGAGACGGCGAACGCCGTGACGCGCGTCTTGGTGGGGAACAGCTCCTGGAAGAACGCCGGGAAGACCGCGTTGTAGCCCTGGTAGACCATGCCCCACATGAGGATGGCGAAGACGAACGCCATCGTGAGGTTTCCTGCGGCGACGAAGTACAGGTACGGGTAGGCCAGGACGCCCGACCCCAGGCAGCCGATGATGATGACCGGACGGCGGCCGATGTGATCGGTCAGGTTGCCGACGAACGGGATGAGGATCACCGCGACCACGTTGCCGATCACCGAGATCCACAGGTAGTTCGTGGTCGTCAGCCCGACGCCGTAACCCGCGTTCGTGGCGAAGGTCGCGCCGAACACCGTCACCGCGGTGGGGATGGCGTTCATCAGCGCCATGGAGGCGACGCGCAGCATGTCGATGCCGTTCTCGCGCACCGCCTGGACGATCGGCGCCGCGGGCACCTCGCCGTGCTCGGCCTCCTCCTGGAACGCCGGGGTCTCGTCGACCCGGCGCCGGATGATGTACCCCGCGACGACCACGAGGGCACTGAGCAGGAACGGGATCCGCCAGCCCCACGACTGGAACGCGGCAGGCGACATCGCCGCGGACAGCGGCAGGAAGACGGCGGCGGCGATGATCTGGCCGGCCTGCACGCCCTGCAGCGTGAAGCTGGCGAAGTAGCCGCGCCTGCCGAACGGCGCGTGCTCCAGGATCATCGCACTGGCCCCGGAGATCTCTCCGCCGACCGCGAAGCCCTGGATCAGGCGTAGGGCGACCAGCAGTATCGGGGCCCAGACGCCGGCCACGGCGTACGTCGGGAGCAGCGCGACGAGGAAGGTCGAGCCGCCCATCAGCAGCATGCACAACACCAGCACCGTCTTGCGGCCGTGGGTGTCGCCCCAGTGCCCGAGGACGAACGCGCCGATGGGCCGCGCGACGTAGCCGACGCCGAAGGTCGCGAACGCCGCGACGATGGCGACCTGCGGGTTGTTCGACGGGAGGAAGATGTTCGGGAAGACCAGCGAAGCGGCCTGTGCATAGATGAAGAAGTCGTAGTACTCCAGCGCGCTGCCGATCCAGCCGCTCGCCGCAGCCTTCTTCGGCGTCTTCGCGTGCTCGCCGGGTTCGTGCGAGCCGGGTGGCTCAAGGATCTGATCGCTCATCTCACCCTCTCCGGACCGCGCACCGGCATCGGTGCTCGCTGAAGGCAAGTGCATCCCCAGGTCGCGGCAGGGTCAACTACGGTTCGATCGCTTTCCACTGAATGGCATCCCCAAAAGCGGACCTATTCGAGGAAAACCACTAATCGGACAATTAAGCCTGACGACACAAAAGGGTGATGCGGCTCAGTTACGGCGCCGCGGCATTCCGAAGCCGCGTCGCCGCAGGTAGAGATTGACCGCGAGGAAGACGAGCCCGAGCACGACGAGCAGCCATCCGAACGAGGCCATCTCCGTGCCGGCCTGGCCGACGCCGAGCCAGAGCCCGGCCCCGACGACGACCAGGCTGACGATGATCGCGACCACGGCTCAGCCGGTCTCCCGGCCCGCTGCCGGCACCTGCTCCGCGGGGCGGTCACCGGGCGGCAGCGGACCCGACTCGACCGTGCCGGTGGCCGGCGGGACCGACTGCTCGATCACCGGGGTGTCCTTCGGCGGCTGCGGGTGGTGCTCGACCTGCGTGTGCGCCTGCTCGAAGGTGATGATGCGGTGGCCCCGGTTCTTCGTGAACACGAGCGCCCGCGCCCAGGTGTACATCGTGCCGAGCCGATTGCCCCAACCCACCAGGTAGGCCACGTGGATGAACGCCCACATGAGGTAGGCCAGCACGCCGGTGACCTTGACCTTGAACGCGTCGGCCACCGCCGCCCGGTAGCCGATGGTGGCCATCGAGCCCTTGTCGAAGTACTTGAACGGGGGCGGTGCGGGGAGGCCCGCCAGCCGCGCCTTGATGACCCTGCCGACGTACTTGCCCTCCTGCAGCGCGGGCTGCGCCACGCCGGGGAGCTTGTTCAGCGAGATCATGTCGCCGATCGCGAACACCTCGGGATGCCCCGGGACGGTGCAGTCGGGGTTGACCGGGATACGTCCCGCCCTGTCGGTCTCGACGTCCGACTGCTCGGCGAGCATCTTCGCCAGCGGCGACGCCGCGACGCCGGCGGCCCAGATCCGGGTCCGGCAGCGGATCGTCTGCACGCCGTCCGGGCCCTTCACCGTGACCGAGTCGTCGTCCATGCCGACGGCCAGGGAGTTGAGGTGGATCTCCACCCCCATCTTCTCCAGGACCCGCTTCGTGTAGACCTGCAGCTTCTTGTCGAACGGCGGCAGCACCGACGGCGCACCCTCGAGGAGGATGATGCGCGCCTGCCGGGTGTCGATCGACCGGTAGTCGCGCGGCAGCACCGTGTGCGCCAGTTCCGCGATCTGCCCGACCATCTCCACGCCCGTCGGGCCCGCCCCGATCACGACGAACGTCAGCAGCTCGGCCCGCTCGACGGGGTCCGTCGAGATCTCGGCGAGTTCGAACGCCGACAGGATGCGGTCGCGCAGGTACCGGGCGTCCTCGATCGTCTTCATGCCGGGGGCGAACTCCGCGAACTCGTCGCGGCCGAAGTACGAGTGCGTGGCCCCGCCCGCGACCACCAGCGTGTCGTAACCCAGCGCGATCGTGCGCCCGTCGGGGGCCTCGGTGCTGATCTCCCGGTTCGCGAGGTCGATCTTCGTCACCTCGGCGAGCACCGCGTGGGCGTTGGCCTGGTTCTTGATGATGCTGCGCAGCGCCGGTGCGATCAGTCCGGGCGGCAGGATACCGGCGGCCACCTGGTAGAGCAGCGGCTGGAACAGGTGGTGGTTCGTCCGGTCCACCACGGTCACGTCGGCGTCGGCGGCGGCCAGCGCCCGGACGGCGTTCAACCCCCCGAACCCGCCGCCGATCACGACCACGCGGTGTCGCGCACCCGTCGTGCCCGCGGCGCTCACAGCGCCTCCTGCGGCGGCCTGCTCGGTCATGGCACCCTCCCCGGTCTCGTCGACTGCGCGCATCGAATCTCTTTACCCAGATCAGTCTTACCCCGTATCGACGTCAGACCTCTGACGCCCGCCACACGAACACGCCGTCGGGCCTGCGACCCCGGGCGAGAACGCCCCGCACCTCGTGGTGGGCGAGGTAGGCGAGGATCTCGGCCATGGCGAAGTGCCGTTGCGCCGCCGTCATGGCCGTCGGGAACAGCTCGGCGGTGAGCTCGGTGGCCGTGCGCTCGCGCGCCTCCACCATCTCGCGGATCTGCGTCAACCGCCGCAGCTTGTTCCGCGAGATGGAAGCCGCTCTGCGGGCACCGTCGCGGAACGGCGCACCGTGGCCGGGCAACACAAGATCAGGAGCGAGGGTACCCACGCGCTCCAGCGACTCCAGGTACGACCCCATGGGGTCGGTCTCGAAGCCGCGTTCGAAGGTCACCGGCGGGGACACCACCTGCAGCAGGTGGTCACCGGAGCACAGCAGGCGGTCCGTCGCGCTCCACAGGCAGATGTGGCCGGGTGAGTGACCGGGTGTGTGGACGACCTCCCAGCTCCGGTCGCCCACCACGATGCGCTCGCCGCCGTCGAGCAGCGTGCTCGGGCGGCCGATCGACGGCATCACCGGGAGCCAGTCGCACAGCCCGCGGGAGCTCTCGGTCAGCTCGGGCCCGTAGAGACCGTGATCGGCCAGCATCAGCTCGCGCCGGTCGACGGCCTCCTCGGGGTCGGCGTACTTGGCCAGGTCCAGCTCGGTGCTGCGGTGCATCAGGAGCTGCCCGCCGCTGCGCCGCACCACCTCCCCGGCCAGACCGAAGTGGTCGATGTGGGCGTGGGTGACGACGAGGCGCTCGATCCGCTCGAGCCCGCTGCCACAGGCGAGCAGGGCCTCCTCGAGGGCCGCGGTGCCGTCCGGGCCCGGGTCGCCGTCCGGGGTGGCGGCGGCCGCGATGCCGCAGTCGACGAGCGTGTCGCGCCCGTCGCCGCCGGCGAGCAGATAAGCGCTGACGGTCTCGACGCCGTGGATGCCGAGCGGCAGCGCCATCCGGTGCAGCCCGGGCGCCACCTCGGTCACCATGTCCGTCACGGCTGAACGATCACGTCCCTGCGCCGGCTCCGCAACCCCGGGGGGTCACCCCTCGACCTTCGAGACGGCGCGCAGCTCATCCGGCGTGGCGGTGCCGAAGCCGAAGAACTCCAGATAAGCCGGGATCTGCTCGAAGAGCATGTCCTTGCCGACCTGGATGGGGCAGCCCTTGCTCTGCGCCTCCCGCAGGAACGGGGTGATCTCCTGCTTCATCACGACCTCGCCGACGAACGTGCCCGGGTCGATCCGGTCGACGTCCATCGGCAGGGGGTCGTCGTCCTTCATCCCGAGGGGCGTGGCGTTGACCACGAGGTCGTGCCCGGCCGGATCCTTGGAGCCGGTGGTGACCACGAGCTCCGGGTAGGCCTCACGCAGCCGTGTGGCCAGGCCCTCCGAGGCGGCGGGGTACGGGTCGAACAAGCTGATCGCGCCGACGCCGGCCGCGGCGAGCGAGGCGGCGATGGGCGAGCCGACACCGCCGTTGCCGACGACAAGCACCTTCTTCCCCGCGAGGTCGAACCCCTTGCGCTGCACCCCGCGCACGAACCCGGCGCCGTCGAACTGGTCACCCAGCAACGACCCGTCCTCGCGCAGCAGCACGGCGTTGGCCGCGCCTGCAACCTTCGCGGTAGGGGTGATCTCGTCGACCAACGAGATCGTGGTGACCTTGTGCGGCATGGTCACCAGCGCACCGCGGATGTTGGTGAGCTTGAACAGGAACCGGAAGAAGTCCGGGTACTCCTCGGCCTTGACGCCCATCGGGACGACGACCGCGTCGATGCCGTTCTTGTCGAACCACGGGTTGTAGATCAGCGGCGCCTTGAACGCGAACGTGGGAAAACCCAGATGGGCGATGAGCGTGGTCTTCCCGCTGATCATGGACGATCCTCCCGGCGGCGGCTCGATGCTCGCCCCATGCTCGACCGCGGAAACGCCGGACGGACGGCAGGGAACCGATGCTCCCGTCCAGCGGAACGGGCCGGAGCGGGTGATCTGCTTCACTCCGACTCGCGCGAGCCGCTCGGCCGGGACCACCGTGTTCGGTAAATCATGCAGGCGCGTCACAGTGGGCGGGTGCCGGGATGCGACGATGTCGCGGGCGGTCGAGGAACGGAGCGTTATGACTTCGCAAGTGGCAACGGACCGGGCCGACGAGACCGGTGGAGACCGGCCGGAGGTGTCCACCGTCGGCGTGGTCGGCGGCGGGATCATGGGCTCCGGGATCGCGGAGGTGGCCGCGCGCAACGGCTGCGAGGTGATCCTGCTCGAGGTCGGCGACGTCGCGGCGGACGCCGCACTGGCGCGCATCCGCAAGTCGCTCGCGCGGGCGGAGAAGTCGGGCAAGCTGTCGGCCGCGGACCGCGAGGTCGCGGAGGGACGTCTGCGGACGGCGACCGACGTCGCCGAGCTCGCCGACCGCGACCTCGTGATCGAGGCCGTCGTCGAGGACGAGGCCGAGAAGGTGGCCATCTTCCAGGCGCTGGGCAAGGTCGTGCGCCCGGACGCCCTGCTGGCGAGCAACACGTCGTCGATCCCGATCATGAAGCTGGCGGCGGTCACGCCCCAGCCCCAGCGCGTCATCGGCATGCACTTCTTCAACCCGGTCCCCGTGCTGCCGCTCGTCGAGCTGGTGCCGAGCCTGCTGACGTCGCAGGAGACCGTGGAGCGCGCCGACGCCTTCGCCGCGAAGCAGCTCAAGAAGCACACCGTGCTGAGCAAGGACCGCGCGGGCTTCATCGTGAACGCCCTGCTGATCCCCTACCTGCTCGCCGCGATCCGGATGGTCGAGTCCGGCTTCGCCAGCCCCGAGGACATCGACACGGGCATGGTCGACGGGTGTGCGCACCCGATGGGTCCGCTGGCGCTGACCGACCTCATCGGGCTCGACACCACCATGGCGGTGGCCCAGTCGATGTACGCCGAGTTCAAGGAGCCGCTGTACGCCCCGCCGCCGCTGCTGCTGCGGATGGTCGAGGCGGGCCTGCTGGGCCGCAAGGCCGGCCGCGGGTTCTTCACCTACCAGGCCAAGTAGGTGCCTGAGAAGTAGACAGAGACACGCGACGGCCCCGATGCATCCGCACCGGGGCCGTCGTGGTCACGCCTCGTGGCAGTCGCCCGCGGACGACGCTCAGACGCCGCCGCCCTTGAGCTGCTGCCGCAGGGCCCCGAGGACCACCTCGGAGGTGGAGCGGACGAAGTTGGCGTGCGTGGTGGCCAGCGTGCTGGCCCACTCGGCACCGGTGCCCTTGGCCGCCTGCTCCTCGAGGTCGAGCATGTTCTTGAGGACGGTCTCGTAGCCCTCCAGCCAGGCGAGACCGTTCTTCTTGGCCTGCTCGGCGACCTGCTCCCCGAGCTCACGGACGCGTTGCGTGGCGGCCTCGAGCTCGGCGCTCACATCAGGGGTGGGTATGCCGGGGGTGGACATGCGGGTGGTCTCCTCTTCTTCGGGTGTTGCGGTTCAGTCGCCCGCGGTCACGGGAGACGTCGGAGCCGCGCCGGAGGCGTTCCCGACGCTTCTGGCAGTACCCCGTCCGGTGTCCCACTGTGCCACGGCCATGCCCGTGATCCACGGCGCGATCGCCTCGTAGGCGAGCACATCGGCGGGTGCTCCGCCCATGACCCCCGCCACCGCCACCCAGGTCCGCATCTCGTGGTTGCCGTTGCCGGCGAGCTCGATCTCGTCGTCCTTCATGTCGAGCACCTGGTCGATCTCACCGCGCTCGAGCCGCTCGCAGAACCAGCGGTCGAACTCCTCGTTGATGTCGCCGACGCGGGGGTTGCCGATCCAGTGCGACAAGCCGCCGCAGCCGACCACCGCGACCCGCTCCAGACCCTCGAACGACCGGATCGCCGCACCGAGCTGCTTGCCGAACTCGTACCAGCGCCACACCGGCATCAGCGGCGGGACCGCGCAGTTCATGACGATCGGCACGAGCGGGAGCTTCATGTCCTGGTCCAGCTCGTAGTACACGGTCATGATCCCGTGATCGAGCTCGAGCAGGTGGGAGAACGCCGGGTCGAACCCGTTGTCCAGGGTCTCGCGCATGATGTGGTTCGCCAGGCCCTCGTGACCCGGGATCCAGACCTTGTCGATGGGCAGCCACTCCTCGGTGGGCCCCCAGTTCCGCTCCCCCACCCCGACGCAGATCTGCGGGAAGTTCTCGAGGAAGAAGTTGGTGAAGTGCTCGTTGGACAGGAACACGCACGCCTGGACGTCGAGGTCCCGGGCCTGCTGCCTGATCGCATCGAGGGCGCCGATGAAGTGTTCGCGCTGCTCCTTCGGCGCGGCCTCGCGCGCGGAGGACATCATCGGGGCGTGCGAGGAACAGTAGGCGAGAACTACTTCTGCCACCGGCCCCTCCTCTCCTCGGGCTTGCCGAACGGCTCCAGGATCTTGCGGTAGTCGTCGCGGGCGTACCCGGCGGCACGCGCGTAACGGTTGATGAGCACTTCGTGCAGGCCCATCGTGTAGAAGGCGGCGACGTCCTTGTCGTCGAACGCCTTCCGTTCGTCGTCGGTCAGTTCGTAGCGCGACAGGTCGAACCCGGCGCGCCCGTCTCCTGCGGCATCGCTGTTGACCTCGCCCGCGCGGATCCAGTCGTACACCGCCCGGTTCAGCTGATACAGGCTCACTACCTCGTGTCACCTTCCTCCCGCCCGCAGACTGACACGTCCGGCGGTGCGTCGTCCCGTCCGCGGGTCGCCCGTTCCGACCAGTGAGAGGCGATGGTGGCCTCCGGCGTCGCCGCGACAGAGTGGCGGTGAGACGAAAGGAGCTTCACCGATGGTCTCTCCATCCGGCGGGCGACGGGCGGTCGACGTTCACGCCCATGCCATGCCGCTGCCGCTCCTGGCGCGCCTGGCCGATCGCGGACTGGCCGACCTCGACGGTGTGCCCGACGGCGTCGTGCGGCTGGACCCACGGGTCAGCGGCGTGGGTCCATGGGCGCCGCTGCCGCTGGCGCGCAGCCAGTACGACGTGGCGGTGCGCATGTCCGAGATGGACGGGGCCGGGGTGGACCGCCACGCCGTGTCGCTGCCGCCGTTCCTGTTCGCCTCGACCTCGGACGACGAGGGTTTCGTCGCCGATGTCGTGCGGCCGGGCAATGACGAGCTCGCCGTCTACGTCGCGGACGCCCCGGACCGCCTGCTCGGGCTGGGGTCGGTGCCCCTCGGGTTCCCCGGTGCGGCCGACGAGGCCCGCCGCTGTCTGGACGAGCTGGGACTGGCCGGGATCGCGATCGGCAGCCGCGGCGGCGGCCGCGACCTCGACGACCCCGTGAACGGCGAGCTGTGGTCGCTTCTGGCCGAGCGCGAGACGTTCGTCTTCCTGCACCCCAGCGGCGTGCCGGACCCGAAGCGGGTCGGCGACTGGTACATGCCGCAGCTCGTCGGCTACCCCGCCGAGACCGCCATCGCGATCGCCCGCATGGTGTTCAGCGGCACGCTGGAGCGCCACCCGATCAACCTGTGCCTGGCGCACGGCGGCGGCTGCCTGCCGGCCCTGCGCGGCCGGATGGACATGGGCTGGGAGCGCAAGGAGGTCGCCCACACCACGCCGCTGCCGCCGAGCGCGTACGCCGACCGGCTCTACTACGACACGGCGGTGTTCAACACGACGCTGCTGCGCCGGCTGGTGGAGGACGTGGGTGCCGGGCACGTGATGATGGGTACGGACCACCCGTTCGAGCTGGCCGACTTCACGCCGGTGCAGACGGTCGAGGCGTTGGAGCTGGACGAGGCCGCGACCCGGGCGATCCTGTGGGACAACGCGGCCCCGCTGCTCGGGCTGCCGATGGACGTCTCCGCTCCGAGTTGAAGCTCAGGAGGTAGGTGGAGCCGGGCCCGTCGACTGCCGCACCTGCAGCCGCACGGGCAGGACGATCCGCTCGGGGTCGGGTGACCGGTCGTCGAGCAGCACGTCGACGAGCGCCCGGCCGGCCTCCTCGGTGGGGGCCGTGACGGTGGTCAGCGGCGGGTGGCAGAAGTCGGCGCCGAAGATGTCGTCGAAGCCCGTCACGCTGACCGTCCCCGGTACCGGCACGCCGCACTCCTCGAGGCGGCGCAGCACGCCGATGGCGAGCAGGTCGTTGTACCCGACCAGCGCCGTCGCTCCGGAGGCCAGGCCGGCGTCGGCCGCGGCCCGCCCCCCGTCGAGGGTGGGCGCGAACGGACCGAGGCGCTGCACGGTGACGCCGGCCTGCGTCGCCCCGGCGGTCAGCGCCGCCCAGCGGCGGCCCTCGCTCCACGACCGCCGGGGCCCCGAGAGGTAGGCGACGCGGCGGTGCCCGAGGGCGACGAGGTGCGCGAGCGTCTGCCGGATCCCGTCGTCGAAGTCCGTGACGACTCCGGGAAGACCGGGCAGCTCGCGGTTGTGCAGCACGACCGGGCGGCGGCGGGCGAGCTCCAGCAGGTCAGCGTCCGGGAGCCTGCTCGAGGCGAGCACGATCCCGTCGACGACCGAGCCCAGCCGGTCGAGGTGGTCCGCCTCCAGCCCGGGGTCGCCGCGGGTGTCGCCGAGCACGAGGGTGCGGTCCGCGGCCCGGGCACGCTCCTCCGCGCCGCGGATCAGCCCGAAGTGGTGCGGGTTGGTGATGTCGGGAACGAGCACGGCGAGCATCTGCGTGCGTCCCGAGACCACCGCGCGGGCGATGCGGTTCGGGCGGTACCCCAGCCGGCGGGCGACCTCCTGCACGCGGGCGCGCGTCGCGGGGCTGATCCGGTCCGGCTGGGTCAGGGCGCGCGAGACCGTCGACACCGCGACCCCGGCCTCACGGGCGACGTCGTGCAGCGTGACGTTCTGCAGGCCCGCCCGCCCCGGGGAGCGCGGCGTGGGAGAGGTCACGACATCGGTTGTAGTCTGCCGGCACAGATTTGGCAAACGTTTGCCATAATGGAGCCACGTTCTCCACCGGAAGGATCCCGTGACCACCCCCGACCGTGTCCTGCCCGTCCGCATGTCGTGGGTGGTGTGGGGCGTCGGAGTGCTGGCCTACGTGCTCACGGTCATGCAGCGCACCACGCTGGGAGTGGCCGGGCTCGAGGCGGCGCAGCACCTCGGCGTGAACCCGGGCACGCTCTCGCTGTTCGTCTTCGTCCAGGTCGCCGTGTACATGCTCACGCAGGTGCCCGCCGGCTTCCTGACCGACCGGTTCGGCGCCCGGGTCATGCTCGTGGCCAGCGCGACCCTGATCGCGGCCGGCCAGCTCCTGCTGATGCTGGCCACCGCGCTGCCGGTGGCCGTGCTCGCCAGGGTGCTGGTGGGGATCGGCGACGCGATCGTGTTCGTCGCGGTGCTGGCCCTGCTCCCGCGCTGGTTCCCGGCCCGGCGCGTCCCCATGATCACGCAACTGACCACGATCCTCTGTCAGGCGGGCCAGGTCCTCTCGGCGCTGCCGTTCCTGGCGCTCCTGCACGTCGCGGGATGGCACGCGGCGTTCGGGTCCGCCGCGGCGGCGAGCGCACTGGTGGCCGTGCTGGCGTTCCTCGTAGTGCGCGACGCGCCGGGCGGCACCCCCGAACGCGGTCCCGCCGTCTCACCTCAAGAGATCGGTCGCCGGCTGCGGGCCGTCTGGCGCCGGCCCGGCACGCGGCTGGGGTTCTTCTCCCACATGGCCGTGCAGTTCTCCATGAACGTGTTCACGCTGCTCTGGGGTGTGCCCTACCTGGTGTCGGCGCAGGGCCTGTCGACCACGGCGGCGGGCGCGCTGGTCACCCTGTTCGTGGTGTGCACGATCGCGTTCGGGCCGGTCGCCGGTGCGCTCACTGTGTGGAAGCCCCTGCGCCGGTCGCGTCTGGTGCTGGTGGTCGTGGCGCTGACAGCGGCGATCTGGACGGTGGTGCTGTCGCTCCCCGGGCCCGCGCCGCTGTGGCTCCTGGTGCTGTTGATCGTGGTTCTCGGCATGGGTGGCCCGGCGTCCGTGGTCGGGATCGACATCGGCCGCACCAGCAACCCGACCTCCAGCCTGGGTGTGGCCCAGGCGCTGGTGAACCTCGGTGGGTTCTCGGCGTCGCTCGTCGTGCTGGCCGCGATGGGCCTGGTCCTGAACCTCTCCGGCGGTTTCACCCCGGAAGCCTTCCGGCTGGCCTGGCTGGCCCAGTACCCGGTGTGGGTCGCCGGCGTGGTCTGCCTGCTGCTGGCCCGGCGCACGGCGCGCCGCGAGGGGGCGGGCGACCCGGCGGCTGAAGAGTCACCGGCTCGCGTCCTCACGCGGTGAGCAGGCCGCGCCCCCCGACTCCGCGCGGCGTTCCCGGCGGTGCATGTGCTGTAGCCGGCGCGGGGCCGCGAACGCCGCGCGGAGTGGCGATTGCGTGGAGACGCCGACACCGAACTTCCGGCTCCTCGCAGAGCCCGTCGACTCCCCGCCGAGGCACTTGCCTCTGCGACGTGGACACGGGCTCTGCGAGGACGTGGGAGGGCCGGTGGGGCAAGCCGCCGCGACCGCCGTCAGGAGCGGGGCTGGCGCGGGGCCCAGAAGTCCGTGACCGCGCCCTCCAGCTCCGACCACGTCCGCAACCACTGCAGCAGCGGCTTCAGCGAGGTCTCGAGCGCGGCCAGCTGCTCGTCGAAGGTGTTCAGCTGGGTGACGAGCGCCTGCACCTGCGACCGGCGGGCCGCGATGTCGTCGACGACGGCCTGCAGCTGCCGCGCCGACATCGTCGCCGGGGTGGCCGAGAGCCCCGGCATCGGCGGCATACCGGGGATCGCGGGCAGACCGGCCGGTCCGGAGCCCGAACCGCCCGATGCGGCCTTCGCACTCCCCGCAGCGCCGCCTGTACCACCCGAACCGGTGCTCGCCGCCGGCGTGATGCCGGGGACCGGCCAGCCGGGCAGACCGCCGGTGAGCATGCGGTCCGCCATCTCGCGCATCTGCTGCGCGAGCTGCGTCATCGACCGGGCCGCGGCTCCCGCCGGATCCGGCCGCCGTGTCTCGTCGTCGGCGGCCATGCGGTCCTCCCCATGTCGTCGCTGACCCATGTCGTCTCTGACCCGTGTCGTCCTGACCCGTGTCATCACTGACCGTGTCGTCCGACCCTGACGTGCGCGCCCAGTGTCGCCCTGTCGGGGACCCTGTGCCGGATCAGGACTCCACCGACACCAGACCCAGCAGTTCGACCCGCCAGTCGGCGTACGACACCCCGGACAGGGTCTCGACGGAGGTGGGGCGCGACGACGACTCCTTGCCCAGCCCGGCGGCCACGATGTCTTCGGCCGACGCGCTGGACCCGAGCACCCGCACCGCGACGTCGTCGCCCGCGTCGGCCTGCGCCGCGTGGGCGAGCACCCGGAACAGTGCGCGCCGGGCCTCGATGTCGTCGTCGGTGGCGACCTCGGCAGGCAGCGACCAGGCCACGACGGTGACCCGGCCGCCCGGCTTGAGCGACGGCACCGCCGCGTCCATCGCCGGGAAGCGCGCGAGCACGCCCTTCACGTAGAAGTGGTGCAGCCGCTCCAGCGCCGTCGATCCCTCGATCCCGAAGGTCGCGGGCAGCTGCAGGTAGGCGTCGAAGGCGTTCTCGCCGGCCTCCTTGCACGCCGCCGGGACGTTGGCGAGGTCGTCGACCTCCACGACAGTGCAGTCCTGGGCACGCAGTACCTGCGAGACCTGGGCGATGCGCTCGGGTGCTCCGGAAACCAGCACATTCGTGGGCATGAAGCTCCTTCTCCTCGGACGTCGTCGTCGCGGCGGGCCCGCTCGCACTCACCGGCGATCACGATCAGTGGCGACCCGGTGGCGCGTAGAGCCAATCCTGCAACACCCGGGCCATCCAGGGCATCACCGTCCACGTCATGAAGAACGTCACAATCACCGCGATCGCCCCGACCCGCAGCGGCATGACCCAGCCCAGCTCGCCGAGCGCCAGGTTGCACGCCAGCTGCAGGACGTAGGTCGCCGCGAGCGAGACGACGAACATCTTCCACCGCGGCGGGGCCGGGGCGGTCCGGCCGGGCAGCGCGAACCACGTCTCCAACCCCGTCACCCGGTGCGTCGACGAACCGTGGACGAGGTCCTCCCCCGCCGCGAGATGCTCTGCACGGCTCGGCGAGGCCTCCCAGTCGTGCAGGTGCCGGGAGCTGTCGAAGCGGAAGACGACGTGCCAGGGCTCGCCCACATGGCTGGGCCGGAGCAGGCCGGCTCCCAGGAACCCCGGGAACCGGCCGGCGCGGCGCGTGAGTTCCGCGCTCCAGTCCTCGAACTCGACCTCCCGGCCGGGGGCGACCCGTCGGGCGACGGTGACCGTGACCGGTTCGCCGGCCGGGACGCCACTGCCCGCCGCGTCGCTCGAGGCAGGAGTGCTCAGCCGACCTCCGCCTCCCAGTCGCGCTTCTCCAGGCTGTCGCGGATGTGCATGAGGAACATCGACGCCGTCGAACCGTCGAAGGCCCGGTGGTCGTAGACAAGGCCGAGGACACCCGTCGGGTGGATGGCGATCGCGTCGCCCACTGCCACCGGCCGCCGCTTGACCCCGTCAGTGCACAGGATGCCGACGTTGGGCTGGTTGATGATCGGCGCCGAGGCGAAGCTGGCGAACGGGCCGGGGTTGGTGATCGTGAAGGTCGACCCCCGCATGTCGTCCATCGTGGCCTTGCCCGAACGGGCGGCGGCGGCGATCTTGGTGATCCCCTGGGCGATCCCCCGCATGTTGAGCTGGTCGGCGTCCTTCACCACCGGCACCACGAGGCCCTGCTGGTTCAGGTCGACCGCGATCCCGAGGTTGACGTAGGGGTGCAGCGTCATGGTCTTGGCCTCGACGTCGATCGAGGAGTTGACCGTCGGGAACGCCCGCAGCGCGTCGACCACCGCCCGCGAGACGAAGGGCAGGTACGACAGCGAGGAGCCGGTCTCCTTCTTGAACCGGTCCTTGTGCTTGGCCCGCACCTTGTCGACGTTGTCGTAGTCGACCTCGATGGAGGTCCACACGCTCGCCGCGAGCATCTGCGAGCCCTTGAGCCCGCTCGCGAGCGCCAGCCGCATCCGCGAGAGCGGCTGCACCTGGTCGCGCGGGTCGCCGCCGGCCTTCGGCGCCGCGGCGGCCGCGGGCGCGGCCGGGCGCGGCTGGGTGGTCGCCGGAGCGGCGGCCGCCGCAGCAGGTGCGGGGGCCGCGGTCGCCGTGGCGCCACCGCCCGCGATCGCCTTCTCGACGTCCTCGCGCCGGATCCGCCCGCCCACGCCGCTGCCCGGGACCTTCGCCAGGTCCAGGTTGTTCTCCGCCGCGAGCCGCCGCACCAGCGGGGAGAGCGGCGTGCCGCCGCCGTTGGCCGATGCCGTGGCCGGAGCAGCAGTGGCCGGAGCAGCGGCGGCGGTCGCGGCGGGTGCTGCCGCCGGGGTGGGTGCGGGAGCTCCCCCGCCACCCGCCGGTGGCGCCGCACCCGGCTCGCCGATGCGGGCGACCGGCGTGCCGACCGGCACCGTCTCCCCCGACTGCACGAGGATCTCCAGGATCACCCCGTCGTACGGGCTGGGGATCTCCGAGTCGACCTTGTCGGTGGACACCTCGAACAGCGGGTCGTCGAACGCGACGGCGTCGCCGACGTTCTTGAGCCAGCTGCCGACCGTGCCCTCGGTGACGGTCTCGCCCAGCTTGGGCATGGTGATGTCGTGCACCTCGCCACCGGCCGCTGCAGGTGCTGCCGCGGCCGGTGAACCGGGCACGCCGGCCCCTGGGGCGGCGGTGGCGGGCATGGCCTCGGAGCCGCCCGTAGTCGGTGCGGCAGGGTCGGACGACGCGGGGCCACCTCCGGCGCCCGGCGTCGACCCGGGCTCGCCGATCTTCACGAGCGGTGTGCCCACCGGGACCGTCTCGCCCGCCTGCACGAGGATCTCCACGATCACCCCGTCGTACGGGCTCGGGATCTCCGAGTCGACCTTGTCCGTCGACACCTCGAACAACGGGTCGTCGAACGCGACGTCGTCGCCGACGTTCTTGAGCCAGCTGCCGACCGTTCCCTCGGTGACCGTCTCGCCCAGCTTGGGCATCGTGACGGTCCACTGCTCGGACATCTGAAGTCTCCCGCCTCGTCGCTCAGCCGTGCAGAGAACGGCCGGAGAAAGTGATCATGGTTTCGCCGATGGCCTCGGACAGGCTCGGGTGCGCGTGGATGAGGTGGCCGACCTCCGACGGCAACGCCTCCCAGTTCACCGCGAGGTAGCCCTCGTGCATCAGCTCGCTCGCCCACGGCCCCACCATGTGGAAGCCGAGGACCGGGCCGTTCTTCTGCGCGACGATCTTCACCAGGCCGTCGGTCTCGCCGAGGATCATCGCCCGCCCGTTGCCGGCCAGCGAGTGCTTGTGCACCTCGACGTCGTAGCCGGCTTCCTTGGCGTAGGCCTCGGTCATGCCGGACCACGCGACCTCGGGGTGCGTGTAGACGACCCACGGGACCTTGCCGTAGTCGACCGGCACCGGGTTCTCGCCGAGGAAGTGCTCCACGGCGACGACGGCCTCGGCGTAGGCGATGTGCGCCAGGCCGGGGGTGTTGACGCAGTCGCCGACGGCGTACACGCCGGGCCGCGACGTCAGCATCGTGGTGGGGTCGACGTCGACGAACCCGCGGTCGGTGAGCCGGACACCCGCCTCCGCCGCACCGATGTCCTCGGTGACCGGGCGGCGCCCGATCGACACGAGCACCTGGTCGACTTCGATCTTGTCCGAACCCTTGGGCGTCTCGAACGGCACGACGACCCCGGAGCCGGTGTGCTCCAGCGTCCCCACCCGGGCCTCACCGTGCACCGTCAGGCCGCGCCGGGCCAGCGACTTCGCCAGCACGTTCGCGACGTCGCGGTCCGGGCCGAGCGGCAGGATCGGGTTGGGCAGCGCCTCCAGGAGCGTGGTCTTCACGCCCATGTCGGTGAAGACCGACGCGAACTCCGCGCCGATCACCCCGCCGCCGATCACGGCGACCCGCTCCGGGAGCTTCTCCGCGTCGCTGTTCGTGCTCTGGTCGGACGTGATGACCTTGACGCCGTCGATGTCCATGCCGGGAATCGCCCGCGGCGCGGAGCCGGCGCAGATGATCACGGCGCGGCCGGACAGCGTCTGCGTCCCGCCGTCCTCGCCGGTCACGGCCACGGCGCCGTCGGCCGTCAGCCGGCCCCAGCCGAACACGACGTTCACCTTGCGCCGCTTGAGCAGCCCCGAAAGTCCCTTGTGGAGGTTGCCGACGATGCCGGCCTTGCGCTTGTTGGCCGCGGGCCAGTCGGGTTCGGGCTTCACGCCGTCCGGCAGCCTCACGCCGTGCTCGCCCGCGTGGCTGACGGTCCGGAAGACCTCGGCGGCGTGCAGCAGCGCCTTGGCCGGGATGCAGCCCCGGTGCAGGCAGGTGCCGCCCACCTTGTTCGCCTCGACGAGGGCGACCGTCAGGCCCGCGGACGCCGCGTAGAGCGCCGTCGCGTAACCGCCGGGTCCGCCGCCCAGGACGACGATGTCGTAGTCGGCCATCAGGGTTCGATCCTCATGCCCGCGCCACCTTTCGCAACGTCTCCGCGATCTCCGCCGGCTGCGGGATGATCGCGTCTTCCAGCGGCGGGCTCGTCGCGGTCGGCGTGTTCTTCGCGCCGATCCGCACCACCGGCTGGTCGAGGTGCCAGAAGGCCTCTTCCTGGATCGTCGCCGCGATCTCCGCGCCGTAGCCCAACCGCTTGGCCGCCTCGTGCAGCACCACGCACCGCGACGTCTTCTTCACCGAGTTCACGATCGTCTCGACGTCGAGCGGGACCAGTGTGCGCACGTCGACGACCTCGACGGAGATCCCTTCCTTGTCCAGCTCCTGGGCGATCTCGACGCCCTGGTGGACCCCTGCCGAGTAGGTCACCAGCGTGATGTCCTTGCCCGGGTGGACCACCTTCGCCACCCCGAGCGGGATCGGCTCCATCGACAGCGGACCGGTCGCCCGCAGCCGCCGGTAGAGGTACTTGTTCTCCAGGTACAGCGTCGGGTTGTTGTCGCGGATCGAACTGATCAGCAGCCCGGCGGCGTCCTCGGGCGTGCCCGGCATCACGATCTTGAGGCCCGGGACGTGCGCGAAGTACGACTCGACGCTCTGGCTGTGCGTGGGTCCGGCCCGCAGCCGGCCGCCGAACGGGGCCCGCATCGTCACCGGCATCGGGTCGCCGGTGCGCCAGTGGTGGCGCGCGAGCACGTTGATGATCGGGTCGAACGCGCACGAGATGAAGTCGGCGAACTGGAACTCCACGACAGGTCGCAGACCGACGAGCGCGGCCCCGGCGGCCAGACCGGTGAACCCGGTCTCGGCGATCGGGGTGTCGACCACGCGCCGCGGCCCGTACTTGTCGAGGAAGCCCTTGGTCACCTTGAAGGCGCCGCCGAACTGGCCGACGTCCTCGCCGATGATGAAGACGTTCGGGTCGCGCTCCATCTCGTGGTCCAGCGCTGCCCCGACCGCCTCGAGGTAGGTGGGATTCGCGGAGAGCTCCTGCGCCGGGCCGGACCTGAGCACGGGAGCAGGAGGGGTTCCTGGAATTGTGTCAGTCGGCATAGACACCTTCCTCGATGTTGCTGGGCTCCGGCATCGGGTCGGCGAGCGCCTTGCGCCGCGCGGCGATGGCCAGCTGCCGGGCGTCGTCCCGGACCTTCTTCACGGTGTCGTCGTCGAGCACGCCGCCCTTGAGGAGCACGTTCTCGAACAGCTCCACGGGGTCCTTCTTGCTGTACTCCTCGTACAGCTCCTTGAGCACGTAGTCCGCCGGGTCGTGCTCGGCGTGGCCGTGCATGCGCATGGTCACGCCCTCGACGATCGACGGACCGTCGCCGGCCCGCGCCCGCGCGACGGCCTCGCCGACGGCGTCGCGCACCGCCAGCACGTCCGTGCCGTCGACCGTGACGCCGGGGATCCCGTAGGCGACCGCCTTGTCCGAGAGCTTCGCGGAGTGCGAGGTCAGCCGCAGCGGCGTCGAGTAGGCGTACTGGTTGTTCTCGATCACGAACACGTTCGGCAGGCTCTGCACGCTGGCGAGCGTCAGCGCCTCGTGGAAGTCGGCCCGCGAGGTCGACCCGTCGCCGCAGAACGCCAGGCACACCTTGTCCTCCCCGCGGTACTTCGCGGCGAAGGCCATCCCGGTGGCCACCGGGAAGTTGGCCGGGATGTGGCTGGGCAGGTTGTAGATGCCCAGGTCCAATCGGCCGTAGTGCAGCGTGCCGTCGCGGCCGCCGGTCGGCGAGGTCGCCTTGCCCATGAAGCTGGCCATCACCTGCCACGGCTCCATGCCCCGCCACAGGTGCGCGCCGAGGTCGCGGTGGATCGGCGCCATGTAGTCGTCGGGGCGCAGGCACGAGGCGGCCCCGACGGAGATCGCCTCGTGCCAGTGGCCGGTGTAGAGAGAGCCGAGCAGGTCGCCGCCGCGATACATCGCCACCATGCGGTCCTCGACGGCCCGGGTGAGCACCATGACCTCGTAGACGCGGCGCAGCAGCTCGGGGTCGCGGCCCTCGAGCGTCTCGCTCCCGGCCTTCTTGTCCGTCTTACTCATCGTGGCGGCCCCTGCCCCTCTCTAGTTGCTCAGGAAGAAGTCGCGGACCTGGCGGTTGAAGTCGTCCTTGCGCTCGATCATCGACCAGTGCCCGCAGTGCGAGAACACCGACAGATCGGCGTTGTCGAGCAGCTGCAGCAGCTTGAGCGAGGTCTCCAGCGGAATGACCTGGTCCTCGCGGCCGTGCACGATCAGGGTGCGGTGCGCGAGCTTGCGGATCTCGTCGTCGGCGACCGTCATCGACTCCACCCACCGCTGCCGCGGCGCCGGGAACATCGAGGAGAACGACTCCTGGAAGCCGGGCTGCGTCGCGCCCTCGAACCGGGCCTGCGCCAGGTCACCGCTCGTCAGCGACTTGTCGTAGGCGAAGTACCCCATCACCGACTTCATGTGCTCCAACGTCCCCTGGAAACCCCAGACGTTGTCGAGCCCCTCGGTGATCTCGAACGGGACCCCCATGGAGCCCATGAGCACCATCTTGTCCACCCGGTCCGGGTGCTTGGTGGCCAGCCGCAGCGCGATGCCGCCGCCGAAGCTGTTGCCCACCAGGTGCGCCTTCTCGATGCCCAGGGCGTCCATCACCCCGAGGGTCTGGTCGGCCCACGTGTCGAGGCCGTAGTTCGGCTTCTCCGGCCGCTCCGAGTAGCCGAACCCGACCATGTCCGGGGCGACGCAGCGGAAGTGCTCGCCGAGCACCGGCAGCACGCCGCGCCAGTTGGCGTACGCCGTGACGCCCGGGCCCGAGCCGTGCACGAAGACGATGGTCTGGTCCCCGGAGCCGGCCTCCAGGTAGTTGGTGCGGATGCCGTTGGCGTCGACGTCCCTGCCGATCGCGGGGTTGGTGGCCGCGGGGTCCTGGGTGCCCGTGTCCGTGTCCTGGGTGCTGGTCATGCGACTGTCTCCTCCCGACGCCGGAGCTGCGTCGTTCGCTGCTGGTTCGACGATGTGCGGGGGCGGGCCGTCAGCCGTAGTACCGGAAGACGAGCTCCGCCACGCAGCACGGCTTGGGCTTACCCTCGACCTCGTAGGTCAGTCGCCAGACGACCTCTGCGCCGCCCTCGAGCTGCTTGACCTCGGCGATTTCGACATGCATCCGGATCCGGCTGCCCACGGGCAGCGGCGAGGGGAAGCGGACCTTGTTGAGCCCGTAGTTGAGGATCACGCCGAAGCCCTCGACCACACACACGGACCAGAGCAGACCGGTCGACATGCCGAGGGTGAGGAAGCCGTGCTGGATGGTCGTGCCGAAGGGACCCTCCGCGGCCCGCTCGGGGTCGACGTGGATCCACTGCTCGTCGCCGGTCAGCTTGGCGAACGCCGTGATCTCCTCTTGCACGACCGGCTTCCAGTCGCTGACGCCGACCTTCTGTCCGACGTGGGCCTCGAGCCCCTCCAGACCGGTGATGACGACCGGCCCGGAGGCGTGCGCCTCCGAGACCTGGGTCGCGCCGACACCGTCACCGCTGGGCTCGGTCATCCGGGTGCATCTCCTCTAGGTCCGGCCCTGCCTCGGGCTGTGCGTCGGCAGGACTCCGTGCTGGCGACAGGCCACCAGGGCCCCCGTCCTGGTCGCGGCCGAGTCAAGCACCGCCGTGGGGCGGCCTCCTACGCGCAGGTCCAGGTTTCCTGCTGAGTGGGAGTGCCCAGGAGGGCATGGCGACACGGCCTCGCGGCGGGTCACGATGGGTCGCCCGGGAGGGCTCGCGAGGCGGCGGTACGCGCACCGGACACGACGGCGCATGGGGGTCGGAATGGCGGGAGGCAGTACCGAGTGGCGGGGCCGATCGGTCATCAGCAAGGTGGTGGCCCTGCTCGACGCGTTCACCCCGACGGCCCCGGAGCTCTCGCTCAACGAGCTCGCGTCGCTGACCGGCCTGCCGGTGTCGACGACCTACCGCCTCGCCTCCGAGCTGGTGGCCTGGGGCGGCCTGGAACGGGTCGAGGGCGGCGGGTACCGGATCGGGCTGCGGCTGTGGGAGATCGGGTCGCTCGCCCCGCGCGGTGAGACGCTGCGCGAGGTCGCGCTGCCCTTCATGAACGACCTGTACGAGGCCACCCACGAGAACGTCCACCTCGCGGTGCTCGACGGCACCGAGGCGCTCTACGTGGAGAAGCTGTCGGGGCGCCGCGCGATGCCGGTGCGCACCCGCCGGGGCGGCCGCCTGCCGCTGCACGCCACCGCCGTCGGCAAGGTGCTGCTGGCCTACGGCCCTGACAGCCTGTTCCGGGAGGCCGTCGCCGACGGGCTGGCCCGCTACACCGCGCACACCATCATCGCGCCGGGGCACCTGCGGCGGGCGCTGGCGGAGATCCGCCGCACCGGGATCGCCTACGCACGCGAGGAACTGACGGTCGGCACCCAGTCGGTGGCCTCGGCGGTCCTGGACCCCGACGGCGGCCCGATCGCGGCGCTGTCGGTCACCCTGCGGTCCGGCCAGGGCGATCTGCGGCGGCTCGGCCCGGCGGTGCACACCGCGGCGATCTCGGTCTCCCGGGGCATGCAGGAACGCGCGCTGCTCACCCGGGACCGCGGGGAGCGGACCGCGGTGGCGGTGTCCGGCGGCCCGGGCGGCCCGCTCGGCGGGGACTGACCCCGCCGCCTAGGACCTAGCAGTCTTCGGCGAGCGTGACCACCGCGAGGGTGACCATGCCGCCGCGCGGGGCACCCGCGGCCGGCTCCTGGGCACAGACCTGCCAGTTGCGTGCGGCGTCGACGCTGCGGCCGGCTCCGGTCGCGTCGCGCAGCGTCACCGGGTCCGACCCGAGCGACCGCGTCGCCTGCGCGACGCTGAGGCCGACGACGTCGGGCAGGGTCGTGCCGTCGGCGGCGTCGTGGTCCAACGCCGTCGCGGCGCCCTGATCGGTCGCTGGGCAGGCCTCACCGAGCCGGACCGCACCCAGGTCGACCAGCGTCGAACTCGGCGCCGGCCCCGCGGCAGGATCCTGGAAGCACACCGTCCACTCGCGGTCCTGGACCTGGTCACGGCGTTGACCGAGGGCGTCGTGGGAGGTGAGCGCGAAGAAGCCGGCCGCCTGCGCCTCGTCCTCGGCCTGCTGCAGGCCCTTTCCGACGAGGCCGGGCAGGGCGAGCGCAGGCGGAAGGGGTTCCGGGGTGCCCACCGGTGCCGGCGACGGCGCCGCGACCCGCTCGTCCGCACCTGCACCGCAGCCCGTGAGCACCCCGAGCACGACTGCGCCGACCACTCCGGCGGCGACCACCGCGCGCCGCTGCTGCCGGTTGCGTCGAACGTCCATGGTCTCCCCCCGAGACGATCCGGGACCCCCGCCCCGACGGCGGCGGAGCGTACTCGCCCAGTGACGCGCCGCTATCACCGGTGGCCGCGCAGCACCGTGGCGGCCGGGAGGCCCGTCCCCGGCGGGTCATACTGGCGCGGTGCTCGAGCCCCGCCTGCAGTCCCCACCCGCTCCCCCGGCGTCCACCGTCGTGACCCGTCGCGCGGCCGTGCTGGGCATGCCGATCGAGCACTCGCTCTCGCCGGTGCTGCACACCGCGGCGTACGCCGCGCTGGGGCTGGCGGGCTGGCACTACGGGAAGCACGCGGTGGACGAAGACGGGCTGCCCGGCTTCGTGGCGGGCCTGGGTCCCGAGTGGGTCGGGCTGTCGCTGACGATGCCGCTCAAGCGCGTGGCGCTGGACGTGGCGACCGAGGTCACGCCGGACACTGCGGCGGTGGGCGCCGCGAACACGCTGGTGCGCCGCGGAACGGGCTGGCTCGCCGCCAACACCGACGTCGCCGGGATCGAGCAGGCGCTGCGGGCCGTGGGGGTGACGTCCGTCGCCCGCGCGGTGATCGTCGGCGCGGGCGGTACCGCTCAGGCGGCGCTGGCTGCGCTGCACCGGCTCGGTGAATCCGCGCCGACGGTGCTGGTCCGCGACCCCGCGCGGGCCGGCGTGCTGCGCGACACCGCCGAGCGGCTGGGCGTCGCACCCCGGATCGTCGGCGGGTTCCCAGACACCCCCCTGCCCGCCGCGGACGTCGTGATCTCCACGGTGCCCGCGGGCGCCGCGGACGCGCTGACCGACGGGGCGTGGGACCCGGCGACCGTGCTCCTCGACGTCATCTACGCGCCGTGGCCGACCGCCCCGGCCGTCGCCGCGACCGCGGCAGGCTGCCGCGTCGCGGGTGGCCTCGAGGTGCTGCTGCACCAGGCCGTCGTCCAGGTGGAGCTGATGACGGGCCTACCGGGCCCCACGGAGGCGATGGCGGCGGCGCTGACGAAGGCCGCAGGCGACCGCCGCCCCTGATCCCCGCCCGCGGGGTGCGGAGGTCAGCCCCGCGTGCCGTCGGCGCGGTCGTCGGCCGACTCCTGGTCGCCCCGGTCGATCGGGCCCGCCACGAGCGGGACGGCCCGCGGCGGCACGGTGCCCGACGCCAGGTAGCCGCCGCCCATCGCGACCTCCTGCACCCGCAGCCTGTTCAGCCGCGGTGCGAGGTGCGCAGCCCACGGGCGGTCGAAGCCGGCGAAGTCGCGCACGTACGGCGCGTGCAGCGCGAGGATGCCCGCGTTCAGGGCCACGGCCCACGGCGCCGCCCACTTGCCACCCGCCGCGGCGACCGTGCCGCCGTCGCGGACGTGGCCGACCACGTTGTCCAGCGCGTCGCCGGACTGCAGCACGTCGTGCGTCGCGCAGAACATCGCGTGGTCCGCGATGACCGGCAGCTCGGCCTCCTCGACCGGCGACTGCACGAGGATGACGTTGTGCCACCCGCGCTCCGCCACCCGGTCGGCGGCGACGGCCAGCATGTCGCGCGAGGCGTCGACACCGACGATCACGCCCTCGGCGCCGATGCGGCTGCGGACCCGTTCGAAGCAGAGGCCGGTGCCGCAGCCGACGTCGAGCACGACGTCGCCGCGGCGCAGCGGCAGCAGGTCCACGAGGCGGCGCCGGTAGGTCTCGAACGCGGACGTCCGCGTCTCGTAGGCGGAGGCGTCACGGGTGTAGGCGGTCTGTGCGCCGGTGGATCCCCAGCCCACCGGAAGAGAAGGAACGAGCAGGGACGAACCGAAGGAGGGCATTGCGTCTGAACCTCTCGGGCCGACAGCGGTACGGTCGGACGGCCGGACGAAGCGGCCACGCCTACCCTGTGTGCGGCGGCGCGGATTGCCGAATTGGTGACGCATCCAGTGTGACTCGTCGCGCCGCGCGACGGAACCCCCGGACCGCGCCGATCCGTCGGTGCGCCGAGATTTCACCGCGTGGTCACACGCGGCCCGTCCCCGCTCCCCCTGACGTCGAGGCCGTGTTCACACCGGCGCCGCTCGCACGAGCGCCGTCGTCGCCGTGTCCGTCGGCCGGCGCCTCGTGCGGCGACCGGGAGAACAGCACGAACATGTAGATCAGAGCCGGCACGAGGACGAGCGAGCCGAGCACCAGCACCACCGTCATGGTGACGAGCGTCGTCCGGCTCCGGGCCGCCTCCTCGATGGTCAGGTACGGCAGGAGCAGGTACGGGTACTGGGCCACGGCCCAGCCGATGAGGACCGTTGCCACGGCCACGGACGACGTGATCCGCGCGACCCCGTAGCGGCGCACGATCAGCAGCACGATGGAGGCCACCCCGGCCAGCCCCGACACGACGATCACCGGCAACGCCCGGCCGATCAGGCCCTCGAACAGCAGCGGGGCGTCGGCCTGCAGCACGAAGATGCCCACGACGCCCACGAGTCCCGTCGTCGCGGCGGTACCCAGCGCACGGGTGCGGAACTGGTCGGCGAGGTCGTCGTGGCCCTCCCGCCGGGCGTCGAGGCAGAGGAACACCGCAGCGAGGTAGGCGCACACCAGCACGGCGAGCACGCCGCCGAGGATCGAGGTGGGATTGAGCCACGAGGTGACGACGTCGCCGGTCGCGATGCCCGGCGGCACCCGGCTCGAGGCGACCCCGCCCACCACCGTGCCGAGGAAGAACGGCGTGGCCAGCGACGACGCGGCAAAACAGGCGCCGAAGAACCGCCGCATGGGCAGCGAGCTGATGCTCTTGCGGAACGCGAAGGCCGCCCCGCGCGCGATCATGCCGAAGGCCGCGAGCGTCAGCGGCTGGTAGAGGGTGGTCACCACTGCGGCGAAGCCGGTGGAGAACGCCGTCCACAGCACCACCAGCACGAAGATCAACCAGACGTGGTTGGCCTCCCACACCGGCGCGATCGAGTGCTCGATCAGGTCGCGCTGCCGGGAGCCCCGCTTCGTGCCCCCGGCGAGCAGGTCCCAGATGCCGGCCCCGAAGTCGGCGCCGCCGAACAGGGCGTAGGCGATGAGCCCGACGAACATGACGCCGAGGAGCACCTCGGCCAGGGTCAGCCCGGAGGAGGTCATCGCGCGCCCGACCTCTCGTCGGCGTGCGCGGTCTCCTCACCGTAGGCCGCGCCCTCGTAGGGCGCGACGACGTCGTGCCGCCCGGCCAGGCGGCGCAGCACGTACACCGTGAAGACGGTGAGCACCGCGTAGATCGCGACCACCGCGTAGAAGCCGAGGAAAAGCCCGGGTGCCGGACTCACGGCGTCCGCGGTCCGCATGTGTCCGTAGACGATCCAGGGCTGGCGCCCGACTTCCGTGGTGATCCAGCCGGTCTCCAGCGCGGCCACGGCGGCGATCCCGGAGACCGCCACGGCCCGCAGGAACCACTTGTTCTCGATCCAGTGGCGCCGCTTCCACATCGCGAAGCCGTACACCATCGCGAGCAGCAGCAGCGCCGAGCCGGCACCGACCATCGTGTTGTAGGCCAGGTGGACGACGTTGACCGGTGGCCGGTCCGCCTCCGGGGTCTCCACGAGCCCGGGCACGACGCCGCTCGGGTCGTGGTGGATCAGCAGTGAGAGCCCGTAGGGGACCTCGAGGGAGTAGTGCAGCTCGTTGTCGTAGTAGATGCCGCCGAGCGACAGCGGAGCCGCGGACTGCGTCTCGTACTGCGCCTCCATCGCGGCGAGCTTCGTCGGCTGCAGCTCCGCGACGGTGTTGGCGATCCAGTCGCCGACGCCGATCTGGATCGGTGTGAAGATCGCGGCGACCGTCAGCGGGATGAGCATGCCCATCCGGTGGTAGCGGTCCCTGTGCCCGCCGTCCCTGGGCCCGCGCAGCATGCCCACGGCGTAGACCGACGCGATGCCGAACCCGGTGACCATGAACGCCGCGATCCACATGTGCGCGACCTGCGGCGGCATCGACGGGGAGAACATGCCGCGGATGGGGTTGACGTTCGTCAGGGAGCCGTCCGGAGCGACGTCGAAGCCGACGGGGTTGTTCATCCAGGCGTTCGCGGCGACCACGAAGAACGTGCCGGCCATGCCCGCGAGCACCATCGGCAAGGCGCACAGGATGTGGGCGCGCGCCGACATGCGGTTCCAGCCGAACAGGTAGATCCCGACGAAGATCGCCTCGATGAAGAACGAGAAGCCCTCGAGCACGAACGGGAATCCGAAGATCTCGCCGTAGGTGTTCATCAGGCCGGGCCACAGGATGCCCATCTCGAAGGTGAGCAGGGTGCCCGACACCGCGCCCGCCGCGAAGAGCACGCCCATCGCCTTCGCCCACGTGTGGGCGAGCTCGTGCAGGGCGCTGTCGCCCGTCTTGTGGGCGCGCCACTCGGCGAACATCACCATCGCCGGGAAGGCGACGCCCAGGCACGAGAAGACGATGTGCCAGCCCAGCGAGACCGCCATCTGCATCCGGGCGGGATAGAGATTTTCCGCCGCGTCGGCCAGCACGATCTCCACGGCTGCCACGTCCACCTCCATGTGTCCGCGACCCGGTGGGGCCGGTGATTCCACCCTGCTGATTCACCCTGCTGATTCCACCCTGCCACGGACATCCGGCCGCGTCCGCCGGTGTCCGGCCAGCGGACATGTTCCGTGCGTCGCACAACCCCTGACCCACGACGCTTGACATAGTTATCATCACTGCGTAACTTAGTGAGCAGTCGCACGACACACCACGCAAGGAGGAATCATGACCGCCGCTGTCAACACCGACCAGTACGTCTCGCTCGCCCGTCGGGGCCAGGAGATCACGACCGCCGCCGCCGAGAGCTTCGCCGGTGCGTTCAAGGCCTACGCCGACGCCGTCATCCCGCAGGGCCCGCGCCCGGTCGACCCGCAGGCCGCCACGGTCGCCGCGTTCGACCTCGCCGAGCGCCTCCTCACCGCGCAGCGCACGTTCGCCGTCAAGGCGATCGCCCTCGTCAAGGAGGCCGGCGACTCCGTCACCGCCCAGGCGTCCGCCGCCGGCGAGACGCTCAAGGCCCGCACCGAGCAGGCTACCGAGCGCGTCATCGACTTCGCCTCCGAGACCACCCGGCGCACCGCCACCACCGCGCGCAACGGCGTCTCGGTCTGAACTGATCTTCAGGGCGGGCCGTACGCCGCCCCGGATCAGGTTCAGCGAAATCAGGCTCGCCATGCTGCGTGACGTAGGCTACACTGCGTACTATCCCAAGCGAAATGATCGACGACGTCGGGAGGCCGCCGTGATGGACCCCAGGCTGAGATTGCAACAGGTCCTCGCGGCTCAGCAGTTCCCCGCCGAGCGCTGGGAGCTCATCGTCGTCGCCGATCTCTACGGGGCCGACGCGCTGAGCAAGTCCGAGCTGCACGCGCTTCCCGCGGTGCGGTTCCGCAGCCTGGCCGACGTCCTGCACGCCGTCGAGCGCGTCCGCAAGGAGACCCTCGACCGCGAGCAGAACCGCCGGTCGGCCTGAGCCCCACACGATTTCCGCTCCACGCGAACGCGGCGTCGGGTGCATCCACTGCACCGGCGCCGCTTTTGCTTTTCCTGTGCCGCACCTGATCGTCGCGGGATGGATAGCGTGTCGGCGTGAACCGGATCGCCCTGCACCAGTCCACCGTCCACCCACTCGACCCGGTGGGCCTGGTCGAGGTCGCGCGCGGAGCCGGGCTGGACTCGATCGGGCTGCGGGTCGCCGCGGTGGCCGACGTCGAGCCCTGGTGGTCGCGCGGCATCGGCTCGCCGATGCTGCCGGACCTGGTCGACGCGCTGCTGACCCACCGGGTCACCGTCCTCGACGTCGGCCGGGTTCCGCTCGGCCCCGAGCTGTGCGTGATGGACATCGGCCACCCCTACAGCCGGGTCCTGGAGCTCGGCACGCGTCTGGGCGCCCAGTTCGTCACCGTGCGCGCGGGCGAACCCGCCGACGACCCCGTCGAATTCTTCGCCCGCCTGGCCGAGCTGGCCGCGCGCTATCACCTCCGCCCCCTGCTCTCCCCCGCCGCCGGCACCGCCGTGGCCACGCTGGAGCAGGCGATCGCCACCGTCGACGGAACCGGGGGCGGCGTAGTGCTCGACATCGTGCCCGGCCGCGACGATCGCGCGGCGGTCGACGAGATGGTCGTCGAGCTCGGCGACCTGCTGGGCTACGTCCGGGTGTCCGCCCGCGCGCTCGCGCACACCGCCGCCCCGGGGCTGCTCGCCACGCTCCCCCCGCAGGTCCCGGTGGCGCTCGGCGGTGCCGAGCCGGGTGCGAGCGCCGACCTCGACGTTCCAGGGCACATCGCCCGGGCCGTCGCCCTGCGCGATGCGGTCGACGCGATGCTGCGCCACCCACAGGCGACCAGGAGCTGAGGCCCGCTCGGGCCGGCGTCAGCCCGCGGCGCGGCTTGCCGCGGTCGCTTCAGCATCCGTGGTCCGGTCGCGGACGTCGACGGCCAGTTCCCGGGCGAGCCCGCGGGCCGCCAGCACCAGCGCCGGCACCACCCGCCCGAGCGTCGCCTGCTCCAGGTCCGGCAGGGCGATTCCCACCGCGGCGATCGCCGTGCCGCTCCCGCACAGCACCGGCACCGCCACCCCGCACCGGCCGGCCTGCAGCTCGCCGCAGCTCGTCGCCATGCCGTGCAGCCGCACGCACTGCAGCGCACGGTGCAGTTGCTCGGGATTGGTGATCGTCGCCTGCGTGTAGGTGGGCAGCGACGGGGTCACGACCATGCGCACCACCTGCGACGGCGCGAACGCCAGCAGCGCCTTCCCGAGTGCGGTGGCGTGGATCGGCAGCCGGGCGGCCGTGGAGAACGTACTGACCGGATGGTGCCCGGGCTGCCGCTCGATGTAGGAGACCTCCAGGTCGTCGAGCACTCCGAGACGCACCGGGCGCCGCGTGGCCTCGCACAGGTCGTCGACGACGAACGGGGCCCGCTCGCGCAGCGTCGGCCGCGCGGCGGTCTCCCCGCACAGCATGCGGAGCGGCAGGCCGACGCGGAACTCGCCGTCGTCGGTCCGCTCGAGGAGATGACGGTCGGTGAGCTCGCGGGCCAGCCGGTGCGCGGTCGAGGTGGGTAGGCCCGCCTGGCGCGCGAGGTCACCGAGCGCATGCCCGCGACCGTTCGTGAACGACATGAGGATGGCGGCGATCTTGCTGGTCACCGACCGTCCCGGCTCGATCGAGTTGCCCGCCATCGGACTCCCATCTGCCGGCCCCCGTCATCACCGTGACCGTAGGCACACGGTGAGTCGGGATGCTGGCCGGAGCGGCTTGTGCACGCGCTTGCTCCCGTCCACCGGAAGCCCGGGGCTCACCCGTACGATGGAACGGTGGCCCCCGTTTCGCCGCTGCCACAGCGGCACGGCCTCGACGCCGTCCGGCTGCGCACTCCCGACGACGGCCTGTGGGTCACGATGCGTGACCACCTCGTCGACCGGCTCCCCCGGCTCCCGGCCACCCGGCTCGACGCGATGCTGCGCGAGGGCCGCATCGTCGGCCGCAGCGGCCCCGTGGGCCCGGACGACCCGTACCAGCCGCGCGAGTTCCTCTGGTTCCACCGGGACCTGCCCGTCGAGGTGCCGGTGCCGTTCGCGATCGAGGTCCTGCACCGCGACGACGACGTGCTCGTGGTGGACAAGCCGCACTTCTTGGCCACGATCCCGCGGGGCCGCCACATCGTGGAGACCGCCCTCGTCCGGCTGCGTCGCGAGCTGGACCTGCCGGAGCTGTCGCCCGCCCACCGGTTGGACCGGGTGACGGCCGGCGTGCTGCTGTTCGTGGTGCGCCGCGAGCGGCGCGGGGCGTACCAGACGCTGTTCAGGGACCGGCGGGTGCGTAAGACCTACGAGGCGGTCGCGCCGTACGACCCGGCGCTCGGGTTCCCGCAGACGGTGCGCAGCCGCATCGTCAAGGAGCGCGGCGTGATCCTCGCCCGCGAGGTGCCCGGACCGCCGAACGCCGAGACAAACGTCGAGCTGCTCGAGCACCGCGGCGGGCTCGCGCGCTACCGGCTCACCCCCCTGACCGGGCGGACCCACCAGCTCCGGCTGCACCTGCGCGGCCTCGGGCTGCCGATCCTCGGTGATCGGTTCTACGGCACCGCGTCCGGCGACCCCGAAGACACCCCGCTCGACGACTGGACGCGGCCGCTGCAACTGCTCGCGGCCACGCTGGAGCTGCCCGATCCGGCGACGGGCGAACTCCGGCGGTTCGCCAGCCGCCGCACCCTGCAAGCCTGGACCGACCCCGCCGGCTGGACCGCGGGTCCCTGATCCGCCCCCCGGGCTCCGCCCGCCGCGCTGTCGCACAGCGACGCTGACTGTCGCCGGCGGGCTCGCCGGGGTTCGCAGCATGGTGGCTTTGCTGCGGTCCGGGTGCAGCAAAGCCACCATGCTGCAACGACAGGGCCGCCGACGAGTCGCTCGAACCCGCGTAGAAGCCGTCACGCCTGCCGCTCCCGGGTGCGACCGCCGCACCGGCCGTGCGACGGCAACCGAAGGTGTGCGACGGCGCCGCGTCGTGGCCGGTCGACTACGGGGCCCGGCGCCGTCTCAGCAGGTCAGCGTCAGCTCGAACGAGTAGCGGCTCGCCCGGTAGACGTGTGAGCCGTACTCCACCCCGCGCCCGCTCTCGTCCCAGGCCGTCCGGGTCATCGTCAGCATCGGAGCCCCGCGTGCGTCGCCGAGCAAGCGGGCCTCCACCGCGGTGGCCGCCTTCGCCCCCACCACCTGGGTCGCGATCCGCGGCACGTGTCCGGCGGACCGCAGGATCTCGTAGAGCCCGCGCTGCTCCAGGTCGTCGACCTGCAGCGCCACGACGTCCACCGGCACCGCGTTGTGCATGAGCGCCAACGGCTCGTCGCCCGCGTACCGGATCCGCTCGATGGTGGTCACGGGAGTACCGACCGGGATGCCCAGCGTCTCGGCGATCGTGTCGGTGGCCGGCCCCACCTCCAGCGACCGGATCTCCGTGCGCGGCGCGCGACCCGTCTTCGCGAGGTCGTCGTAGAGGCTGGTCAGCTCCACCGGACGACGCACCTTCGGGTGGACGATCTGCGTCCCGACGCCGCGGCGGCGGGTGAGCATGCCACGCTCGACCAGATATGCGATGGCCTTGCGCATGGTGGGACGCGACACACCCAAGCGGTCGGCGAGCTCCACCTCGTTCTCCAGCCGGCCACCGACCGGCAGCTCGCCGCCCTCGATCTGCTCTTGCAGGCGCGTCGCGACCTGGAAATACAGGGGAACGGGACTGGATCGGTCGAGAGCGACCTTCGGGACGAGCACTCCGTTGAGCGGCTTGTCCGGCACCGCACACCCCCACCACTTTGAGACTATGTTAGGACAAAGTGTTGACGTCCCAGTAACGCGGACGGTACACCTTTAACCCGTGGCCGGGGTCACCAATGATCCGGCCGGGCGACACGATCATCACGGCGACGAGGCTGGAGAGGCTGATGCAGGAATGACTGCAGCAGGGACCGGGCCCCACGGCACCCCGGAAGGGGCGCTCCCGACGACGGCACACGCCGACGACGTCCTGACGATCGGGCGGATGGGGGTCGACATCTATCCCCTGCAGGTCGGCACGTCCCTGCGCCACGTGGAGAGCTTCGGCAAGTTCCTGGGCGGCAGCCCGGCCAACGTCGCCGTCGCCGCGGCCCGGCTCGGGCGCCGCGCGGCGATCATCAGCCGCACCGGGGCCGACCCGTTCGGTGAGTTCCTGCACGACGCGCTGCAGGGCTTCGGTGTCGACGACCGCTACGTCACCGCCGTGCCGGACCTGCCGACGCCGGTGACGTTCTGCGAGATCTTCCCGCCGGACGACTTCCCGCTGTACTTCTACCGCCGCCCGAGCGCGCCGGACATGCAGATCAACGCCGACGAGCTCGACCTCGACGCGATCCGTGCCGCGAAGATCTTCTGGGTGACCGTGACCGGCCTGTCCGAGGAGCCGAGCCGGGAGGCCACGCTCACGGCGCTGCGCGCCCGCGCCGGCCGCGGATACACCGTCCTGGACCTCGACTACCGGCCGATGTTCTGGTCGTCCCAGGAGGAGGCGCGCAAGTTCGTGCAGGAGGCACTGCCCTACGTCGACGCCGCGGTCGGCAACCTCGAGGAGTGCGAGACCGCGGTCGGCGAGCGCGAGCCCTACGCGGCGGCGCGGGCGCTGCACGAGCGGGGGGTCCCGCTGGCGGTCGTCAAGCAGGGCCCGAAGGGCGTGCTCGCCCACGACGGCCAGACCCACGTCGAGGTGCCGCCGGTGCCGGTCGACGTGGTGAACGGCCTCGGCGCGGGTGACGCGTTCGGCGGGGCACTGTGTCACGCCCTTCTCGCTGGATGGGATCTCGAGCGGAGCATGCGGTTCTGCAATGCGGCCGGTGCGATCGTCGCGGGACGGTTGGCGTGCGCCGACGCGATGCCCACAGTGGACGAGGTCGAGGCGAAGCTACTCGAAGCGGGGAACGAGGAGGCTGCACGTGGATGACGACCGCTTCCGTGAGCTGATCACCGCCCGGGTGAGCCGGCCTGCCGCGATCGCCGAAGCCGCGGCGAAGCGGCGGCGCCCTACCTCCCTGCTCGCCGACCACGGCCGCCTGATGATGATCGCCGCGGACCACCCGGCCCGCGGGGCGCTGGCCGCCGGCAGCCGCCCGTTCGCCATGGGCGACCGCGTCGACCTGCTCGACCGGCTCGTGCTCGCGCTGTCGCGGCCGGGGGTGAACGGCGTGCTGGGCACCCCGGACGTCCTCGAAGACCTGCTGCTGCTCGGCGCGCTGGACGACAAGGTCGTCATCGGCTCGATGAACCGCGGCGGCCTGGCCGGCACGGTCTTCGAGCTCGACGACCGGTTCACCGCCTACGACGCGCAGGCCATCGCCGACGCCGGTTTCGAGGGCGGGAAGATGCTCACCCGCATCGACCCGAACGACCCGGCCACCGTCGCGACGCTCGAGTCGTGCGCCGACGCGGTCAGCGACCTCGCCCGGCACCGGCTGCTGGCCATGGTCGAGCCGTTCATCTCCCACCGCGCCGAGGGGCGGGTGCGCAACGAGCTCACCGCGGACGCCATGGTGCTCGCGAATGCGATCGCCGCCGGCCTCGGTTCGACGTCGGCCTACACCTGGCTCAAGGTCCCGATCGTCGACGAGATGGAGCGGGCGATGGCCGCCACCACGCTGCCCGCGCTGATCCTGGGCGGTGAGGTCGCCGAAGACCAGCAGGCGACGTTCGCGAACTGGCAGAAGGCGCTCGCACTGCCCACCGTGCAGGGCCTGGTCATCGGCCGGTCGCTGCTCTACCCGCCCGGCGACGACGTCGCGGCGGCGGTCGACACGGCGGTGGGACTCCTCTGATGGTCGACAAGCTGGAGGTCGTCGTCCCGGCCGGCACCGGCGGCGAGGGCGACTACTCGCTCTCGATCACCCCGGAACGCGCCGGCTGGGCACACAGCAGCCTCAACGTCCTCGAACTGGCCGCGGGTGGGACGCACACCTTCGAGACCGGCGAGAGCGAGTGGGTGGTCCTGCCGCTCACCGGATCGTGCACGGTCGCTTGCCGGGATGCCGAAGGACGGGACGAGACCTTCACCCTCGCCGGGCGCCGCGGCGTCTTCACCCGCGTCACCGACTTCGCCTACGTGCCCCGCGACGCCACCGCCACGGTGTCGTCCGAGGCCGGCGGCCGGTTCGCCCTCTGCGGTGCCCGCGCCAACCGGCGACTGACCGCCCGCTACGGCCCCGCCGAGGGCGTGCAGGTCGAGCTCCGCGGAGCGGGCCAGGCCAGCCGGCAGGTCAACAACTTCTGCACCCCGGCGACCTTCGAGGCCGACAAGATGATCGCCGTCGAGGTCATCACCCCGGGAGGCAACTGGTCGTCGTTCCCTCCGCACAAGCACGACGAGGCGGGCGAGGGCGAGTCGCGTCTGGAAGAGGTCTACTACTTCGAGGCCGACTCCGCGTACCCCGCCGGTCAGGCCGGCGCCTGCGGCTACCAGCGGGTGTACAGCTCGGGCCCTGGTAAGGAGATCGACGTCTGCGCCGAGGTGCGCACGGGCGACGCGATCCTCATCCCCTACGGCTGGCACGGCCCGGCGATGGCCGCGCCCGGCTACGACCTCTACTACCTCAACGTCATGGCGGGCCCGGACCCCGAGCGGGTCTGGAAGATCTGCGACGACCCGGCACATGCCTGGGTCCGCACCCTGTGGGACGACCAGGAGATCGACTCCCGCCTCCCGTTGACCACCACCGTCGAGAATTCCCGGACTGAGAAGGAGGAGGTCCGTTGAGGACCATCACACACTGGATCGGCGGCAAGCCGGTCACCGGGTCCACGGACCGCACGAGCCCGGTCTTCAACCCCGCGACCGGTGAGCAACAGGCCGAGTTGGCCCTGGCGAGCGTCGACGACGTCGACACCGCCGTCCGCACCGCGAAGGCCGCGTTCGAGCGCTGGGGCCAGTCGTCGCTCTCGCAGCGCACCAAGGTCCTGTTCGACTTCCGGGAACTGGTGAACGCCAACGTCCAGCGGCTCGCCGAGGCGATCTCCGACGAGCACGGCAAGGTCGTGTCGGACGCCCGCGGCGAGGTGCAGCGCGGCCTCGAGGTGATCGAGTTCGCCTGCGGCATCCCGACGCTGCTCAAGGGCGGCTTCTCCGACCAGGTCTCCACCGGCGTCGACGTCTACTCGTTCCGCCAGGCGCTCGGGGTGTGCGTCGGCATCACGCCGTTCAACTTCCCGGCGATGGTGCCGATGTGGATGTTCCCGGTCGCCATTGCGACCGGCAACACCTTCATCCTCAAGCCCAGCGAGCGCGACCCCAGCGCCTCGCTGATCATCGCTGAGCTGTGGGCCGAGGCCGGGCTGCCCGACGGCGTCTTCAACGTCGTGCAGGGCGACAAGACCGCCGTCGACGCCCTGCTCAACCACCCCGATGTGGCGGCGGTGTCGTTCGTCGGCTCGACGCCCATCGCCCGCTACATCCACCAGACCGGCACCGCGAACGGCAAGCGGGTGCAGGCTCTCGGGGGCGCCAAGAACCACGCGATCATCCTCCCCGACGCCGGCATCGACTACACCAGCGATCACCTCGTCGCGGCCGCGTTCGGCTCCGCGGGCGAGCGCTGCATGGCGATCTCGGCCGCGGTGGCGGTCGGCAGCGCGGCCGACGACCTCATCGCCGCGGTCAGCGAGAAGGCTCGCGCGGTCAAGGTCGGCCCGGGCCGCGAGGCGGACAGCGAGATGGGCCCGGTCGTCACGAGCGCGGCCCGCGACCGCATCCGCAGCCTGATCGGCAGTGGTGAGGAGCAGGGCGCCAAGCTGGTCGTCGACGGGCGGGGGCTGACCGTCCCCGGCCACGACAACGGCTACTGGGTCGGCCCGACGGTCATCGACGAGGTCACCACGTCGATGGACGTCTACAAGGAGGAGATCTTCGGGCCGGTGCTCTCGGTGGTCCGGGCCGACTCGGTCGACGCGGCCATCAACATGATCAACTCCAACCCGTACGGCAACGGCACCGCCATCTTCACCTCCAGTGGCGAGGCGGCCCGCACGTTCCAGCGCGGGGTGAACGTCGGGATGATCGGCATCAACGTGCCGATCCCCGTGCCGATGGCCTACTACTCCTTCGGCGGCTGGAAGGACTCGCTGTTCGGCCAGAGCCACATCCACGGGCCGGAGGGCGTCGCCTTCTACACCCGGGCGAAGGTCGTGACGTCGCGCTGGCCGCACGTCGAGGGCGCGAGCGGCTCGAGCTTCCACTTCCCCACGTCGAACTGACACGGGCAGTGACGATCACGTATCGATCGACTGCAAGACGGCCAGATGCCTCTTAACGTGTTCGTGGTCACTCCTTCGGGAACGAGGGGTGAGCACGAACCACGGCCCCCGGGCCGGCCCCTGATGCGCCCCAGTTCCCCGGCACCACAAGGGCAGTACCCCGCAGGACATTGCAGTCCGCCTCCTGGTCGGCTGCCTGGAGAGAGGAAAGATCGATGAAGATCGACCGTTCGCGGAGATCACTCCGTGCGCTGGCCGTCGTGGCAGCCGCATCGGCCGCGCTCGCGGCCTGCAGCAGTCAGGGTGGCGCGCCGGCGTCGAGTGGTGGCAGTGCGCCCGCCGCCGGTGGAAACGGCACGAAGTACACGATCGCGATGATCACCCACGAGCAGGCGGGTGACACGTTCTGGGACAAGATCCGGGCCGGCGCGCAGGACGCCGCCACCGAGCACGGGATCGACCTGAAGTACTCGAACAACGAGAACGGCCCCGAGCAGGCCACGCTGGTGCAGAACGCGATCGACAGCAAGGTCAACGGCATCGCCGTGACGCTGTCCAGCGCGGACGCGGTCGTCCCGGTGGCCAAGAAGGCCGCCGAGGCAGGGATCCCCGTCGTCGCCTTCAACCAGGGCATCGACCAGTACCAGGACGCCGGCGCGAAGATGTACTTCGGCTCCGACGAGGCGCTGGCCGGACAGACCGTCGGCGAGAAGCTGGCCGCGGCCGACCCGGGCGGCAAGACGCTCTGCATCATCCAGGCCCAGGGCTCCGTCGCCCTGGAGACCCGCTGCCAGGGCGTGAAGGCGGGTTACGCGAACACGGAGAACCTGCAGGTCAACGGCGCGGACCTGCCGTCGGTGCAGCAGACGATCCAGTCGAAGCTGGCCCAGGACTCCTCGATCACCAACATCGTGACCCTGGGTGCGCCGATCGCCCTGGCCGCGCTGCAGGCCGAGGAGGCCGCCGGTAAGACCGCCAAGCTGGCCACGTTCGACCTGAACCAGGAGACCGCGCAGGCGATCAAGGACGGCAAGATCCAGTTCTCGGTCGACCAGCAGCCGTACGTGCAGGGCTACATGGCGGTCACGTCGCTGTGGCTGAACCTGAGCAACGGCAACGACATCGGTGGTGGCAAGCCCACGCTCACCGGCCCGTCGATCGTCGACAGCACCAACATCGACCAGATCCTGCCCTACACCGCCAACAACCGGCGCTGAACCACTCCGGGGCCGGCGCTGCCCCCGCCCGTCGTGGGCGGCGCCGGCCTCGGGTCCGCCACCCTCTCTGGAGCAGATCATGAGCTCTCCCGCAACGACACCAGCAACGCAATCGACCAAGACCCCTGAGGCACCGGCACCGGTGAAGCGGTCGATGGCGTCGAAGGTGTTGACCCGTCCGGAGATCGGGGCCGTGGCCGCGGCGATCGCGATCTTCATCTTCTTCTTCTCGATCGCGCCGGCGTTCCGCACGCTGCCCTCGTTCTCCACGGTCCTCTACGCCTCCTCGACGATCGGGATCGTCGCGGTCGGGGTGGCGCTGCTGATGATCGGCGGAGAGTTCGACCTGTCCTCCGGGGTCAACGTGGTGACCTCCGCGCTGGCCGCAGCCCTGGTGACCTACCAGCTGTCGCTGAACATGTGGGTCGGGGTGTTCCTGTCGCTGATCGTCGCCCTGGCGATCGGGTTCATCAACGGCTACCTCGTGGTCCGGACCAAGATCCCCTCGTTCCTGATCACGCTGTCGACGTTCTTCATGCTCCGCGGCATCAACCTCGGTGTCACCAAGGCCACCACCGGCACCGTGGCCACCGCCAACGTCTCCGGTCTCGACGGGTTCGCCTCGGCCAAGGCCGTGTTCGCCGGCCCCGTGAACCTGGGGTTCATCACCGTGAACATCACGGTGATCTGGTGGCTGCTGTTCGTCGCCATCGGGTCGTGGATCCTGCTGCGCACCAAGATCGGCAACTGGATCTTCGCCGCCGGTGGCAACGCCGACTCCGCCCGCGCCGTCGGTGTCCCCGTCCCCAAGGTCAAGATCGGCCTGTTCATGGGTGTGGCGTTCCTGGCCTGGTTCTACGGGATGCACCTGCTGTTCAACTTCTCCTCGGTGCAGTCCGGCCTCGGTGTCGGCAACGAGTTCATCTACATCATCGCCGCGGTCGTCGGCGGCGCCCTGCTCACCGGTGGCTACGGCTCGGCGGCAGGCGCGGCGGTCGGCGCGTTCATCTTCGGCATGACCACCCAGGGCATCGTGTTCGCCGGGTTCGACCCGAACTGGTTCTACACCTTCCTCGGCGCGATGCTGCTGCTCGCGGTGCTGGTCAACCTGTACGTCAAGAACTACGCCTCCACCCGCCGCTGAGCTGGCGCTGATTCGACGAGACGAGACACACCATGACTGACACGCTCGCGGACCACGCCGACCCCACCCTCAGCCGGGGTGAGCCGCTGATCGAGATGACCGACGTCGGCAAGTCGTTCGGCCCGATCGTCGCCCTGTCCGGCATCAACCTCACCGTCAACGCCGGCGAGGTGACCTGCGTGCTGGGTGACAACGGCGCCGGCAAATCCACGCTGATCAAGATCATGGCCGGGTTGCACCCCCACTCGGAGGGCACGGTCAAGGTCGACGGGAAGCCGGTCACCTTCGGCTCGCCGCGCGAGGCCCTCGACCACGGGATCGCCACGGTCTACCAGGACCTCGCGGTGGTGAGCCTGATGGAGGTGTGGCGCAACTTCTTCCTCGGCTCCGAGCTGCGCAAGGGCAACTACCCGCTGGCCCCGATGGACATCAAGGCCATGCGCGAGATCGCCGACAGCGAGCTCAAGAAGATGGGCGTCACGGTCAAGGACATCAACCAGCCCATCGGCACCCTGTCCGGCGGGCAGCGCCAATGCGTGGCCATCGCCCGCGCCGTGTACTTCGGCGCCCGGGTGTTGATCCTCGACGAGCCCACCGCGGCGCTCGGGGTCAAGCAGTCCGGCGTGGTGCTCAAGTACACCGCCGCGGCTCGTGACGCCGGGCTGGGCGTCGTGTTCATCACCCACAACCCGCACCACGCGTTCATGGTCGGCAACCACTTCATCATCCTGAAGCTGGGTCGTCGGGTGCTGGACAAGACCCGCGAGGACGCCACCCTCGAGGAGCTCACCGCCGAGATGGCAGGCGGACGCGAGCTCGCCGAGCTCAGCCACGAGCTGCAGGGCCGCTGACCGCCCGTGGCGCGGCGGCGATGCCGGCGCGCCACGGCGAGAGGCCCACGACGGGGCCGGTTCGGGGAGACCTCCTCCGAACCGGCCCGTCGGCGTTCCGAGCGGTCAGGGGCCTGCGGCGAACTTCCGCGGGGTGACGCCGAGCATGCGCGTGAAGTGCCGGTGCAGGTGCGACTGGTCGTGGAAGCCGACAGCCGTTGCGACGTCGGCGATCGGCTCGCCGTCGAGCAGGCGGCGCCGGGCCGCCTCCACCCGCCTGCCGACGAGGTAGCGGTGCGGTGGCAGGCCGAACTCCCGTCCGAAGCTCCGCACGAGGTGGGCCGGGTCGGCGTGCAGCAGCGAGCCGGCCTCCCGCAGCGTGATGCCCTCGACGAGCCGGGCGTCGAGCAGGTCGCGGAGCTCGCCGGCCAGCCCGGACGGACCCGACGGCGCGGGCATCCCGAACCGCCGCGCGATCCGGTCGGTGATCAGGGCCAGCCTGCTTTCGGCCTCGAGCGCCCCGCCGGGCTCGTCCAGGCTGCGGTGCAGCTGGTCGAGCCGTCGGTGCAGCAGGTCGTCGAGCAGCGTCGGCTCGTCGACCACCCGGCCGGCCAGGGTCGTGTCGACGACGTCGGATTCGAGGTAGAGCACCCGCTTCCGGAAGCCGTGCGCTGTGGCGGCGCGACCGGTGTGGGCGATGTGCGGCGGCAGCAGCAGGACGGTGCCCGTCGGAGCGCCGTGCTCGTGCCGGTGCAGGTCGTAGCGGATCACACCGTCGTCGACGACCATCAACGTCCACGTGTCGTGCGCGTGGGGCGGATAGACGTGGTCGGTGAAGCGCGCGTGGAAGGCCTCGGCGATCCCGGGTACACCGGGCACCCACGCACGGACCTGGCTCACGTCACGAACGTACAAGAACGTGCGGCCACTCCCCCGGCACGCTCGACGTCATGCGCTTCGAGACCAAGATCGTCGTGATCGTGCGGGACGACCTGGAGCCCTGGCAACGGCTCAACGTCACCGCGTTCCTCGCCAGCGGGATCGCGGCGAACCCGGACCTGCTCGGCGAGCCCTACGCCGACGCCGACGGCACCCGCTACCTGCCGCTGTTCCGGCAGCCGGTGCTGGTGATGGAGGGCGACAAGACGGTGGTGTCGGCCGCGCGCGAGCGCGCCGTGCGGCGCGGGGTGCCGACGGCGGTGTTCACCGCCGACATGTTCTCGACCGGGCACGACGCCGCGAACCGCGCCGTGGTCGCGGCCGTGCCGGGCGCCGACCTCGACCTGGTGGGCGTGGCCGTGCACGGGCAGCGCAACGCCGTCGACAAGATCACGAAGGGCGCGGCGCTGCACCGGTGACGGGTGATCCCCCGAGCGATAGTTTCCGCCGCATGACATCCGAGAACCCCGAGCTCGCGCAACTGCTCCTCCAGGAGGAGGAATTGCAGTTCGCGGCCTTCAGCAACGACGCGGCATGGGACCTCGGTTGCGCGTTGGTCGACGCCGCGCGTCGCGACGGGGTCGGGGTGACGATCGACATCCGGCGCGGCGACCAACAGCTCTTCCACGCCGCTCTGCCGGGCACCGCGGCCAACAACGACATCTGGATCGAGCGCAAGAACCGGGTCGTGCGCCGATTCGGGCACAGCTCGTTCTACGTCGGTACCCGGCACAGGATCGACGGCACCGACTTCGCCGCGTCGGAGTCCGTCGACCCCCGCGAGTACGCGGCGCACGGTGGCGCGTTCCCGATCATCGTCCGCGACGTCGGTGTGGTCGGGACCGTTACCGTCTCGGGACTTCCACAGGAGGACGACCACCGGCTCGTCGTCGAGGTCCTGCGGACTTTTCTGGCCGATCGCCGGGTGAGCTGAGGCCGGCCTCGCAGAGGGCGGGACAGCCTCGCAGAGGTCATTCCCCCTGCGACAACGACCGCCGCCCTGTGAGATGCGTACTACCGGTTCCGTCGTTGCCCGGCAGATCGATTCCACTACTCGAGGCTGGTGATCCTCATGGACGAGAACACAGGCCCGGCATGATCGCCTGGGCGCGGTACCCCTACGAAGGCACGACGGTGTTGGTGACCGGTGGCGGTTCCGGCATCGGGCGGGCGATCGCTCGGGGCTTCCTAGAACAAGGAGCCTCAGTACTGGTTGCGGGCCGACACCCCGAACCTCTCCACGACACCATCTCCTCCTTTCCCGACCACCGGGCGGCCGTGGTGGTCGGTGACATGGCAACTCAGGACGGTGTGACAGCGGCCGTCGACGATCTGATCCAGAGGTGGGGCCGGCTGGATGTCGTCGTCGCCAACGCCGGCCTGTCGACCCCGGGCACCGTCGACACCCTCGACGACGCCTCGTGGGAGGCAATGCGCTCGATCAATCTCGACGGGCTCATCCGACTGGCCCGAACGAGCGCGCCGCGACTGCGCGAATCGCGCGGCAACTTCCTCGCCATCTCCTCGATCGCAGGCCTCGGCGGGGACTGGAACCAAGCCGGCTACAACGCCACCAAGGGCGCGGTGAACGCTCTCGTGCAGAGCATGGCGCTGGACCTGGGACGAGACGGCGTACGCGTGAACGCGATCGCGCCGGCGTTCACCGCGACCCGACAGACCCAGGAACGGCTCGACGACCCCGCCTTCTGGTCTGCCCTGCGCGACCGATTGGCGCTCGACCGAGCAGCTCATCCGGAGGACGTGGCCCGCGCCGCCCTGTTCCTCGCGAGTCCGGACGCCGCCTACATCACCGGTGTCGTACTCCCGGTCGACGGCGGCACGACCGCGTCGGTGGGTACGCCGAGACCGATCACCGGCTGAGCCGACGCCGACCTCGCAGAGAACGTGCGCACCTCGCAGTGGCGGTCGCCTGTGCGACGACGACCGCCACTCTGCGAGGAGCCGGCCGCTAGATCTTGGCTGCAGCCGCGCGGAGGTTCTCCGCGGCGAGGGCGAGGCCCTCCAGCCGGCCGTAGTCGGCGTCCTCGTGCTCGATGTTGACCGCCATGTCCGGGTCGATCTCGGCCAGGGCGCGCAGGAACTCCGTCCAGTACTCCACGTCGTGGCCGATGCCGACCGCGACGAAGCGCCAGCCCGGATTCTCGGGCCACGAGTTGCACCAGAAGCCGTAGCCGGTGGGCACCTTGCCCTCGGCCTCGGCGGGCACGCGCTCGAAGGAGGTGTCGAGCACGCCGCGAATGTCGACACCCGGCGTGATGGCGGCGTCCTTCGCTGCGGAGTGGAACACCAGCGGGCCCAGCCACTTGATCGACGCGACGATGTCCATGCCCTGCCACATCAGGTGCGACGGGTCCATCTCGGCGCCGACGTTCGTGGCCCCGACCAGGTCGACCAGCTTCTTGAGCGTGACCGGGGAGAACACCAGGTTGTGCGGGTGCATCTCGATGGCCATCCGCGTGTTGTTGGCCCGGGCGAGACCGTCGATCTCGCTCCAGAACTTCGCGGCGACGTCCCACTGGTAGTCCAGCACGTCCATGTAGACCCCGTCCCAGGGGTTGACCACCCAGGACGGGTACTTCGCGTCGGGGTCCGAACCCGGGGTGCCCGACATGCAGACGATGTTGTTGATCCCGAGTGCGCCGGCGAGCTCGATCGAGCGGCGCATGTCGTCGGCGTGCTTGGGACCGACGCCGGGCAGCGGGTTGAGCGGGTTGCCGTTGCAGTTGAGCCCCGTCAGCTCCATGCCGCGGGAGGAGAACTCGCCGAGGTAGTCGGCACGAGCCTGCTCCGAGGACAGCAGCAGGTCGACGTGGCAGTGCGGGGACGGGATGAACCCGCCGGTGTTGACCTCCACCGAGGTCAGGCCGTTGCCCTTGAGCACGTCGAGGGCCTCGGCCAGGGGGCGGTCGTGCAGACAGGCGGTGTAGGCGCCGAGCTTGAGAGCCATTGCGAATCCTTCCGGGGCGAGGGGACGAGGGTCAGGCGGGCGGGGCCGGGACGGTGGCAGTTCCGGCCGAGGCCGACGCAGCGTCCGAGGCGGGCGGGTTGATGGCGACCTCGGCCCCGCCGTTCTGGGACGACTGCACGACCGCCTCGATGATCTCCATGCTGCGCAGGCCGTCGGCGAACGTCGCGTTCGGCGGCAGCGGGTCGGCGACCCCGGCGATCTGGTCGAGGAACGCCCGGGCCTGGTAGTTGAACTGCTCCTGGTTACCGATGCCGACGCCGGGAGCCTCCATCGGGTAGCCGTTGCGGAAGTAGGGCATCTGCGGGCCGACGATCACCCTCCGCAAGCCCCGGGTGCGGGCCTCGGGCTGCGCGTCGTCGATCTCGTACTCGGCCGGACGGTGGAAGTCGAACGAGCACCGGCCCCCGGTCCCGTAGATGTCGAAGCCCAGGCCGTTCGGCATGCCGAAGGCGGTACGCGACACCGAGAAGGTGGCCGCGAGGCCCGACTGGAACCGGGCGGTGAAGGTCGCGGTGTCCTCGTTCTCGACCTCGCCCATCTCACTGCTCACCGGAGCGGAGCCGTGCCCGACGACCGCACCGAGCGGTAGCGGGCGCTTGGCGATCTGGATCGACACGTTCCCGCCGGAGACCGATGCGATCGGGCCGCACAAGTACTCGCCCTGGTCGATGATGTGCGCGCCGATGTCACCGAGCGCACCCGACCCCATGCCGCCCTTGAACCGCCAGCTCAGCGGGCCACGCGCGTCACACGCATAGTCGCACCAGTAGCGGGCGTGCAGCGTGGTCAGCTCGCCCAGCTCGTTGTTGCGGATGTGGTCGCGGATCGCGGCGATCGCCGGAGAACGCCGGTAGCAGTAGCCGACGGCGGTGACGACCTTGCCCTGCTTCTCCAGCGCCACCATCGCCTGGGCGTCCTCCATCGACCCCGCCAGCGGCTTCTCGCACAGCACGTGCTTGCCGGCGGCCACCAGCGCCTCGGCGATGGGGCGGTGCAGCGCGTTGCCGACCACGATGCTGACCGCGTCGATCGACGGGTCCTCGGCGACGGCCTCCCAGCTCGGCAGCGCCTTCTCGTAGCCGTAGCGCCGCGCACCGTCCTCGGCCAGCGCGACGTTCGCATCCGCGATCGCCGCCAGCCGGATCTGGGGCAGCCCGGGCCCCGAGACCGAGCCGGCCATCCGGTAGGCCGCCGCGTGGCTGCGGCCGGCCATCCCGGCACCGATGACTGCGACGGAGATCTGCTCCGGCATGTTCTCACCCTTCACTCGTCACTGAGGTGTTGCACTGAGTAGTCGTTGAGCTGTAGACGGCGGCATAGCCGTCCGTCGGGAAACGCGGATTGTCAGTTGGCTGCTTCGGCCAGGCCGTGCACGTACGCCTCGAGGTCGCCGATCCGGAAGCGGGCGAGGCGCTCGACCTGCACCTGCTGCAGCCGCCCGGCAGCGACCAGGCGCTCCACCGTCCTGACCGAGACGCCCAACAGGTGTGCCGCTTCGTGCTTCGTGACCAACATCCGGTCCGGCACGTTCGGATCGTGGTGGCTCCCGTTCTTGACCGCCACCGCTGGCGGGACATGGCGGATCCTGGCGAGGTGCACGAGGAACGCGGTCAGCTCCTCGACCTCCCGCGGCACCGCAATGCCTTCCGACTGCAACTGACGAACATGCCGCGAAAGCGCGAGGGTGACGTGCGTGAGGGTCTCCAGCACGTGCAGGCCCTGACCGCCGGCACCGACGGCCTCCGCCGTCAGCGGGTCGGTGCCCGCAACCCCGTAGTGGGTCAAGTCCTGCTCCCTCAAACTTCCTGGTCGACCTGCTTTAAAGCGCTTCAATAGTGTGGGAGAGTTGCCCAGTTCTTGTCAAGACATGGAGCGTGATCTTTTGAGCGCAGGAGAATCCGCGGCCCGCCGCCCGCGGCTCGACGACGTCGCCGCGGCCGTGGGGGTGTCACCGGCGACGGTCTCGCTCGTCCTCCGCGGGGTCGCCGGACCGAGCGCCGCGACCCGGGAGCGCGTGCTGGAGGCGGCGTCGCAGCTGGGCTACCGGCCGGACCGCGCGGCGAGCCTGCTGGCGAGCCGCCGGAGCCGGCTCGTGGGCGTGGTCATGGACATCGCCAACCCCTTCCACACCCAACTGGTGCAGGACGTGCAGGACGCAGCCGAGCGCCATGGCTACGACCTCGTCCTGAGCACCCTCACCCGGAGCCGCGACGAGCAACGGGCCGTGGAGACGTTGCTCGACTCCCGCTGCGAGGCACTGATCCTCATCGGCCCGCAGGCTCCGGCCGAGCAGCTCGCCGAGCTGGACCGGCAGCTTCCCGTGGTGGCGGTCGGCCGCCCCCTCCCGGCCGCGAAGGTCGACGTCGTCCGGGCCGCCGACGACGAGGGCGTCGTCCTCGCCGTCGAGCACCTGATCGGACTGGGCCACCGCGACATCACCTACGTCGACGGCGGCCGCGGTGCGATACCGCTGCTGCGCCGCCACGGCTACCAGCGCGCGATGCGCGCACACGGCCTGGGCGAGCAGGTCCGGGTGATCAGGGGCGGCAACACCGAGGAGTCCGGCGCGCTGGCGGCGCGCGGCGTCCTCGACACCGGCCCGGCGCCGACCGCGATGCTCACCTTCAACGACCGGGCGGCGATGGGCCTGCTCGACGCGCTCATCCGGGCCGGCGTCGACGTTCCTGGCGCCGTGTCGGTGGTCGGCTACGACGACAGCCCGTTCTCCCGGCTCGCCCACGTCGACCTGACGACCGTCAGCCAGAACACCCCGGAGCTCACCGAGCACGCCATGGCGGCGGTCGTCGAGCGGCTCGACGGCGGCCGTACCGAACCGCGCGAGGTCGTCGTGCGGCCCCGGTTGATGGTGCGGGGGACGACGACTCCCCCGCCCGGCTGACGGTGGGTGAGATTTCGACCATTTGTTGTGCGGAATCGTCCACTCCCGAGATGGAGATCAACGCACAGACCCGCCGTGCACACCTTCCCACTGGGCAGGATCTCCCAACCTGCTGAAACTCCCCTACGTAGCATCGCAATTCTCCGCCGCGCGAACGGATCACTATTCCTTGGGCGTTCGGTGGCTCGTCGGGGTGGGCAAAGGCCAACGGAGGCGTCTGTGGACATGCACAAACCCGGCAGCGTGAAGCTGCCACCACTCACCGCCGGTCCGCATCAGCGGCGGCTCGACCTCGTCACGATCGTCGCGACGTTCGGCGGTCTGCTCTTCGGCTACGACACCGGCGTGATCAACGGCGCGCTCGAGCCGATGAAGGCCGACCTGGGGCTGAACGCCACGGGCGAGGGCCTGGTCACGAGCACCCTGCTGCTCGGAGCGGCGATCGGGGCGCTCGTCTGCGGCAAGCTCAACGACGTCCTGGGCCGGAAGAAGACGCTGATCATCCTGGCGGTCCTCTTCTTCGTCGGCACCCTGGGCGGTGTGTTCGCCCCCAACCTCGAGGTGATGATCCCGTCGCGCGTGATCCTCGGCTTCGCGGTCGGCGGCGCGTCAGTCACCGTGCCGGTGTACCTGGCCGAGCTGGCCCCCACCGAACGCCGGGGCAGCCTCGCCGGTCGAGGTGAGCTGGCGATCGTCATCGGGCAGATGCTCGCCTTCATCATGAACGCGATCATCGGCAACGTCTGGGGCGAGCACGAGGGCGTGTGGCGCTACATGCTCGCCGTCGCCGCCCTCCCCGCGATCGCCCTGTTCGTCGGCATGATGTCCATGCCGGAGTCGCCGCGCTGGCTCATCTCGAAGGGCCGCCACGACGAGGCGCTCTCCGTCCTCATGCAGGTCCGGTCCCCGGAGCGGGCGCGTGCCGAGATGGAGGAGGTCGAGTTCCTCGCCGCGGAGGAGGAAGAGGCACACCTCGGGGGCTGGAGCGACCTCAAGGTCCCGTGGATCCGCCGCATCTTCATCGCCGGGATCGGCGTGGCCATCTTCCAGCAGGCCACCGGCATCAACTCGATCATGTACTACGGGACCCAGGTACTGACCCGGGCCGGCTTCTCGGCCAGCGCAGCGCTCATCGCGAACGTCGCCAACGGCGTACTGGCCGTCGTCGGGTCGGCCATCTGCCTGTTCTTCCTGATGGACCGGGTGCCGCGGCGCACGCTGATCATCGGTGGCTTCATCGCCACCACGTCGGCCCACGCGCTCATCGTGATCTCCGCGTTCCTGCTGCCGGAGGGCCTGACGAAGGCGTTTGTGATCCTGTTCTTCATGGTGCTGTTCGTCTTCTGCATGCAGCTGGCCCTGAACATCCCGGTGTGGGTCATCATCTCGGAGATGTTCCCGCTACGGCTGCGCGGCCTGGGGATGGGCGTGTGCGTGCTGTGTCTCTGGGTGGCCAACGCGGTCATCGCGTTCCTCTTCCCGATCATCGTCGAGGCCATCAGGATCGAAGGGGCCTTCCTGGTCTTCGTCGTCCTCGGACTGATCGCGATCGCCTTCCTCAAGGTGTTCCTGCCCGAGACGAAGGACCGCTCCCTGGAGGAGCTCGAGGAGAGGTTCGCGGCCGGCCAGTTCAAGTAGTTCCTCCGGTCGCCGCACCAGCGGCGGGCGACGACACGAACCGGCCGGCACACCCTCTGGGTGTGCCGGCCGGTTCGTTCACTGCGAGGTCGTCGACTACGGGCGGCGCGCTACATCCAGGTAGCGCCGGCCGAGCGGGGCGAAGGCGGAGTGGAGCGCCTTCGCGGTGGAGGCGTCGAGACGACGCAGGGTGCGGTGCAGCAGGTCGGTCATGTCGGTGCTCCTCGTCTGGTTCCACGTCGGTCCGTGGTCCCCACTTACTTTACGATACGACAAGGAATGCCGTGGATCGGGGGCTGATCAGAGATCGAGGACCAACCGGTCGGTGCACGACCGGGAGACGCAGATGAGCATGCAGTCGTCGGCCCGTCGCTCCTCCTCGGTGAGCACGGAGTCGCGGTGGTCGGGCCGCCCGCTCAGCACGGGCGTCTCGCAGGTGCCGCAGGTTCCCTCGGCGCACGACGACAGCACCCCGATGCCCGCCTCCTCGACGAGGTCCAGGATCGAGCGGTCCGGCGGGACGGTCAGGGTCATTCCGCTACGGGCCAGTTCGACCTCGAACGCCTCTGCACGGACCGGCGCGCCGACCGACCGCGGGGCGAACCGTTCGACGTGCAGGGTGCGCGACGGCCACGACGCGCACCGTTGCTCGACGGCCGCGAGCAGCGGTTCCGGGCCGCAGCAGTAGACCAGGGTGTCGGGCTCGGGCGTGCCGAGCAGGGCGTCGAGGTCGAGGAGGCCGGTCTCGTCCTGCGGCGCGATCGTCACGCGGTCGCCGTAGCGGGCCAGCTCGTCAAGGAAGGCCATGGACGCGCGCTGCCGCCCGCCGTAGACCAGGCGCCACTGCGCGCCGGCGGCCTCCGCCTCGGCGATCATCGGAAGGATCGGGGTGATACCGACTCCGCCGGCGAGGAACAGGTAGCGGGGCGAGGCTGCGAGGGCGAAGTTGTTGCGCGGGCCGCGGATCCGGACGGTGTCACCTTCCTGCAGCGTGTCGTGGACGTACAGTGACCCGCCGCCACCGCCCGGGTCACGGAGCACGCCGAGCCGGTACGTGCCGGAGCCGGGATCCCCGCACAGCGAGTACTGCCGCGTCGGGGCGTCCGGCAAGATGAGATCGACGTGCGCGCCGGGCGTCCACGGAGCCAGAGCGCCGCCGTCGGCCGGCTCGAGGGTCAGCGCCACCACGCCGTCGGCGACGACCGTCTTCGCGGTGAGGCGCACCGTGGCCTCGAGCTCCCGGCCGACGACGGTGACGTCGGTGTGATGACCGCCGGTCTCGAGCCGGGTGACGGGAGGCGCAGGCCGACGTGCCGCCGTCACCGGGAACGACAGCTGCAGGCGGTCCCAGACGTACATGTTGGGCGTGGTGCGGTAGCGCTCCGGCGGTGCGGAGATCGTGTAGTCACCCAGGACCGGCAGCGCCTCCTCCAGCGCCACCTTCGCCTCGAGCCGGGCCAGCGGCGCGCCGAGGCAGCCGTGCAGGCCCTCGCCGAAGCCGAGGTGGCGTTGCCTGCCCCGCGTGACGTCGAACCGTTCGGGCTCGGGGAAGCGGCGCTCGTCGCGGTTCGCGGCGCCGTAGACGAGGACGACCCGACCGCCGGCCGGGATGGTCACGCCGTGCAGGGTGACCTCGCGGGAGGTCGTGCGCCCGACGAGCTGCAGCGGCGTGGCCACGCGGATCGCCTCCTCGACGGTGTCGGGGATGAGCGAGGGATCCGCGCGCAGCAGCTCGCGCTGGTCCGGGTTCTCGGCGAGCAGCTTGAACAGGGTGCCGGTCAGGCCGGCGGTGCTCTCCACGCCGCCGAGGAACAGCACCATCATCAGGCCGAGGATCTCCGAGGCGGGCCCGATGTGCTCCTCGGCGAACGGCACCCCGTCGATGTCGGCCCGGACGAGGTGCGTCACGAGGTCCGCACGCGGCTCCCGTCGGCGCTCGTGGAGTAGATCGACGAAGTAGGACTGGATGCCGGCCGTCGCGGCCTTGGCCACGGGCGTCAGGCGGGAGTCGTCCGGCTTGCGGTCCTTGAGCTCGTGCACCCAGCGCTCCAGCTGCGCCCGGTCCGGGCCCGTCGCGGGAAGCCCCAGCAGGTCGAAGAACACCGCGTTGGGCATCGGCCACGCCAGCTCTTGCGCCAGGTCGACGCTCCCCCGGTCCCGCCAGCGGTCGACGAGCCCGCGGACGACGGCGCGGACCGCGTCTTCGCGTTCGGCGATCCGGTTGGGCAACAGCTGCGGCTGCACGATCCGGCGGATCTGGTCGTGCCGGGGGTTGTCGATGTCCGGGAGGAAGCCCGGCCCGCTCTGGTCCTTCGCCGTGTCGTCGATGTCGATCCCCTCGTAGGAGAGGAACGTCTCCGCGTCGGTGGCCGCCGCACGGACGTCGTCGAACCGCGACAGCGCCCACCAGCCCCACTTACGGCTGTGGAACACCGGCGCCTCGTCGCGCATCCACCGGTACACCGGGAACGGATCGGCCTGGAACGCGGCGCTGAACGGGTCGTACTCCGGCGCCGTCACGCCCCCGAGCGCGTCTCCGAGGCCGGCCGGGTCGGCACCGCGAGCGGACGGTTCAGGTCGTCCGGCCTGCTCACCGCGGGCAGGATCGCCGACAGGCGTCCGGTCTTGTAGATGCGACCCGTGTTGATGTCCTTCTTCGCGCGGCTGTAGGTGATGATCCGGTGGTTGCGATTCTTGGTGAACACCAGGTTCCGCAGCCATTGGTACAGCGTGAGAAGGCGGTTGCCCCAGCCGACCAGGTAGAGCACGTGGATGAACGCCCACATCGCGTAGGCGATCACGCCCGTGACCTTGAACTTGAACGCGTCCGCCACCGCCGACCGGTAGCCGATCGTCGCCATCGAGCCCTTGTCGAAGTACTTGAACGGGGCGGTGTCCTTCTCCCCCGCCAGGCGCTTCTTGATGACCTTGCCGACGTACTTGCCCTCCTGCATCGCAGGCTGCGCCACCCCGGGGAGCTTGTTCAGCGACACCATGTCGCCGATCGCGAACACCTCGGGATGTCCCGCGACGGTGCAGTCGGGGTTGACCGGGATCCGTCCCGCCCGGTCCGTCTCGAGGCCCGCCTTCGCGGCGAGCTGCTTGGCCAGCGGGGACGCCGCCACGCCTGCGGCCCAGATCCGTGTCCGGGCCCGGATGGTCTGCTCGCCCTCGGGGCTCTTGAAGGTGATCGACTCGTGGTCCATCGAGGTCGCGAGCGAGTTGGTGTGCACCTCCACGCCCATCTTCTCGAGCTGGCGATGGGTGTAGGCCTGCAGCTTCTTGTCGAACGGCGGCAGCACCGAGGGCGCGCCCTCGAGCAGCACGATCCGCGCGTCGCGGGTGTTGATCGACCGGTAGTCGCGCGGCAGCACCGAGTGGGCCAGCTCGGCGATCTGCCCCACCAGCTCGACCCCGGTCGGGCCGGCGCCGATCACGACGAACGTCAGCCACTCGGCCCGCTCCGCCGGGTCGGCGGCCTCCTCGGCCATCTCGAACTTCGACAGGATCGCGTCGCGCGTGAACCGGGCGTCTTCGATCGTCTTCATGCCCGGCGCGAACTCGGCGAACTCGTCCTTGCCGAAGTAGGAGTGGGTCGCCCCGGCCGCGACGATCAGCGTGTCGTACGGCAGGTCGAGCGGGCGGTCGTCCGGACCCGTCGCGTGGACCACCTTCGCCTCGAGGTCGAGCTCCTTCACGTCGGCGAGCAGGACGCGGGCGTTGGCCTGGTTCTTGACGATGCCGCGCAGCGCAGGCGCGATCAGTCCGGGCGACAGGATGCCCGCCGCTACCTGGTAGAGCAGCGGTTGGAACAGGTGGTGGTTCGTCCGGTCGACCAGCGTCACGTCGACGTCCGCGTCGGCCAGCTCACGGACGGCGTTCAACCCGCCGAAGCCCCCGCCGACCACGACCACGCGATGCCGCTGTCCGGCAGAACTCTGCCCAGCAGAACTTTGACCGGCAGGGCTCTCGATCGTCATGCCGCACTCCTTCTCGTCGACACCGTCCTACCCCTCCGCGGGACGACGTGCACGTCCATCCCGCTCAGGACGGGTTCTCGCCCGGGCCGGGGGAACCGTCGGCCTCCTTCAGCGACGCCTGGTACTCGGCCTTCACCTCGTCACCCGGAGGATAGTTGCCCCACAGCGGCTCGCCAGCGTGGATCTTGGTACTGACGAACGCCTCGAGCTTCTCCTGCTCCAGGCCCTGCTCGGCGACCTCGGCCGCCAGGTGCCGCGGAATCACGAGAACCCCGTCGCGGTCGCCGATCAGCACGTCACCCGGGTAGACGGCCACACCGGCGCAACCGATGGGCACGTTCAGGTCCGCCACGTGGTGCTGCGCCGCCCGCGTCGTGATCGTGATCTCGGACGCGTAGGTCGGGAACGGCATCTGCGCCAGCACGTGCCCGTCGCGCAGGCCGCCGTCGGTCACGACCGCTGCGGCGCCACGTTTCCAGGCGCGGGTCATCAACATGTCCCCGCCCGAGGCCGCCGTCGCCGTCCGGTAGGAGTCGACCACCAGCACCTGACCCGGCTGCAGCGCCTCGAACGCCTCCCACTGGAATGTGTTGCCGCTGCGGTAGGGATCCACCCCGTCGACGTCCTCGCGCATCGGGATGAACCGCATCGTGAACGCCTCGCCGACGAAGCCGTCGGCCACCTCGCTGATCGGTTTCACGCCGAGCAGCTGGGGCTGCCGGAACCCCCGCTTGTACAACTGCGTCGCGATCGTCGACGTGCTCACCTGCCGCAAGGTCTCCAGCACACCGTCGGGCAGCGGCTCCAGATCGGGAGCGGTCACGCGGTCCTCCTCGTGGTGCGCGCCGTGGGGCGCACGTCGGACTTTCCGACCGTCGGGTCCGGAGCCTAGGGCGCCGACGGGCTCCGCCGCAGTGGTTCCCGCTGGGTGACAGCGCCTCGTCGACCGTTCACGTTTCCCGTCGGCCATTTCCCGGCATTCCGGCCCCGGACACCCCGGAAGTGCGCGTGAATGCACATTCCGCGTGCGATCGGCACCATGCGCACACCACCGGAAAGGCATGACGCGACGACCTTCCGCCCCCGTCGGCCACGCGGTCATCCGCCACCCCACTTGAGTAACGGGCCGAAACCGGTTACACAGTCGTCGCGACCAAGGAGGGCCATGACGATCCGGGATGTGGCGACGCGCGCCGGCGTCTCGCCTGCGACGGTGTCGCGGGTGTTCAGCCAGCCCGAGACCGTCGCGCCCGGAACCCGGCAGCGGGTGCTGACCGCCGCCGAGGAACTGCGGTACGCGCCGAACCCGGTCGCGCGCTCGCTCGCCCGCCGCCGCACCGGCAACCTGGGCATCGTCGTGCCCGACATCGCCAACTCGTTCTCCGCGATGATCATCAAGGCGGCCCAGCAGGAGGCGCGGCACGCCGAGTACGCACTGTTCGTGACGGCGTCGGAGGAACTCGTCGACGACGAGGAGCGACAGGCCCGGGCCCTGGCCCCGCAGGTGGACGGTCTGCTGCTGACGTCGCCACAGGCGTCGGACGCATGCCTCCGGGAGCTCGCCGACATCGTGCCCGTCGTCGTGACCAACAGGCTTCTCGACAGCGTCCCTGCCGTCCTGACCGAGTCGGCCCAGGCCACGGGGCACGCCGTGGAGCACCTGCACGCGTTGGGCCACCGGGAGGTGGCGTATCTCGCCGGGCCCGACGGCTACTCCAACCAGTCCCGAACCTCCGGACTGCAGGCCGCCTGTGCCCGGCTCGGGCTCGAACCCGTCGTCCTCGGCCCCTTTCCGGCGCGGTTCTCGTCGGGCGTCCGCGCCGCCGACCTCGTCCTCGCGGCCGGAGTGACGGCCGTCGTCGCCTTCAACGACGACATCGCCGCGGGACTGCTGACCAGGTTCGCGGACCGGGGGGTGCGGGTCCCCGAGCAGATCAGCGTCGTCGGCCACGACGACACGGCACTCGCCGAGATGGTCACTCCGCGCCTCACCACGGTCCACATCCCCGCCGCCGCCGCCGGAGCCACGGCCACCCAGTTGCTGATCAGGTACGTCCGCGGCGACGACAGCGGCGTCCGCCGGTACGAGCTCCCGTCGGAGTTGATCGTGCGCGGCAGTACGGGGCCCGTGACTGCCCGATCCACCTGACGTCGGGGCCTGCACACCACAAAGGTGTTCACGATCGCACAACCGCTGTCGAATGCCGAACATTTCGTCACTCATCGAGCCCAAAGGTGACTCGAATCTGCGCCGACCGGCTTTCTTCGCCTAAAGTCGCCGCGTCACTGCGGACGGAGGAAATGGATGGCGGGGAACTCGAACGAGCCGGGTCGGACGGTCACGAGCAAGCTCGCCGCCATCCTGGTCGCGTTCGCGAACGGCCGGGACTACACGCTGTCCGAGCTCGCCATGCACACCAACCTGGCGGTGTCGACGGTCCACCGGCTGCTCAACGATCTCGTGCGTACCTCCCTCGTCGAACGATCCGACGCCAACACCTACCGGCCCGGAACCTGCCTCCGCGAGATGCCGTACGTGGCGAAGGCAGCGACGCTGCGCGAGCGTGGGCCGTTCGTCGTGGAGGATCTCGCCGCCTCGCTGCACACCACCGCCCGCCTCGGTGTGGTCGAGGGCGTCGAGGTCGCCTACGTCGAGAAGAAGGCCGGGGTGGAGCCGGGCACGCTGTTCCCCAATCCCGCACGGCTGCCCCTCCACGCGACGGCCATGGGCAAGGCACTGCTCGCCTTCGGTCCACGATCCCTGAGCCGGGTCATCAGTGGCTGCGATCTTCCCCGGTACACCACCAGAACGCTGTCCTGCCCCATCGACCTGGAGCGCGCGCTGCAGAAGGTCCGGACGCACGGCTTCGCACTCAGTGACCGCGAGCTCCATCCGGGTGCCGGCGCCGTCGCCGTGCCGGTGTTCGACGTCGACGGGCGGGCGGTCGCCGCCATCGAGGTGGACGTCGCGAGCCCCGGACTGGAGGCGGTCGAGGTCGCTCTCCCTCCGTTGCTGACGGCCGCGCGCTGCCTCCGCCGGGAACTCACGTCCACCGTGTCGCTGCGCCGCGCGGTCGAGCCACACGGTCATCCGCTCGCCGCGGCGGCTCCGACCCGGATGCGGGCGTGAGCGACCCGCGTCAGTTCGCGATGTGCAGGGCGACACCGGCACGGTCGAGTGCGGCGGCGACGGGGGCCGGCGGCCATCCGTCGGACACCACAGCGGTGAGCCGGTTCAACGTGGCCACCAGCGCGGGTGCGGAGTCGGTGTAGGCCGTGGCCGGGGCCAGCAGGACCACCTCGTCGGCAATCTCGGCCAGCCCGCGCTCCACCCGGGCCTCGGCGGTGGTGCAGGCGTAGGTGCCGCGCAGGTCGACCGCGGCGGCGTCGAGGAAGAAGGTCCGCACCCGCAGCCCGGCGATCGCGTCGGTCGTGGCCGGGCCCACGAGCGCCTGCCGACGGCCCGTCAGTTCACCGCCCAGGACGACCAGCCGCGGACCGGCCGGCTCCCCGGCACGCTCGGCGAGCAGGTGCATGACGGGCATGGAGTGGGTGACGACCGACCCGGTGAAGTCCTCAGGCAGGGCCCGGGCGAGCTCGTAGGCCACCGGGCCTGCGTCGAGGGCGACGCTGTCGCCGGCGCCCACCAGCTCGGCCGCCCGGCGCGCCACGCGGCGGGCCCCGGCCCGGTCCTCGGCCGCACCCGGCCTGCGGACGTCGGAACCGCCGACGGCGAGCCCGACTCCCCCGTGCACGGTGCGGACGTGGCCGGTCATCTCGAGGCGCTGCAGGTCGCGGCGCACCGTCATGTGCGAGACGCCGAGCTCGCGGGCCAGGTCGGCGACGGAGAGGACACCGACCTCCCGCAGACGGGAGAGGACCCGGGCGCGACGGTGCGTCCCACCCTCGGAGCCGTGCAGGGCGTCCGTCACGGGGTCACCTCCGGTGCCGGACCGGTACTGGCCCGCACGATCAGCTCGGCCGGAAGTTCCACCGCGCCGCGCGCCGGGGTTCCGCGCAGGACGTCGAGGAGCAGGCCGACCGCGACCTCCCCCGCCTGCGCCATCGGCAGCCGGACGGTGGTCAGCCGCGGGGTGATCATCGAGGCGAGCGAGGTGTCGTCGAACCCGACGACACTGAGCCGGTCCGGCACGGGAACGCCCCGGTCGGCCAGCCGGCCGACCACCCCGGCCGCGACGTCGTCGTTATAGGCCAGCACCCCGCTCGCCCCGTCGGCCAGCACGAGGTCCGCCGCACGCACGCCGCCCGAGAACGTCGGTTCGAACGGGCCCAGCACGACGGCGGCGACGCCGAGCCGGGCGCAGGTCCGGGTGAACGCCTCACACCGGGCCCGGTTGGAGTAGTTGGCGGGGCCGGCGAGGTAGGCGAGGCGCCGGTGTCCGAGGGCGTGCAGGTGCTCGACGGCCGCCACCGCTCCGTCCGCGCTGGGCATCAGCACGGCCGGTACGTCCGCCAGATCGCGGTTGATCACGACGAGCGGGACCACGTCGGCGAGGGCGCGCAGGTCGTCGTCGTCCGTCGTCGGCGACAGCAGCAGGAGCCCGTCGACCTGCTTGGCCATGGCGTGCGCCGATCGGACGCCGTCGCTCGCCAGCCGCGCCGACGGGTCGTCGGAATCGGCGACGAACAGCGCGTAGCCGTCGCGCCGGGCCCGGTGCGACACCGCCTTCGTGACGACCGCGCAGAAGGCGACCGCCATGTCGGGCACCACCAGGCCGAGGTTGCCCGTGTTCCCCCTGGCCAGCGACCGGGCGACGGGGTGCGGGGTGTAGCGCAGGGCGTCCGCAGCGGTCAGCACGCGTCGCCGCGTCTCGACGGTGACCGACTCCGGCCGGGAGAACACACGGGAGACGGTGGCAGCCGACACGCCGGCCCGTGCGGCGACATCGCGAATAGTCATTGCACTCCTCGGTGGGGACCCTTAGAGTATGAAACCGGTTTCAGAAACAGTCAAGGGGGATGTGGTGCAGCCCAACGTTCCGCCGGGTCCACACGGCGCGGAGATCGTTCTTCCGTCCACCGTCGTGGCGGGGAATGATGCGGCCGTGGCCACCACCTGGCGCTCGTTCGGACGCCGGCTGCGGGGCCGGTTCTCGACGGCTGCTCTCCGTATTCGCCGTCGCTGGCGTTCCGCGGCCTTCCGCGCCGCTCGCCTCGCCGGCGCCGCCGTCGCGGCGTATCTGGCCGCCGAGGGGCTCGGCCTGGTCAACCCGCCCCCGCTGGTCGCCGCGCTGACGGCGCTGCTGGTCGTGCAGGCCACGGCGTCGAGCACGCTGTTCAGTGGCGTCGAGCGGGTGTTCGCCGTCGTCCTCGGCGTGGCGCTGGCGCTCGGGTTCGCCTCGGTCGTCGGCCTCACCTGGTGGAGCCTCGGCATCCTCGTCGCGGTCTCGATCGTCATCGGCCAGCTGATGCGCCTGGGACCGAACCTCATCGAGGTGCCGATCAGCGCGATGCTCGTGCTCGGCGTCGGGTTCACCGCGGGTGCCGAGGCGGCCGCGACGAGCCGGGCCGTCGAGACACTGATCGGTGCGGTCGTCGGGGTGCTGGTGAACGTCCTGTTCCCGCCCTCGGTGCGCAGCCGCTACGGGGGGCAGGCCGTGCAGCGGCTCGCCGAAGAGATTGCGGCGCTGCTCGAGGAGGCCGCCGAGGGCATCGGACCGACTCCCGGGACGCTGCCCACCCGGTCGGTCACCGACTCGGGCAACTTCTTCCCCACCGGCACCGGCTGGTTCACGATCCCCTCGGTGGACCGCACGTCCGGCGACCTCGGACTCACCGCCGATGCCACGCGCCGCTGGCTGGACGACGCGCGCCGACTGAACCGGCACGTCCCCGGCGTCGACCGTGCGCTCACCCACGCGGAGGAGAGCCGGCGGCTCAATGTCCGCGCGCTGGGCACTCCGGAGAGCACCCGCAGCCTGCGGGCCGGCCTCGAGGCACTCGAGATGGGCTCGGTGGCGGTGCGCACCCTCTTCCGGGCGATCGACGACTGGGTCCGCGGCGGGATGGTGGAACCGGACTCCGCGTACGCCGCGCGGGCCCGGGTCGCCTGGACCGAGCTGCTGACCGAGCTGGCGGCGGCGGTGCGCGCCTTCGGCGCCCTGCTGCGGGCCGAGGTCGAGGGCTCGGCGAAAGCAGAAGAGGCCGAACTCGACGACGCCCTGGACCGGCTGCGCCTGGGCCGGCTGCGCCACGTTGAGGCCCTGCTCGCAGACCCACGCGAACATCCCGATCTGTGGGAGCTCGACGGCGCCCTCGTCACGCTCGTCGACCGGATGCTGCTGGAGCTCGACACCGCCGCGCACGCCCGGTCGAGCGAGGAGCACCGTCGCGACGTCGTGGATCGGCACCGGGCGAGCGAGCTGTTCGACCGGCTGCGGACCCGGCGCGCGGAGCGGCGCAGGTCCGAGGGGCAGGCGCCCGCAGGTGAGGCGGGACATCCGCAGAGCGACGACCCGGGCGAGCAGAGATCGTCCCGTGACGAGGAGGCACCGTGACCTCACGGAGCGCCTTCTCGCTCAGCGGGAAGCGCTGACGTGCAACCGGTTACGAGGTGCACCGGGTGCGACTGTCGGTCCGATCCGGGTCTCACAGCGCGCACATCGGTGCGCCTACCGGGCCGGCGACAGGCGGCACGGCGCGTGCCGGGACACGCCCAGAAGCAGGCCGACCCGGGCGGACCGCCCGGGCGGGACGACGACCCGAGGAGGTCAGGCAGGTGGCAACGGTGCGACTGACCGTCGCGCAGGCGGTGGTGCGGTTCCTGGCGAACCAGTACAGCGAGCGCGACGGTGTGGAACGACGACTGATCACGGGAGCCTTCGGGATCTTCGGCCACGGCAACGTGGCGGGCGTCGGGCAGGCGCTCCTGCAGGCGGCCACCACGGGTGAGGCGGACCTGCCCTACTACCTGGCCCGCAACGAACAGGGCATGGTGCACGCGGCCACCGGCTACGCCCGCACGCTCAACCGGCTCCAGGCCATGGCCTGCACCGCGTCGATCGGTCCGGGCTCGACGAACATGCTGACCGGCGCCGCGGTGGCGACCACGAACCGCCAGCCGGTGCTGCTGCTGCCCAGCGACATCTTCGCTACGAGGGTCGGCAGCCCGGTGCTGCAGGAGCTGGAGCACCCGACCGGGTACGACATCCAGGCCAGTGACGCGTTCCGCCCGCTGAGCCGGTTCTTCGAGCGGGTGTGGCGACCGGAGATGCTGGCGCACGCCCTGCTCGGCGGGATGCGGGTGCTCACCGACCAGGCCGAGACCGGTGCAGTGACGATCGCGCTGCCGCAGGACGTGCAGGCCGAGGCGTTCGACTTCCCGGAGGAGCTGTTCGCGAAGCGGGTCTGGCACATCACCCGCCCCGCGCCCGACCCGGCCGCCGTCGCCCGCGCCGTCGAGGTGCTGCGCTCGGCGCGTAAGCCGCTGATCGTCGCCGGCGGTGGGCTGCTCTACAGCGAGGCCACCGAGCAGCTGCGCCGCTTCGCCGAGGCCACCGGCATCCCGGTGGCCGACACCCAGGCCGGCAAGGGCTCCATCCTCTGGGAGCACGCGCAGGCCGTCGGCGGGGTCGGGTCCACGGGCTCCCCCGTCGCCAACGCCCTGGCCCGCGACGCGGACGTCGTCCTCGGCATCGGCACCCGCTACAGCGACTTCACGACCGCCAGCAAGACTGCCTTCCAGAACCCGGACGTGCGGTTCGTCAACCTCAACGTCGCCTCGCTCGACGCCTTCAAGCTCTCCGCCGTCCCGCTGGTGGCCGACGCCCGCCTCGGGCTCGAGGCACTGACGGAAGGTCTGTCGGGCCACCGGGTCGACGACTCCTACGTGCAGGCCTACAGCGAGCACAAGGACCGCTGGAACGGCGTCGTCGACGAGGCCTACCACCTCGACCACCAGCCGCTCCCGGCGCAGACCGAGATCCTCGGGGCGCTCAACGAGCAGGTCGGACCGGACGCCGTCGTGGTCCAGGCGGCCGGCAGCATGCCCGGCGACCTGCAGATGCTCTGGCGCGCGCAGGACCCGAAGCAGTACCACGTGGAGTACGCCTTCTCCTGCATGGGCTACGAGATCGCCGGCGCGCTCGGCGTGAAGATGGCCGCGCCCGAACGCGAGGTCTACGCCCTCGTCGGCGACGGGTCATACCTGATGATGGCCCAGGAGATCGTCACCGCGGTGTCCGAGGGCGTCAAGCTGGTGCTGGTGATCGTGCAGAACCACGGGTTCGCCTCGATCGGCTCGCTGTCGGAGTCCCTCGGGTCGCAGCGGTTCGGCACCTACTACCGCTACCGCAACAACGAGTCCGGTCTGCTCAACGGCGACAAGCTGCCGATCGACCTGGCCGCGAACGTGGAGAGCCTGGGCGCCGAGGTGATCCGGTGCAAGGGCATCGACGAGTTCCGCGAGGCGATCGAGCGGGTCAAGTCGATCCCGCACACGGTCGCGATCCACATCGAGAGCGACCCGCTGGCGCCCGTGCCCAGCAGTGAGAGCTGGTGGGACGTCCCCGTCTCGCAGGTGTCCGAGATCGACAGCACCCAGGCCGCCTACAAGACCTACGAGGGCCACAAGGCCCGCCAGCGTCCCTACCTGACTCCTTCGGAGGGTGACCGATGACCGCGCCGAACCACTCACCGTCGGCACCGAACCTGGCCAAGCTGAGCCTGGGCACCGCGCCCGACTCGTGGGGCGTCTGGTTCCCCCGCGACGACCACCAGGTCGGCTGGGAGCAGTACCTCGACGAGGTCGCCCTGGCCGGCTACCTCTACACCGAGCTCGGCCCGCAGGGCTTCCTGCCGCAGGACCCGGGGCAGCTGCGCGACGAGCTGGCGAAGCGCAACCTCACCGTCACCGGTGGCACCGTCTTCGCCGGCCTGCACAAGGGCAAGGAGGCACTCGACAAGGCCAAGGAGGACTTCGGCCGCGAGGCGAAGCTCCTGCGTGAGGTCGGCGCCGAGTACCTCGTGCACCTGCCCGACCAGTACACCGACATGCACGGCGGGGCCCTGACCGAGTCGGCGGACATCGACCCCGAGCAGTGGCAGAACCTGATCTCCGGGACGAACGAGCTGGCGAATTACCTGCTGGAGGAGCACGGCATCAAGCTCGTGTTCCACCCGCACGCCGACACGCACGTCGACACCCAGGAGCGGGTGGAGCGGTTCCTCTCCGACACCGACCCGGAGCTGGTGAACCTCTGCCTCGACACGGGCCACATCTCGTACTGCGACGGGAACAACATCGAGATCATCGAGCGGTTCCCGGAGCGGATCACCTACGTCCACCTCAAGCAGGTCGAGCCGGCGGTCCGTGAGCGGGTCCGTCAGGAGAAGCTCTCGCTCGCGGAGGCCGTCCCGCTCGGCGTGATGTGCGAGCCGCCGTTCGGCGAGCCGGCCTTCCCGCCGCTGCTGGAGGCGCTGGCGAAGCTGGACCGGGAGATCTACACGGTCATCGAGCAGGACCTCTACCCCGTCGAACCGCACATCCCGCTGCCGATCCAGGCCCGCGCGGCCGGCTACATGCGCTCCTGCGGGCTCGGTCCCGTCCGGCGCTGGCCCTACTGAATCCCACTTCCCTTGAGCTGAAAGGACTTCCCATGACCCTCAACGTCGGCGTCATCGGCGTGGGCATGATCGGCCAGGACCACATCCGGCGCATCACGCACGTCGTCTCGGGCGCCCGCATCTCCGCGGTGACCGATGTGGACTTCGACCGGGCCAAGGCGGTCGCGGCGGACCTGCCGGCGGCCAAGGCGCTGCAGACCGGGCAGGAGCTGATCGACGACCCCGAGGTCGACGCGATCGTCGTCGCCTCGTGGGGCCCCACCCACGAGGAGTACGTGCTCGCCTCCATCGCGGCGGGCAAGCAGGTGTTCTGCGAGAAGCCGCTGGCCACCACCCGCGAGGCGTGCGAACGCATCCTCGACGCGGAGGTCGCCACCGGCAAGCGGCACGTCATGGTCGGGTTCATGCGCCGCTACGACGAGGCCTACCGGGCCATGAAGGCCACGATCACCTCGGGGGACATCGGCGCACCGCTGATGTTCCACTCGGGGCACCGCAACCCGAACGTCCCGCCGCACTACACCAGCGACATGATCATCAACGACACGTGCGTGCACGACGTCGACGTCGCCCGCTTCCTGCTCGACGACGAGATCGTCTCCGCCCGTGTGCTGACTCCGCGGAAGAACTCGCTCGCGAGCGACCACCTGACCGACCCGGTGCTGTTCATCTTCGAGATGGCGGGCGGTGCGCTGGTCGACGTCGAGGCGTCGATCAACATCCAGTACGCCTACGACATCCGCGGCGAGGTCGTCGGCGAGAGCGGCACGGTCGAGCTGGCCGAGACCAACAAGGTCGTGGTCAAGAAGGGCGGCCAGTGGGGCGGCCGGGTCGCCGAGGACTGGCGGGAGCGGTTCATCCGCGCCTACGACACCGAGTTCCAGGAGTGGATCGTCGCGGCGTCGAAGGGCGAGTCGACCGGCCCGTCGTCGTGGGACGGCTACGCCGCCACGGTGGTGTGCGCGGCCGGCCTGCAGGCGATGGAGAGCGGCGAGCGCGTCGAGGTGTCGCTGCGCGAGCAGCCGGACCTCTATAAGGTCACCGCCCAGGGCCCGACCGGGACGGACTGACCCATGGTGAAGATCGCGCTCGACACGCACATGTACCACGCCACCATGTCGGTGGCGGACCAGCTGCGGAAGACCGCCGACCTCGGGTACGAGTACGTGGAGCTCTCGCCCCGCGCCGACTGGTTCTTCTGGCACCGCTACCCGAAGGCCGACGACGCGCTGATCGCGGAGACGAAGAAGGCCATCGCGGAGACCGGCGTCAAGATCCACACGTTGGTGCCCGTCTACAACTGGTCGTCGCCGGACGAGCAGGAGCGCCGCGCCCACGTGCGGAACTGGCGGCGGTTGCTGGAGGTCGCCGCGGAGCTGGAGTGCCCCATCGTCAACTCCGAGCTGTCGGGCGACCCGAACCGGCCCGGCGCCTCCGAGCACGCGTTCTACGCGTCGATGGAGGAGCTGATCCCGGACTTCGAGCGGCACGGGATCGGCCTCAACCTCGAGGCGCACCCGTACGACTTCTCCGAGACCAACGACGACGCGGTGCAGATCATCCGGGGCATCAACAAGCCCTGGGTGAACTACGTGTTCTGCGCCCCGCACGCCTTCCACCTCTCCGACGGGGCGGGCGACGTGCGGCGGATGATGGAGTACGCCGGGCCGCAGCTGCAGCACCTGCACATCGCCGACTGCTTCAACCACCGGGCGAACATCGGCAACCGCTACATCATCAACCCGCCCGGGGTCGACGCGCGGATCCACCAGCACAACGAGATCGGCAACGGCGAGGTCAATTGGGACGAGTTCTTCTCGACCCTGCGCGACGTGAACTTCGACGGGGTGGCGACGGTCTGCGTGTTCGGCTGGGAGGAGGAGGCCGACGACATCCACCGGCGGATGCTGGAGCGGGTGAAGTCGGAGCTCCGCGTCTGAGGCGTTGTCAGCATGGTGGCTTTGCTGCGGTCGGAGTGCAGCAAAGCCACCATGCTGCGGTCCCCGACCCGCCCTGGGCGACCCGGGAGCGGTCAGTCGGCGAGGCGCGAGGTCGCGGCCTCCATCGAGTCGACCCAGCGGCGGACCTGCTTCGCGAGCGGGGCCTCGGAGTGCACGGTGGGCTCGACCTCGCGGGCGGCCGCGGCGATCTCCACCCGCAGCCGGTCCACGGCGGCCAGCAGCGAGCCGTGCTGGGACCACGCCGCCTCGTCGACCGTCGGGTCGACGGCCAGCAGCCCGGCGAGGCGGGTGCGGCGGTCGTCCAGCTCGGCCAGGCACTCCTCGACCTGCAGCCGGGCGGCCGCTGCCGGCTCGCCGCCGGCCGCGATGGGTGCGACGGCTGCGATCGCCGTCGCCGCGGAGGCGAGCACGTCGCCCAGCGCGTCGCGCTGCACCGGCGTGTAGGCCGCGGCCTGCTCGCCTTCGGGCACGAAGTACGTGCGGTCCAGGACGGCGCGAGCCAGCGTGCGCAGTGTCAGGTGGCAGCGTTCCAGCGCGGTCAGCGTGCTCCGGAAGCGCGGATGGGCGTCGCGGCCGCGGCGCCCGCGCGGGTTCATCCGCGCCGCCTCCTCCGCTCGGGTGACGGTCAGCTCGGCGCGCGACACCTCGTCGCGCACCGCGCGGGCCTCCCCCATCCAGTGGTCGGCGGCCGGGCGGGACCACGGGTCCCGCACGCCGTCGGCGAATCCACGGGCGAACCGCGCCATCCGCTCCGCGAGCTCGCCGATGGCCTCGCCGGCGGGCTGGAGGTACAGCGGCGGCGCGACGAGCATGCTCACCGCGATGCCGACCAGGGCACCGAGGATCGCCTCCTCGACGCGGGCGAGGCCGAGGGTACCTCCCCCGCCGACCTCCAGCAGCAGCATCGCGCTGATCGGCGCCTCGAAGAGGTGCGGCCCCAGTCGCAGCACCTTCCCCACGACGATCGAGCCGGCGACCACGGCACCGAGGCTCCACCACGTCAGGCCGACGAAGTGCGCCACGAGCACCGCGACCGCCACGCCGGCGAGCACGCCGCCGACGCGGCCGAGGCCGTGGACCAGGCTCTGGTAGAGGGTCAACTGGACGACCAGCAGCGCCACCAACGGCGCGACGATCGGGTGCTCGCTCAGGTGCAGCACCTCGGCGAGCATGTAGGCGGCGACGACGGCGAGCGTCACCTTGGCGGTGCGCAGGCCGGGCGTGCGGCCGCGCCGGATCAGGGTCGAGCGCAGGCGGTCCAGAACGGAACCGGCCAGGCGGGACATGGGGAACCTCCGGGCGTCGGACGGGTCTCGAGAGGGACGGCGTCGTCCGGCGGGCGGGTCTCGGGGTCGCGTGAATCGACGAGCCACTGTAGAGAAGTTAACTATCCCGATCACTGAATCGTGTCAGAACGGGGCTGAGTGAGAGCCGACTCACTAGGGCTCTCCGGCAGCACTCGCCGCCCCGGACGATCAACTTGGCTGATCGTCCGGGCGGTTTTCGGCCGGCCGGGGCCCGATTAGCCGCCGCACGATCAACCAGGCTGATCATGCGACGGTATTCGGCCGGCCTGGGCCCGAATTATCCCGGACGATCAGCTCGCGTCGGACCGGAGCAGGGCGGTGGTCACGCGGCCCAGCGGGCCCGGCGCCTCGGCAGGACGCGGCCGAGGAACTCCGACAGCGCCGCGGTGAACGCCTCGGGGTTGTCCTGGTTGCTGACGTGCCCGGCGTCGGGCACCACCACGTACTCGGCGTGCTCGTCGCGGGCGGCCCAGTCCCGGGTGCCGTCGACGATGTCGCCGATGCGGTCACCGTCGCCGTGCAGGAGCAGGGTCGGCACCGGCAGCCGGTAGGCCGGCTCGGGGTGCAGCGCGTGCTCCAGCAGCGACGCCAGGATCTGCACGACCTCACCGGTCGTGCGGTCGTCGTTGGCCTCCAGGACGTACTGCTGCACGTCGTCGTTCGGCGACGTGGCCTCGGCGGCCTGACGCATGAACTTCGCACGCCCGCCCAGTGTCATCGCCGTGAGCGAGGCGATGGTCATCGGCGCCGCCAGCGGGTGCCGCGGGGCGGTGTTGCAGGTCGAGTCGGCGACGACCAGCGCGGTCGCCCGGCCCGGCTCGCGGTGGACGATCTCCTGGGCGATGTTGCCACCCAGGCTGAGGCCGACCAGCACCACGGGCACACCCGCGGCCGCGTGCAGGCCGAGCTCGTCGAGCAGGGCCAGGATGTCGGCGACGGCGTCGTCGAAGCGGAACCGTCCGTCCATGGTCGACAAGCCGTGCCCGCGCAGGTCGGGCGTGACCACGCGGTAGCGGGTGGCCAGCGCATCGAACTGCGCGGCCCAGGCGCGGGAGTCGAGTGTGGCGCCGTGCAGGAACACCACGGACGGGGCCCTCTCGGGGCCCGCGATCCGGTAGCTGATCGTCGCGTCGGGGCGGACCAGCTCGCGTCGTTCCGGTACGGGGGACATCCGTTCACTCCTTCGTCGGGGCGCACCATGGACGACGCGCCTCTCGAAGTAGTTAACTATCCCAAGCAGTAGCCCGTTCCCCGCGACGCGTTCTTGAGAGAGGTGTCACGGCGGGTTCAAACGGGCGCAAGGCTCTCACCAGGGACGACCGTGGAGCACCACGGTCTTCTCCTCGGTCATCTCCGCGACCGCCCGTCGCGGGCCCTCCTTGCCGATCCCGCTGCCCTTGAGCCCCCCGTAGGGCATCAGGTCGGCCCGCCAGAGCGGCGTCCAGTTGATGTGCACGTTCCCGGCGTCGATCTCGCGGATGGCGCGCACCGCCCCCGCCACGTCGCCGGTGAAGATGCCCGCCGACAGGCCGTACGGGGTGCCGTTCGCCTGCGCGATCGCCGACTCCCAGTCGTCGGCGCTGCTCACCGCCACCGCGGGCCCGAACAGCTCCTGCTGGTGCAGCGGCGACGACGGGTCGACGTCCGCGACGACGGTCGGCTCGACGACGGCGCCCTCCCGGGACCCGCCGACGAGCACGCGCGCACCCGACGCGGCGGCGTCGTCGATCATGCGTTGCACCCGGACGGCCTCGGTCTCGCTGATCAGCGTGCCCATCGTCGTGTCGTGCCCCGCCGGGTCGCCGGTGCGGATGGCCGTGACGCGCGGGACGAGCGCGTCGAGGAAGTCGCCAGTCACCGCGGGATGGGTGATCACCCGTTGGACCGAGATGCAGACCTGGCCCGCGTTGGCGTAGCCGCCCGCAGCGACGGCGCTCGCAGCCAGCTCCAGGTCCGCGTCCGGCAGGATCACCACCGGGGACGACGCGCCCAGCTCCAGCGACAGCTTCTTCACCCCGGCGGTCCGCGAGATCCGCTCCCCCACCGCGGTCGAGCCCGTGAACGACACCTTGCGCACGCGCGGGTCGGCCACCAGGGCGTCGCCGATCTCGGTGCCGTGGCCGGTGACCACCGAGAGCACCGCGCCCGGCAGCCCGGCCTCGAGGAAGCAGTCGGTTAGGGCCAGGGCGGTGAGCGGGGTCAGCTCGGCCGGCTTGAGCACCACGGCGTTGCCCGCGGCGAGCGCGGGCGCGATCTTGTGGATGGCGAGCAGGCCCGGGTAGTTGAACGGCGTGATGGCCAGCACGACCCCGCACGGCTGGCGGACGGTAAACCCGATCTTGTCGAAGCCGGTGCCGGGGGCGGCGTCGAGCGGCAACGTCTCGCCGTAGAGGTGGGCGCCCTCGAAAGCGCTGAGGCGGATGACGTCGCCGCAGCGCGACGCCTCGACGGTCGCCTCGCGGATCGACTTGCCGTTCTCCGCGCTGATCAGGTCGGCGACCGCGGGTGCGCGCTCGTCGGCGAGGTCGGCGGCGCGCAGCAGGATGCGCAGCCGCTCGTGGGCGGGAGTGCGCCGCCACACGGCCGCACCCTCGACGGCAGCGGCAACCGCGGCGTCGGCATCGGCCGGCCCGGCACGGGGCACGGTGCCGACGACGCGGCCGTCCCAGGGCGACGTGATCTCGTCGACGGCGCCGGACGCCGCGGCCCGACGCTCGCCGCCGATGATCATCGTCGCGCTCATCAGGTGCTCACCCCGGTGCCAGGAAGGCCACCTTCCTGACGCCTCGTGCCCTGAAGGTGGCCTTCCTGACACGAGCGCACCATCAGTGGATCTCCGGCTCCGGCACCGGCGGGCCGGCCTCCAGGAAGTCGAAGTCGCAGCCCTCGTTGGCCTGCGTGATGTGCTGCAGGTACAGCGCGCCGTAGCCGCGGCCGTACTTCGGGGGCGGCTGCTGCCAGTCGGCGCGGCGCTTCTCCAGCTCCTCGTCGGTCACCTTGAGCTCGAGGCGGCGCCCCGGGACGTCGAGCTCGATCAGGTCGCCGGAGCGGACCAGCGCCAGCGGCCCGCCGACGTGGCTCTCCGGCGCGACGTGCAGCACGCAGGCGCCGTAGCTGGTGCCGGACATGCGCGCATCGGAGATGCGGACCATGTCGCGGATCCCCTTCTCCAGGATCTTCTTCGGGATCGGCAGCTGGCCCCACTCCGGCATGCCCGGGGCGCCCTGGGGGCCCGCGCTGCGCAGCACGATCACCGAGTTCTCGTCGATGTCGAGGTCCGGCTCGTCGATCCGGGCGGCCATGTCGTCGTAGTTCTCGAAGACGACCGCGGGCCCCGTGTGCCGGTGCAGGCGTTCCTCGGCGGCCGCCGGCTTCATCACCGCGCCGTCGGGTGCGAGGTTGCCGCGCAGCACCGCGAGAGTGTTGTTCGCGACGATCGGGTCGTTCACCGTGCGGATGACGTCTTCGTTGAACGTCTTCGCGCGGGCGATGTTCTCCCCGAGGGTGAACCCGTTGACCGTGCAGGCCGACGTGTCGAGCAGGTCGCCGAGGTTGTTCAGCATCGCCGGGAGGCCGCCGGCGTAGAAGAAGTCCTCCATCAGGTACTTGCCCGACGGGCGGATGTTCGCCAGCAGCGGGGTGACGCGGGCCAGCTCCTCGAAGTCGGCCAGCGCCAGCTCCACGTTCAGCCGCCGCGCCATCGCGATGAGGTGGATGATCGCGTTCGTCGACCCGCCGAGGGCCAGCACGCAGACGATCGCGTTGCGGAAGGCGGTGCGGGTGCAGACGTCGGACAGCTTCACGTCCGTCCACACCATCTCGACGATCCGCCGGCCGGTGTGCGCGCCCATCACGGCGTGGCGGGAGTCGGCGGCCGGGATCGACGCCGCCCCGGGCAGCGTGACGCCCAGCGCCTCGACCGCGCTCGTCATCGTCGAGGCGGTGCCCATCGTCATGCAGTGCCCGGGCGAGCGGGCGATGCCGTTCTCGATCTCCTGCCAGTCGTCCTCGGTGATCGCGCCCGCCCGCAGGTCCGCCCAGTACTTCCAGGTGTCGGAGCCCGACCCGAGGGTCGTGCCGCCCCAGTGCCCGCGCAGCATCGGACCGGCCGGCAGGAAGATCGACGGCAGGTCCATCGACGAGGCGCCCATGAGCAGGCCCGGCGTGGTCTTGTCGCAGCCGCCCATCAGCACGGCGCCGTCGATCGGGTAGGAGCGCAGCAGCTCCTCGGTCTCCATCGCCAGCAGGTTGCGGTAGAGCATGGTCGTCGGCTTCTGGAACGGCTCCGACAACGACATCGCCGGCAGCTCGAGCGGGAACCCGCCCGCCGACCACACCCCGCGCTTCACGTCTTCGACGCGCTGCTTGAAGTGCGTGTGGCACGGGTTGATGTCCGACCACGTGTTGACGATCGCGATCACCGGCTTGCCGCGGTAGTCCGCGGCGTCGAAGCCCATCTGGGCCGTACGGGAACGGTGGCCGAAGGACCGCAGGTCCTTCACCCCGTACCAGCGGTGGGAGCGAAGCTCCTCGGGTTCACGTCGCTTGTTCTCGGGAGGCACTGGTTCGATCTCGCAATCTGGCAGGAGGTGGCGGCGCGTCCGGGTGGCAGGCCGTTCTAGGTGACCGTCCGGCCCGGGATGAGCTGCTTGCCGTGCTTGGCGTCCCACTGCTCCTGGACGCGGTGCAGGACCCGCATGGTCGGGAGCACAGACCAGCCCGGCACGAAGGGCTCCCGGCCGTCGCGCACGGCCTCGACGAACTCCGGCGCGATCAGCTCCGCGTTCTCCTGCTCGGTGGGGATCGGTCGCTCCCCCTCCGAGGTGGTCATGAGCGACGTGAGCTCGTCGACGTAGTAGTCGTCGCGGTCGGTGACGTGCAGGACGTCGTAGATCCGGTTGTGCGCGTAGTACGAGCCGTTGGTCAGGATGGTCTGGTCGTCGTGGGTCTCGATGACGACCACCAGCTCCATCGGGATGCCGGTGCGCGGCTCGATCGCCGGGTAGGCGGCGTAGACGTTGCGGATGCGGTCCTCGGCCGTGCTCATGTCACCGCCCGACACCGTCCACAGCCCGATGTCGACGAGGTGCGTGGTGTGGTGCCAGAGGATGTTGTCAGTCCAGCTGCGCTGCAGGCCCGTGGCGCCGACGTTCTGCAGGCGGTGGATGAAGAACCGGCCCTGGACGCTGTGGATCTTCTCCTCGCCCGCCTTCACCCGCCGCACCATGTCGTGGCGGTCGGTGCGGTAGCGCATCGGGTGCACGACGCCGAGTGCGACGCCCTTCTCCTTCGCCGCTGCGACGACCGCCTCGGCCCCCTCCAGGTTCATCGCGATGGGGATCTCGACGAGCGTGTGCTTGCCCGCGTTGATGGACTTGAGCGCCATCTCGGCGTGCGTCTCACTGGGCCCGGCGATGATCACGATGTCGACCTCGGGGTCGGCGAGCGCCTCGTCGAGGTCCGTCGTCCACTTCTTGTAGCCGTACTTCTCGGCGAAGGTCTCCGTGGAGCTCTGCGCGCGGCCGGCGGCCGGGGTGGTCTCCGCGGACGCCGGCTTCGCCCGGCCGACGACGGTGTGCAGCACGGCGTCCGGCGTCCGCTGGAGGGCCTCGGAGTGCCAGATGCCCATCATCCCGTGGCCGATCATGCAGACGTTGAGCATGGTTCCTCTCCTTGCGGTGACGGCGGGCTAGCCCGCGAAGCGGGAGACCGGTACCCCGGCGACGTCGACCTGCAGTGCGACGATGCCGCCCGAGGCCGGCTTCGCGGCGAGCACGTCGGCGGGCAGGTCGTGGCGCAGCGAGGTGACGTAGATCGTTCTCAGATCCGGCCCGCCGAAGCAGGGGCAGGTCGGGTTGGACACGGGCAGCGGGATGCTGCGGTCGAGCGACCCGTCGGGAGCCCAGCGGTTGAGCACGCCGGCCGAGATGCCGGAGCTCCAGTAGTAGCCCTCGACGTCGACGGCGGCTCCGTCGGGACGCCCGATCTCCTCGGTGGGCCGGGCGAGCACGCGGCGGTCGCCGACGGTGCCGGTGGCCGGGTCGTAGTCGTAGGTCCAGACGACCTGGCCCTTGCTGTCGGAGTGGAACATCGTGGTGCCGTCGGCGTTCCAGGCCAGGCCGTTGGAGACGATGAGTCCCTGCACGACCTCGTGCAGGCTCCCGTCCGGGTCGAGGCGGTACAGCGTGGCGATCGGCTCCCGGAGGGTCTTCTCGTCCATCGTGCCGGCGAAGAACCGGCCGTCCGGCGAGACCTTGCCGTCGTTGAACCGGGTGCCCGGCGGCTGGTCGGCGGGCCCGACAAGGAAGGTCGCCTCACCCGTCGCGAAGTCGAACGCGTAGAACCCGTCGACGAGCGCGAGCACCGCGCCACCCGACTCGCGCAGCGCGAACGACCCGCACTGCTGAGGCAGCGGCCAGGCACGGTCGTCGCCGGTGGCGGGGTCGAAGCGGTGCAGCGCCCTGCCCTTGATGTCGACCCAGTACAGAACCTGCTCGTCAGCGGCCCATACCGGGCACTCCCCCAGCTCGGCGCGGGCGTCGAGGACGACGGTCGGCTCGCCGGTAGCAGGGAGGGTCACTCATCGAACGCTAGCCACCACGCTCGCCGTGACGCAGGCCGGTTCCGGCCAGCGAGATGCAGCCGGCGGGCGATCAGGCGGCGTTGCCGAGGCTCAGGGTGAGCAGAACGGCCAGCACCTCGGCGAGCTCACGCTCGTCCGTCGGAAAGTCGCCGCGGCCGGCGGAGTCGAGCTCCAGGATCCCGGCCAGGTCCCCCCGACCGACCAGAGGGATCGCCAGCACCTCACGGCTCGACCGGGCCGGTGGCCCGGGTGGCTCGTCCGCGTCGGCGACCGCCGTGACGACCTCGGGGACACGGACCCGGATGCAGGCCGACTGCGCGGTCGGCAGCACTCGAACCGCCAGGGCGGCGGCGTCGGCGAGGAACTCGGCGAGGCCCGCGACGGCCGCTCCGGCGAGGGCCGCGTACTCGTGGCACAGCGTGATCACCGCCGGCGCGGCGAGCATCGCACTCTCCGACCCGCCCGGTCCGGTACCGGTCACGTCCGTCCCCCTCCCGCGGTGTCGCGGCGTCACCGCGACACGTGCTGTGCAGAGCAGAACGCACCGATGTGCCGTGACGTTTCGGTTCGGCGGCGACATCCCGGCCACCGGAAAGCCGACCGCTCGTTCAGGGCAGTCGATCAGGCGATCCGGCGGTCCGGCGGGTGAGCTTCCGCCAGATCCAGCTCGAGGGCACGTGCCGGTTGTGCAGCACGTACTCCCGCGTGGCGTCGATGAGCAGCGTCGAGTCGAGCAGGCGCCGCGCGGCCGGCTCGCCGACCAGGAGCAGCTCGTCGTCGAGGGTGACGGCGAAGTCGTCGGACGGCGCGAGGTGCGCCTCGTCGCCCCGGGCGACCAGCAGCACGACGGTGTGCAGACGCTCCTCGCGGTCGTCCGGGCTGCGCAGCAGATCGCCCAACGGCACGCGCTCGCTCTCGAGCACGCCACGCAGGGCCGGCGCCTCGACCGCGCTGAGCCGGACCTTCCACAACGACTGCAGGTGCTTGCCGCACAGGTTGGTCAGCTTGCCCACCACGCTGTCGGCCCACTCGTCGCCCTTGGCGGGCATCTCCCGCAGGAACCGCCAGAGCAGCGGCGTCGACAGCTGCGCGTACACCTCGTGCGCGACCACCTCCGCGGGGACCAGCAGCGCGTCGAGGTCGACGGCGGCGAACAGCGAGGCGCTGGACGGCCTGTTCTGCCGCGCGGCGATGAACATTCGCGGGTTGGCACGGTGCGCGGCGGCGACCAGCGACAGGTTCGTGGTGTCGTTGTCGGTGCCGGCCACGAAGCCGGCGGCGCGCTCGACGTCCACCGCGGTGAGGACGTGCGGCTCGTAGCCGCGGCCGACGATCGCGTCGGGGTCGTTCTCGGCTGCGTCGCCGGGTTCGACGATCGTCACGTCGTACCCCTCGGCGCGCAGGTCGTGGGTCACCTCCTTGCCGAACCGGCCGTAGCCGCACACGATCCAGTGGCCGCCCGACGGCGGATCGCCGCGCTTCGGCAGGGGCTCGCCCGGCCCGCTTTCCAGCCAGGTCAGCAGCTGGAACGACGCCGGAGCACGCAGAGCGAGGCGGAGGTGGTCACCGAACCGGTCGAATGGGTTGACCACGGTGGGCGAACCGAACACCTGCATGCGCGCCTCCATCACCGGGGAGACGGTCCGCGTGATCACTGGCAGGTCGGGGCGCAGCAGCGCCGCGGCCTGGGTGGCGGCGAGGTTGGCCTCGTCGTTGTCGGTGATCGCGAGCACCCCTTCGCAGTAGGGGTGGCCGAGGCCCGCGATGGCCAGGTGGCCGGGGTCGCCCGCGTCGGCGACGAGCCCGGGTACGTCGGCGTGATAGGAGGCGAGGTAGAGGTCGTCGATGCGGCCGCTGTCACTGTCGATCACCACGAACCGGCGCCCTAGGGCGTCGAGCGAACGCGCGAGCAGCTCACCGGTCTGCCCGTACCCGGCGATCAGCAGGAAGGGCTCGCCGAGGCGCCGCACCTTGCGGGTGAAGTGCTGCAGCGCGAGCGCCTGACGGAAGCTGCGCTCCTGCACCAGCGCGAGCAGCGACCCGATGGCGTACGCCCAGCCGACCACCGTGAGGTAGATCGAGATGGTCACCCACATCCGCTGGTTGTAGGTGAAGGCGTACGGGATCTCGCCGAAGCCGATCGTCGAGGCGGTGTAGCTCATCACGTAGAACGCGTCGAAGAAGCCCATGCGCCACGGCCGGCCCTGGGCGTCCTGGCCGTCGATCAGTGTCAGCCCCAGCGTGCCGACGGCGAAGATGGCGATCAGGACGATCAGCGGCGTCCGCATGCGGCGCATGACCAGGAAGATCGTCGCCGACGCCTGGGTGGCCGACGCCATCGGCACGCGCCAGCGGCGAGTCCGGCGTTGGCCCTGCTCCTCGCCGGTGAGCAGGCGGACCCAGAACACCAGCAGCGGGTTGCCCACGAGGTCCCCCGGTTCCGTCGGTGGTGATGCTCAGCGGAGCGATTTCTCAGCGGCGGTGGAACGACACGGTCTCGACGACGAGCAGCACCACCGACACGATGTTGGCCAGCAGCGCGCCGCCCGACAGCGAGACGACGCTGGCGGTCGCCTCGCGCGTCAGCCCGTCGCCCACGTAGCTCGCGTAACCCCACACGAGCGCCGCAGCGATCAGCTGCAGGTCCGCGACGAGGCTGGTGGCCAGGTGCACCGCGCCGATCTGGGTCCGGTCGCCGAACTTCAGCACGGTGGCGATGAGGTTGACGACCACGGCCGCGTAGAGCTCGTAGCTGTTGTGCAGCTCGGCGTCGCCGAGGTCGCCGATGAAGAAACCGAAGTTCAACGTGGCGGCGAGCAGCACGAAGAAGCCGAAGACGACCTTCTCGAGGTTCATCCGTTCTCCCACCGACGGGCCTGCGGGTCAACCGTAGTTCCTCCCGGCCCGCGCGGCCCACCGGACGATCACCCGGCCGGGTGCACGGCGCCCGGTCAGCCCGCCCGGGGCGCCAGCAGCGCGCCGAGCACAGCCAGGACGACCAGCGGGACGAGCAGCACGGTCAGCGCCGTCGCCGGGGTCGCCAGGACCGCGAGCAGCGCGCCGCCGAGGCCGACGAGCGTCGCGGTGGTGAGCTGGTCGGCCACCTGCGCCGCGGCCGTGTGGCTTCCGACCTGGTGCACCTGGGAGTGGTGCAGGAGCAGGTACGACACCGCCGAGTAGCCCAGACCCATGCCGACGCCGGCCACCGTCCAGGCCGGCACCGCGACCCAGGCTGGACCTGCGGCGGGCGTCACGGCCAGCAGCCCGGCCACCCCGACGGCCAGCGCGCCGAACCCGACGCGCAACAGGGTCGTCCGCGGCAGGTCGGGGTGGCGTCCCTGCCACGCCGAGGCCGCGGCCCAGCCCAGCGCCGCGACGACGAGCGGGACGCCGGCCGCGGTCAGCGACCAGCCGTGCGTGGCCGTCAGGATCAGCGGCAGGTAGGAGTTGCCGGCGAAGAACACGCCGGCGATCAGCCCGCGGGCCGCGACGACGGTCGGGATGCCGCGACCACCGTGGAAGACCCCTGCGGGGAGCAACCGGCGCAGCGCGGGCACCAGTACCGCAAGCGCGGCCACCGCCGTGATCCCACCGATCCGGTCGGGGTGCTGACCGGCCCAGCTCACCGCCGTGACCCCGAGCGCGGCACCGGCCGCAGCGGCGACGAGGCCGCGTCCGGTGCCCGCAGGCGGACCGGACCGTCGCAGCCGACGCACACCCGGTACCACCAGGGCCAGCGCGACCACGACGAACGGGACGAGCCCGAGGAACACCCAGTGCCACGAGAACTGCTCGGTGACCAGCGCCGCCACCGGCGGGCCGATCAGCGACGGCAGCACCCACGCGGCCGAGATCAACCCGAACAACGCCGGTCGGCTCCGCTCCGGGTACACCGCGGCGATCGCGACGTAGACCGCGACGAACTGGGTTCCGGCGCTCCCGCCCTGCAGAACGCGGCCGATCAGGAGCTGGGCCATCGTGCCGGCGGTGCCGGCGACGACCAGCCCGGCGGCGAACACCAGGGGCGTGACGAGCAGCGCGGCTCGGGGCCCGGCGACGTCGCACCAACGGCCGCCCAGCACCGTACCCAGCACGGACGCCGCGAGGAACGCGGTGAAGGGCCAACCGTAGGCCGACACGGCACTGAGATCGGCGATCACGGCGGGCATCGCGGTGCCGACCCCCATCGCCTCGAAGGCGGTGACCAGGGTCAGCAGCACCAGCCCGACGGTGGTGGCGCGTCGGCCGGGGCCGAACAGGGCGGCCCGCGCCGGCTCGGAGACGTCGGCCGCTCCGAGGCCGGCGACCGGCGCGGTGGGTTCGCTCATGGGTCCATGCTGCAACCTCGACCACGGTGCAGAGCAACCGGAATCCGCCGCAACGGGTGACCGGCGGCGTCGCGCCGACCCCGGACGGGTGGTGCCGTCGACGACCGGGTGCGCCGGTACGCCACAGCGTGGTCGTTCCACCCCACCGGGTGGTGTAACGCGGCTCCGCTGGAAGCCGTATCGCGGGTCCCGCCATCCTCGGCAGCGCTCCCCGGCACCGTGGAAGGCAGGGCATGCAGGAACGAAGGAACGAGACCGGGCCCGTTCTCCGGGCCGGGCTCACGGTGGCGATCGCCGCCGGGGTCACGCTGACCGCCGCCACCCCTGCGTCGGCCGCCCCCGATCCCGGGGAGCCGGTGATCGTCCGGCTGGACCCGGGCAGTGACCCTGACGCCGCCGCCCACGACGCGGCGGCCCGCGGCGCGGAGATCCGGTTCGTCTACCACGACGTGTTCCCCGGCTACGCCGCCGTGCTGCCGCCGGGCGGGCTGCGCGGGGTCGAGGGCGGGCCGGGGATCGTCGCCATCGACCCGGACGAGCCCGTCCGCCTCCGGATCGACGGCCACGACGAGAAACTGCAGGCAGCGGGCCAGGCGCCGTGGGGACTCGACCGCATCGACCAGCACGCGCTACCCCTGTCGGGGAGCTACACCCCGCCGACGGCGGACCGGGCGGGCAAGGGCGTCGCCGCCTACGTGATCGACTCCGGTGTCGCGGCGGACCACCGCGACCTCGGCGGCCGGGTGCGGTCGGGCTTCACGTCGATCGACGACGGCCGCGGCACCCGCGACTGTGCCGGGCACGGCACCCACGTGGCCGGCACGATCGGCGGCGACGCCTACGGGGTGGCGCCCGCCGTCTCGCTGGTGGCCGTCCGGACGCTGGACTGCGAGGGCAGCGGTGAGATCTCCGGGGTGATCGCCGGGATCGACTGGGTCGCCCGCGACCACGCCGCGGGCACCCCGGCCGTCGCGAACCTGAGCCTCAGCGGATCGGCGAGCGACAGCGTCGACGCCGCGATCCGCGGGCTGGTCGACGACGGCGTGACCGTGACCGTGGCGGCGGGGAACGAGGACGAGGACGCCTGCGGCTCGTCACCCGCCCGGGAACCGTCCGTGCTGACCGTTGCGGCGACCGGGCGCGACGACCGGCGGGCGTCGTTCTCCAACCACGGTAAGTGCGTGGACCTGTTCGCCCCGGGCGTCGACATCGTCTCCGACTGGTACACGAGCCCGACCGCGACCAAGGAGCTCTCGGGCACCTCCATGGCGTCGCCGCACGTCGCCGGGGCCGCCGCGCTGATGCTGGGAGCGGATCCCGGCCTCAAGCCTGCGCAGGTGGCGGACAAGTTGCTCTCGACCGCCACGGCCGAGGTGGTCGGCGGGCGCAGCGACACCAAGGACCGGCTGCTCTACGTCGCCCCGCCCGCGGGCACCGACGGCCCGCGCTCCACCCCGGCCCCGGTGATCGTGAAGGCCTCGACCGGCTCCTCCTCGGCGGGATCCGCGGGCCGCTCGGCCGCCCGGCCCGTGTGAGGCGCGCGGCCCGCCAGCCACCGCGGCACCAGCTCCGCCCCCGCCGCGCCGGCGACCGACCAGCCGAGCACCGTCGCCCAGGCGAACGGGCCGAGCGGGCGGCAGCTGAAGAAGCGGCTCACGACCGGGGTCTGCACCACGGCGACGAGCACCGCGAACGACCCGGCGGCGGTGACCAGTACCAGCGGGCTGCGCCGGCCCGTCCAGGCCGTCTGCACGAGCTGCGTGCCGATCAGGGCGGCCAGTCCCATCGACCCCGCGCGGCTGCGCGTGCCGGTGACGCGGCCGGTCGCCCACGCCCCGGTCGCACCGGCCGCCGTGGCCGCGCCCCGGACCAGCACCAGCTGCCGGACCGACGCCGTGAAGCCGCGGTGCGGGCCGGCACGGAGCTCGTCGGCGAGGGGATGACCGGCCAGCGGGTCGTCGGGGTGCAGACCCGGGTCGGCGGTGCGGCGCGGGGCCGCGACCGCGACGGCCAGCGCCGGGAACATGTCGGTGAGCAGGTTGACCAGCAGTAACTGGCGGGTGCCCAGCGGCGACCGGCCACCCAGCGCCGTGCCCACGACCGTGAACGCGACCTCACCCGCATTGCCGCCCACGAGCACCGCGACCGCGTCGCGCACGCGTGCCCACATCGCGCGGCCCTCGCCCAGGGCGTCGACGAGGCGGGTCAGGTCGGCGTCGGTGAGCACGAGGTCCGCCGAGCGGCGGGCCGCAGGCGACTCGGCGCCACCCGCTCCCCCGACGCCCACGCCGACGTCGGCGAGCCGGATCGCCGCGGCGTCGTTCACCCCGTCGCCGGTCATCGCCAGCGTCGCTCCGGCCTTGCGCAGCGCGGCCACGAGCGCCACCTTCTGCTCCGGCGACAATCGCGCGAACACCGCCGTCTCCGAGACCATGCGCACCCGGTCGGCGTCCGACGCCCGCAGGAACTCCGCCCCGGTGACCACGCGGTCCGCGTCCGGAATCCCGGCCTCGGCGGCGATGGCCGACGCGGTCTCGGGGTGGTCGCCGGTGGCGACCAGGACCCGCACGCCCGACGCCCGCAGCTGCGCGATCGCCTCCACCGTCGACTCCCGGACGCCGTCGGCCAGCGCGACCAGCCCGCGCAGGGTGAGGCCCTGCGCCGCGTCGTCGAGATCGTCCGGAGTGCTCTGGACCGCGCGGTCCGCCACCGCGATGACCCGCAGCCCCTCGGTGGCGAGGCGTTCCACGCGGTCCCGGGCGTCGCCCGCGTCCACGCAGCGGTCGAGCACGACCTCCGGCGCCCCCTTGACGACGAGGCGGCCGTCGCGCACGCCCGCGGAGAACCCGCGACCGGCGGTGAACGGCAGGCAGCTCTCCGGTTCCGGGTGATCGCCTGCGGCGGCCGCGACGGCCCGGTCGACCTCGTGGACGTGCGTGTCCGCGGGGTCCCCGGCGACGACGGCGCGCGCGAGCAGGGCGTCCCCGTCGCCGGCGTCCGGTCCGAGCGGCACGAGCCGCACCACCCGCAGCCGGTTCTCGGTCAGCGTGCCGGTCTTGTCGAAGCAGACGGTGTCGACCCGGCCCAGCGCCTCGAGCACCCGCGCGCTGCGCACGACGGCGCCGCGGCGGGACAGCCGCCGTGCGGCCGCCTGCTGGGCGACCGTCGCCACCAGTGGCAGCCCCTCAGGCACCGCCGCGACCGCCACCGCGACACCCGACTTGACCGCGTCCTTGAGGGGACGACCCCAGAGCAGGGACAGCGCGACGACGGCGCCGCCACCGGCCAGCGTCAGCGGCAGCACCGATCGGGTCAACTCACCCAGCCGGGCCTGCACCCCGGCCGGGGGCGCGGCCACGCCGGCCGCGGCCGTCGCCCGGCCCGCCGCCGTCGCCGCACCGACGGCCACCACCACGGCCCGGCCGTGCCCGGCGACCACGGACGTGCCCTCGTGCAGCATGCAGGTCCGGTCGGCCAGGACCGCCCCGGGCGTCGCCGGCACGTCCTTGGCGACGGCCTGCGACTCGCCGGTCAGCCCCGACTCGTCGACCTCGAGGTCGCCGCAGTCCAGCAGCCGGGCGTCGGCGGGGACGACGTCGCCGGATTCGACGCAGATCACGTCGCCGACCCGCAGCGCACCCGCCGGGACCTCCTCCCGTCCGCCGTCGTCGGCGCCGCCGCGGATCTCCCGGTGCGCCACGACCTCCTGCTCGAGCAGCAGCGACTCCAACACGGTCTCGGCGCGCAGCCGCTGGAAACCGCTGATCAGCGCGCTGCCCACCATGGCGCCGCCGACGAGCACCGCGTCGGTGGCCTCGCCGAGGACGGCGGTGGCGGCGGCACCCGTGCCGAGTAGCGGGGTGAGGGGGTCGGCGAGCTCGGCGGCGACGGTGCGGGCGTAGCGCACCGGGCCTGCGACCGCCGGGCTCGCGCCGAGCGCCTGGAAGGCCACCTTCACGGCGTCAGGTGTCCTGAAGGTGGCCTTCCTGACATCGGCGGCGTCCCCGGTGCGCTCGTTCGCGGCGGGGCCGGCGACCCGGCGCAGCACCTGGTCCGGGTCCAGCGCGTGCCAGGGCGTGTGCACGGTGGCGGCCGGCTCGGGCCGGGCGTCGACCCGCAGCGCCGTCCAGCCTCCCCACACCATGTTCCACGCCGTCGCCGACTTCCCCGGGCTGGTCGCCCGCCGCTGTCCGCGTTCCGCGCTGCCGACGGACGCGAGCAGGCCGCCGAGCACGTTGCCGGTCAGCGCCGTCTCGACGCACTGGCGGCTCAGTGTGCGGGCGGCCGCGGTCGCGGCGACGATGCGGCAGGCATCGGCCAGCCCCGGCCCGGTGACCAGGTCGGCGCCCCACGACGGTGCCCGACCGGCAACGACCGGGGCGACGGACACGTCCGCGGCGATGAGCGCCGGCCCGGCGTCCGCGGCACCGGCTCCCGCGCCCTCGCGCCCCGGCAGGTCCACGCTGCCCTCGCCGGACGCGACGAGGAGCACCCCGTGGCCCTGGGCCTGCACGCGACGGACGGTCTCCAGCAGGCTCTCGTCGGGCTCGGCGACCTCGTCGGCGAGGCCGGCGACGTCGACGGTTCCGGCATGCGCGGTGAGCACGAGCCGGTGGCCCGCGTCGGTCACCGCGCGCAGCAGGGCCTCCGCGTGCGGGTCGAGCTCGTCGGTGACGACGGCGGTGCCGATCCGCTCGCCCTCGGCGTCGCGCACGGCGTGCACCCGGGCGCCGGGACGCTCCGGGTCGGCGCCGGCGGGCCCCAGCCGCAGGCGCGCAGGAGCCTCGCCCTCGATCTCCGACCCGAGCAGCCGGGACACTCCGGTCCACAGTGCGACGGCGTCCCACCCGGCGGTCTCGGCGGCGGGTTCGAGTCCGACCTCGACGACCACGGGCGGACCGGTGCACAGCGTGGCGCCGTCGACGACCACGGCGCCCACCCGGTCCAGACGGCGGTAGGCCGATCCGTCCATGGGCAGCACGTTGCGGCCACACATGCGCACGTCGAGGACCGTCGCGAACGACTCCCGCCCCTGCACGGCCGCCTTCGGCGTCAGCGCCTTGAGCAGGTCCGCGGAGCGCGACGGGGCGAAGGTCAGCGGCAGGAGGCCGAGCGCCGAGACCAGGGCCGTGGGGCCGAGCTTCCCCCGGTAGCCCTCGATCGGGCCGTCCGGCAGCGGACACGGCCGCGGGCCGGGCGGGGTGAGCGGCCCCGAGACCGCCTCGACGCCGGGGTGGCACAGCTCGGGCTCGCGGCGCTGCCACACGCCGCGGCGCGCCCGCATCTCCCACACCCGCGCGGCGGCCGCCGCGGCGTTGAGTGCGGGGACCGTGGGGCTCTGCGTCAGTGCGTGCAGCAGCGCGCTGGCCCCGGCGAACGTCAGTTCGCTGCCGGTGACGCCGATCCGGGCGACCAGCGCCTTCTTGACCCGTGGCTGGCTGTCGAGGAAGGCCAGCACGAGCGTCGAATGCCGGGTGAGCCGCGGCACCGGCAGCATGCGGCCCGCGTAGGCGACGCCGATGCCGACCGTGTCGACGGCGAGCGTGACCAGTGCCGCCACCAGCGGCTCCAGGTCGGCCGGATGGTCGGGGTTGAGCGGGAAGACCTGCTTGCCGCCGCGGGCCTGCTCGATCGCAGTGATGACCTCGACGACGTCGTCGACCCGGATCCGGCGCTCGTCGAAGGTCACCAGCACGCGGCCGACGGCGTCGTTGACCGCGGCCCACTCGACGCCGTCGAGGCGCTCCAGCTGGCGCCGCAGCGTCCGCTGCACCGACGGACCGCCCTCGACCGCGGGAGTGGCGAGCTCCAGGTGCGCACGACCGCGGGAGACCCACACCCGGCGGCTCCGCCGCGCCGACGGCGGCTCGAACATCGCCTTGCCCGCCTCGGTGAGCCGCTCGAGGTTGCCGTCCGTGGCGTCGTCGATCCCGGTGACGAGCGCGCCGGCAGCCCGCGCTCCGGCCTTGGCCAGCACCGTGGCGGTGTACGCAGTGGACTCCGCGACGGCGCCTGCGGTCACGCGCGCCTGGCGGACAGGGGGCGCGACCAGGGAACCGGCGAGGGAGGCGGTGCCGGCGGCGAGACCGATGCCGGTGGCGGTGACGTGCAGAGCCGTTCCCGCGGCGAGGCGGGCGAGCCGGGCAGGTCCGGGCAATCCCACGAGGTGCTCCTCCCGGGGTCGTCGGGGCCGTGCCCGTCGGACCTTACGCCGTAACTTCCACCTGGTGCAGGGCTGAACGGGACGTAGCCGTCAGGCGGAGCCCCTCGGCGAACCGTCATGTTGCGCAGATACCGGCGAGCCTGGCGGCTGCGGGCGTGCGCCCAACGCCGCCGCGGTGGCGTTGTCCGCCGGCAGGAACGCCTCGATCGCCAGTTCGTCGACGGTCACGTCGCCGGGTGTGCCGAACAGCGTCGTCGTGGACAGGAAGGCGAGCTCGCGGCCGTCGGGTGCGGCCAGCTTGATCGGCACGACCGGCGCCGCGTGCGGAGCCGGCTCGGCCGGCGGGGCCGGGTAGGTGCGCAGCTCGTCGAGCAACTCCTGCAGGTGCGCGTCGCCGGTGGTGGCGATCTGGTGGCGCAGCCGGGCCAGCAGGTGCGCCCGCCACGAGCCCAGCGTCAGGATGCGCGGGGCGAGCCCGTCGGGATGCAGGCAGAGGCGCAGCACGTTGCACGGCGGTTCGAGCAGGGCGGGCGCGCAGCCCGCGGTCAGTACCGCGACCGCGTCGTTCGCGTCGACGAGCTCCCAGTGCCGGTCGACGACCAGCGCGGGAAACGGCTCGTACGCCGCGAGGATGCGGGTGACGGCGTCGGCGACGGCGGCCATCGGCGGGTCGTCGAGCCGCCGCTCGGGGTAGACGGGGGCGAGCCCGGCAGCCAGCAGCAGGGCGTTGCGCTCGCGCAGCGGTACGTCGAGGTGCTCACCCAAGCGCAGCAGCATGGCCCGCGACGGCCGGGACCGCCCCGTCTCGACGAAGCTGAGGTGCCGGGCCGAGACACCGGCTACGCCGGCCAGGGCGAGCTGGCTCAGGCCGCGGCGGCGGCGCCACTGCCGCAGGAGGTCGCCCGCTTCCTGGGGTGCCGTCGCGGTCATGTCTGCGACGGTAGTGCGGCGCGGGAACCGTCGCGATGACGTCCGAGGTAATCGACGTGCTTCCCTGCGGCCCCGCAGAGTTCCTCCCGTCCAGCCCGAGGAGAGGAATCCGATGACCGCCTACGCCGTCGCCCATCTGCGCTCCGTCGACCAGAACGCCGAGATCGTCGACTACCTGCGCCGCATCGACGCCACGCTCGACCCGTTCGAGGGCCGGTTCGTGGTCCACGGGGTGCTGCCGGAGGTCCTGGAAGGCGACTGGCCCGGGGTCCTCGTGGTGATCGGGTTCCCGGACCTCGCCACCGCGCGGGCCTGGTACGACTCCCCCGCCTACCAGGAGATCCTGCCGCTGCGCACGCGCAACTCCGACGGCGTAACCCTGCTCGTGGACGGGGTGCCGGAGGGGTACCGGGCGGCGGCGTTCGCGGAGAAGCTGGTGTCGGGGGGTTGACGGCGCTCAGGCGGACGCCGGACCCGCCGCACGATCAACGAGGCTGATCGTGCGGCACCACAGCGGCCCCGGACCGCCGTCATTGCCCCCGCGGCCCCGCGTGGGAGTGCAGCATGGTGGCTTTGCTGCACTCGGACCGCTGCAAAGCCACCATGCTGCACTCCCCGCCGGTCATCGGCGGGCGTCGGGCATCAGGTCGAGGGCGTGGGCGAGCGGGACGCCCGGGCGGTACGCGAGGTGCAGGTGGCTCGGGGCGTCGATCACCGTGAGGTCGGCGCGGTTCCCGGGTGCGAGCACACCGACGTCCGTGCGCCGCAGCGCCCGCGCCGCGCCCGCGGTGGCCGCGTACAGCGCCTCGGCCGGCGTCAGGTCCATCTCCCGGACCGCCAGCGCGATCATCAGCGGGATCGACGACGAGGCGCACGTACCCGGGTTGCAGTCCGACGCAAGCGCCACCGCGACGCCGGCGTCGAGCAACCGGCGGGCGTCCGGGTAGGGCGAGCGGGTGGAGAACTCGACGCCGGGCAGCAGGGTGGCGACGGTGTCGCCGCCCGCGAGCGCGTCGACATCGGCGTCGGTCAGGTAGGTGCAGTGGTCGACGCTCGCCGCGCCCAGCTCGACAGCCAGCGCGACGCCGGGGCCGGGGCCGAGCTGGTTGCCGTGCACCCGCAACTCCAGGCCCGCGGTACGGCCGGCATCGAGGACCGCGCGGGCCTCGTCGCCGTCGAAGGCGTGCGGGCTTGCGGGCTCGCAGAACACGTCGATCCACCGTGCGTGCCGCGCGCAGGCGGCGAGCATCGGGCCGGTGACCAGCGCGACGTAGTCGTCGCGGGCGGCGCCTGCGGGCACGACGTGCGCCCCGAGGAATGTCACCTCGGACGTCACCTCGGAGGCCAGGCGCAGCGCGCGCTCCTCGTCGGCGACGGTGAGCCCGTAGCCGCTCTTGATCTCGACGGTCGTCGTGCCCTGGGCGCGGCACTCGGCGACCCGGGCGGCGAGCAGGGCGCGCAGCGTCGCGTCGTCGGCGGCGCGGGTGCCGGCGACGGTCGAAGCGATCCCGCCGCCGTCGTAGCGCTCGCCACGCATCCGGGCGGCGAACTCGGCGGCGCGGTCGCCGGCGAACACGAGGTGGGTGTGCGAGTCGACGAACCCGGGCACGACGGCGCGGCCGCCGACGTCGATCCGACGGTCGGCGGCGGGCGCGTGCGCGGCCGGGCCGACCCAGGTGATCGCCCCGGCCTCGGCGACGACGGCAGCGCCGTGCAGGGTGCCGAGCTCGGGATCGTGGGTGGTGAGCTCACCGATGGCGGTGACGACGACGCTGCTCACGGGTCCTCCCACAAGGGCTCGATGGCGGCCTGCAGCATCGCGCCGACGTCGCCGAGCACGTGCCGGCCACCGCTGACGACGACGCGGCCCTCGACCACCACCGTGTCGACGTCCGCGCCGCTCGCGGTGAGCACCACCTGGGCCGGGTCGCTGCCTGCCGTGCGGGGGGTGTCGAGCCGGATGGCCACCAGGTCGGCGGGCGCCCCGGGCTCCAGCCGACCGGCGTCGGGCCGGCCGATCGCCCCGTGCGCCGTCAGCGCGTCGAGCAGTGCCGCAGGGCTGAAGCGGCCGCGCTCCCCCGTCGCCAGCCGCTCGTGCATCTCCAGCCCCCGCGCCTCGGCGAAGGGATCGGAGAGGGCGTGCTGGTCGCCGCCGAGCGCGAGCGGACACCCCGCGTCACGCAGGGCCCGGGCGGGGCCGATGCCGTCGGCGAGGTCGGCTTCCGTCGTCGGGCACAGGCAGACGGTGGTGCCGCTGCCGACGAGCAGTGCGACGTCGGCGGCGGCCAGGTGGGTCGCGTGGACGGCCGTCGTGGCGGGGCCGAGCAGGCCTTCGGCGGCGAGCAGGCCGGTGGGGGTGAGCCGGTGCGCCGCGAGGCAGGCGGCGTTCTCGGCGGGCTGCTCGGACAGGTGGACGTGCAGGGGGCGTCCGTCTGCCACCGCCGCGACGACCGGCAGCGCCGCCCGCGGCACCGCCCGCACCGAGTGCGCGGCCACCCCGATCTGCAGCCCCGGTCCGTCGCGCAGCGCGGCGACCCGTTCGGCCCACGCCTGCACGCTTCCGTCGGAGAACCGTCGCTGGACGCCCTCGACCGGGCTGCCGTCGACGTCCGCGGTCAGGTAACAGGTGTCGAGGAGCGTGAGCCGGACGCCGGCCTCCTTGGCGGCCCGGGCCAGCGCGTGGCCCATGGCGTTGGGGTCGGCGTAGGGACGGCCGTCGGCCCCGTGGTGGAGGTAGTGGAACTCGCCGACGGCGGTGACGCCCGCGAGTGCGCGCTCGGCGAAGGCGGCGCGGGCCAGCGCGAGGTAGGAGTCGGGGTCGAGCCGGGCGGCGACGGCGTACATCCGCTCGCGCCAGGTCCAGAACGTGCCCCCGTGATCATGCGTGCGGCCCCGGAGGGCGCGGTGGAAAGCGTGGGAGTGGACGTCGGCGAAGCCGGGAAGCACGACGCCCGGAAGCCGGGTCGCGTCGCCGGGCGCGGTGCCGGGGGTGACGGCGGTGAACCGGTCGACCCCGGCGGAGTCGGGTGCGACCACGAACGTGACGTCGGTGGCCGGGCCGCCCGGGAGCAGCGCGTGCGCCGCCCAGAACCTCACGGGGCGGGCTCGGCAGCGGCGAGGTCGCCGCTCAGGTCGGCGGCGACTTCGGCGAGCGCCGCCACGCCGGCGTGGCAGTCGGCGCGCTCGGCGTGCTCGGTCGGCGCGTGGGAGACACCGGTCGGGTTGCGGACGAACAGCATCGCCGTCGGCACGCCCGCCGCCGCGAGGATGCCGGCGTCGTGCCCGGCGCCCGTCGCGAGCCGCGGTGCCGGGCTCCCGGGCGGGCCGAGCAACGCGGCGAGGCGGGCGGCGAGTGGCGCGTCGAAGCTGGTCCGGTCCGTCCACGACTCCACCGTGACGGTCCCTCCGTGCACCTCGACCACCCCTGCGACCTCCTCAACGACGGCCCGGGCCGCGTCCGCACGGGGTGCGCGGGCGTCGAGCCATGCGGTGACGGCCGACGGCACCGCGTTGACGCCGTTGGGCACGACCGCGACCTTCCCGCAGGTGGCCAGGGCATCGTGCCAGGCCGCGGCGCCGCGGGCGGCGAGTACCACGGAGGCGAAGGTGACCATCGGGTCGTGCCGGTCGTCGAGCGCGGTGGTGCCCGCGTGGTTGGCCTCGCCCGGCAGGTCGATGCGCCAGCGGCCGTGCGGCCAGATCCCGGTGCCGACGGCCACGGCGCGGTCCAACTGATCGAGCCCCCGGCCCTGTTCGACGTGCAGCTCGACGAACACCCCGACCCGGCGCAGCGTCTCCTCGTCGCGGCCGACGTGCCCGGGGTCGCGGCCGGCGCGGGTCAGCGCCTCGGCCATGCTCACGCCGTCGCCGTCGGTCAGCCCGCGGGCCCGGTCGGGCGTCATCGCCCCGGTGAGCAGGCGCGATCCGGCACACGCGACGCCGAACCGGGCGCCCTCCTCGTCGCCGAACACGGCGACCGCCAGCGGGCGGGCCGGCCGCAACCCGCGGGCCCGCAGGGCGTCGACCGCGGCCAGGGCGGACACGACGCCGAGCGGGCCGTCGAAGGCGCCGCCGTCGGGCACCGAGTCGAGGTGCGAACCCAGGACGACGCCCGGACCGTCCCGATCCGGGTCGCCCCACCAGGCCCAGAGGTTGCCGGCCCGGTCGTCGACCAGCTCCATCCCCCGCGCGGCCACCTCGCCCGCGAACCACTCCCGCAGGTCGGCGTCCTCGCGGGTCCAGGCGAAGCGGCGGTAGCCACCCGTGCCGGGGTGCCGCCCGAGGGGCGCGAGGTCGGCCCACATGCGGTCGAAGCCGGCCTCGGCGTGGGCGACCGGGACCGCAGCATGGTGGCTTTGCTGCGGTGGGAGTGCAGCAAAGCCACCATGCTGCAATCCCCGGCGCGCAGGATCAGCGGGATCGGGCACGCGTCACAGGTTCCCGTGCTCCGTCATCGGCACCCGCAGGCCCCCCTCCTCCGCCGCCGCCTCGGCCTCCGGGTAGCCCGCGTCTACGTGCCGCAGCACCCCCATCGCCGGGTCGTTGGCCAGCACCCGTGCGAGCTTCTCCGCCGCCAGCGCCGTCCCGTCCGCCACGCTCACCTGGCCCGCGTGGATCGACCGGCCCATGCCGACCCCGCCGCCGTGGTGGATCGACACCCAGGTCGCCCCCGACGCCGTGTTGACCAGCGCATTGAGCAGCGGCCAGTCGGCGATCGCGTCGGAACCGTCGGCCATCGCCTCGGTCTCCCGGTACGGCGACGCGACCGACCCGGCGTCGAGGTGGTCGCGGCCGATCACGATCGGCGCCGTGATCGCCCCCGAGGCGACGAGCTCGTTGAACCGCAGCCCGGCGCGGTCGCGGTCGCCGTGCCCCAGCCAGCAGATCCGCGCCGGCAGACCCTGGAACGCCACCTTCTCCCGCGCCGCCCGGATCCAGCGCTGCAGCTTGTCGTCGTCGGGGAACAGCTCGAGCACGGCGTCGTCGGTCACCGCGATGTCCGCCGGATCGCCGGAGAGCGCCGCCCACCGGAACGGCCCCTTCCCTGCGCAGAACAAGGGCCGGATGTAGGCCGGGACGAAGCCGGGGAAGGCGAACGCCCGGTCGTAGCCGCCCTGGCGGGCCTCGTCGCGGATCGAGTTGCCGTAGTCGAACACCTCGGCGCCGCCGTCGAGGAACCCGACCATCGCCTCGACGTGCCGGGCCATCGACTCCCGCGCCCGGTCGGTGAACTCGTCGGGCTTGGTGCGGGCGTAGTCGTCCCAGTCGCCCTCGTCGACGCCGTCGGGCAGATACGCCAGCGGGTCGTGCGCCGAGGTCTGGTCGGTGACCACATCGATCTCGACCCCCCGGCGCAACAGCTCAGGCAGCACGGACGCGCAGTTGCCGACCAGCCCGACCGACACCGCCTCCCCCGCGGCCTTCGCGCGCAGGCACCGCTCGACGGCGACGTCGAGATCGGAAGCCAGCTCGTCGAGGTACCGCGTCTCCACCCGCCGCCGCAGCCGCCACTCCGACACGTCGACGACCAGGCACACCCCGCCGTTGAGCGTCACCGCCAGCGGCTGCGCGCCACCCATGCCGCCGCACCCGCCGGTGACGGTCAGCGTGCCCCGCAGGCTCCCGCCGAACCGCTTGTCCGCGACGGCGGCGAACGTCTCGTAGGTGCCCTGCAGGATCCCCTGCGTCCCGATGTAGATCCACGATCCCGCGGTCATCTGCCCGTACATCGTCAGCCCGAGCCGCTCCAGGCGCCGGAACTCCGGCCAGTTCGCCCAGTCGCCGACGAGGTTCGAGTTCGCGATCAGCACGCGCGGCGCCCACTCGTGCGTCCGCAGCACCCCGATCGGGCGCCCGGACTGCACGAGCAGCGTCTCGTCCGACTCCAGGGTCGTCAGCGAGCGCACGAGCGCGTCGAACGACGCCCAGTCGCGCGCCGCGCGCCCCGTCCCGCCGTAGACGACCAGGTCGTCGGGCCGCTCGGCCACGTCCGGGTCGAGGTTGTTCTGGAGCATCCGCAGCGGGGCCTCGGTCTGCCACGACCGCGCCGTGAGCGTGGTCCCCCGTGCCGCGCGTACGGGCCGGGACCCCTTCACGACAGCGGCCCGAGGACGGACTCGGCGGCGGCCAGCGCCTGGCGCGAGGCGACGACCTCGACGGCGGCGTCGATCTCCGGGCCGAGATGCCGATCCGGACCCGGCCCCGGCACGGTGCCGCGCAGCGCCGCCCGGACGGCCGCCGTCGCGGGCGCGGGCTCCAGCGGGCGGCGCAGGTCCAGCGAGCGGGCGGCGGTGAGCAGCTCGATCGCGATGACCCGGGTCAGCCCGTCGACCGCCCTCCGCAACTTGCGAGCCGCGGACCAGCCCATGGACACGTGGTCTTCCTGCATGGCCGACGACGGTATCGAGTCGACCGACGCCGGCACAGCGAGCCGCTTGAGCTCGGACACCAGCGCGGCCTGCGTGTACTGGGCGATCATGTAGCCGGAGTCGACGCCGGCGTCGTCGGCGAGGAAGGCCGGCAGACCGTGGCTGCGGGCGACGTCGAGGTGACGGTCCGTGCGCCGTTCGCTGATCCCCGCGAGATCCGCGACCGCGATTGCGAGGAAGTCCAGCACGTAGGCCACGGGTGCGCCGTGGAAGTTGCCGTTGCTCTCCACCCGCCCGTCGGGCAGCACCACCGGGTTGTCGACGGCGGCGGCGAGCTCACGCTCCGCGACCGTCACGGCGTGCGCCACGGTGTCGCGGACGGCGCCGTGCACCTGCGGGGAGCAGCGCAGCGAATAGGCGTCCTGGACGCGGGTGCAGCCCGGATGGCGGTGGCTGGCGACCACCCCGGAGCCGGCGAGCAGCGCCCGGAGGTTCGCGGCGCTCGCGGCCTGACCGGGGTGCGGGCGCAGCGCCTGCAGGTCCGCGGCGAACACGGCGTCCGTACCGAGCAGGGCCTCCACGCTCATCGCGGCGGTGATGTCCGCGGTGCGCAGCAGCATCTCCAGGTCGTGGCAGGCCAGCACCAGCATCCCGAGCATGCCGTCGGTGCCGTTGATCAGCGCGAGCCCCTCCTTCTCGCGCAGCGTCACCGGCTCGATCCCGGCCGTGGCCAGCGCCTCCGCGGCCGGCCGGCGCACGCCGTCGACGTCGCGCACTAGGCCCTCGCCGGTCAACGCCAGTGCACAGGCGGCCAGCGGTGCCAGGTCGCCCGAGCAGCCGAGGGAGCCGTACTCGGCGACGACGGGCATGATCCCGGCCGTGAGCAGCGCCGCGTAGCCGCGGGCGGTGCCGAGCCGGACGCCCGTCCGACCGGTCGCGAGGGTCGAGAGCCGCAGCAGCTGCATGGCTCGCACGACCTCCCGCTCGACCTCAGGGCCCGAGCCCGCCGCGTGCGAGCGCACCAGGCTGCGCTGCAGCTCGGCCCGCAGGCCCGCCGGGATGTGCCGGTTGGCCAGCGCGCCGAATCCGGTGGACACGCCGTAGTGCGGCACCGGATCGTCGGCCAGCGCCTCCACCACCTTCCGGCTGGCGCGGACGGCGTCTTCCGCCTCGGCCGTCAGCTCCACACCCGCGCCGTCGCGGGCGACGGCGACCACCGCGGCCCGGGACAGCGCCCCTACGCCGACCGCTACACGCGGGAGCCCGGCCACGACGTCGTCACTGTCCGTCACGCGCGGGGAAGGGCGGGTGTCGGTCGTCAAGTCCTGCATCACCTCATGGGACACCCGTCCGGCCCGTGTCCGCGACGGCCGACCGGTCAGATCCGTGATGAGACAACCATCACCCAGCGCAATCCCTTGCACATACTGTCGACGAGCACGGACGCGGGACCGCCGCGCGGGTTATCGTGTGATCGCCGACGTCGCCGTGCACCGCTCGACGGCGGTCTGCGGCCGGTACGGGGAGTCCGCATGCTGTATGCCGCCTATGAAGCACAGCGCCTCACGCTCGACGGGGCGCGTGCCGCATCGCGCGTCGCGTTGGAGACCATGGACCTGCTCCCGTCGCCCTTCGGAGACCTGGACGCGGTCCGGCGCCTCCGCGCGGCCCACCAGGTCTTCGTCGACAGCGCGATCACCCACGAACGGCTTCCCTTCGCCATCGACAAGATCGGTGTCGAGACGCCCGCGGGTGCGCAGGTGGTCGCCGTGCACGAGGAGATCGTGGCGCGCACGCCGTTCTGCACGCTGCTGCGCTTCGCGAAGGACCTGCCCGAGGGCGCGCCGCCGCAGCCGCGCGTGCTCCTGGTTGCGCCGTTGTCGGGCCACTTCGCGACCATGCTGACCGACACCGTGCGCACGATGCTGCCGGACCACGACGTTCACATCACCGACTGGCACAACGCCCGCGACGTCGGCGTCGAGCACGGCCCGTTCGGGCTCGACGAGCTCGTCGACCACGTCGTCGATTTCCTGCAGGTCCTCGGACCTCGCTCGCACGTCCTCGCGGTCTGCCAGCCGTGCGTCCCCGTGCTGGCCGCGGTCGCGGTGCTGGCCGAAGACCGCAACGTGGCCCAGCCGGCGAGCATGACCCTGGTGGCCGGCCCGGTCGACGTCGAGCTCAGCCCGACCTCGGTGAACACCCTGGCCCGCTCCGGTCCGCCCGACTGGTTCCGCCACACCGTGGTCACCCCGGTCCCCCCGCCGTACGACGGCGCCGGCCGCCTCGTCTACCCGGGGTTCATGCAGCTCGCCGGGTTCGTCGCGATGAACCCGAAGCGGCACGTCGACGCGCATCTCGGCCTGATTGAGGCGCTGGTCGCGAGCGACGAGGTGCAGGCCCGTTCCACCCGCGACTTCTACGACGAGTACCTCGCCGTCTCCGACCTGCCCGCCGAGGTCTACCTCGACACGATCGCGCACATCTTCCAGGGCAACCGGCTCGCCCGCGGGGAGTACACGTGGCGCGGCCGCCGGGTGCATCCCGAGCGGATCACCCGCACCGGCCTGCTGACGATCGAGGGCGAGCGCGACGACATCTGCGGTCCCGGCCAGACCATGGCCGCGCACGATCTGTGCACCCGCATCCCTGCGTACCGCCGCAGGCACCACCTGCAGGCCGGCGTCGGGCACTTCGGCGTGTTCAGCGGGCGGCGTTGGGCGGGTCAGGTCTATCCCGTGGTGCGCAGCTTCATCGCCGCGAACAGCTGACGGACCGGCACGGTCACTCGTGGATGCCGCCCGCGGCGGCGTGGATGAACGCCGCCTTGACCTCGTCCGCGGTCCGTAACGCGTCGAGGTAGCCGTCGACCGGCTCGAGAGCCTTCGCCAGCGCCTTGATCTCGGGAGCCTGCGGCTGACCGCCGAACGCGACCACGGTGAGTTCGACCGGCCGCTGCGGGTCCTTCGCCGCCACCAGCCGTTGCCCGAGCTGCTCGAGGCTGATCGTGGGCTGGTCGGCCTCGTTGCGGCCGTCCGTGAACACGACGACGTGGCTGGGCACGTCCGGGCGGGCCGAGTCCCGGGCTGCCTCGTACGCCGCGAGGATCGTGTCGTGCAGGCCGGTGCCCGTGTCCAGGGGGTCGAGCTCCCTGACGGCCCGTGACACGGCCGCGCGGCCCTCGCCGTCGAGCGTCGTGCCGCGCAGCACCGGATCGAAGTCCCGCTCGCCGTCCAGCCTGCTCCCGAACCGCCACAGCGTGAGCTGCGAGTCGTCGGGGAGCAGCGAGGCGAGCCCGCCGATGCCGTCGCGGACGACGTCGATCAGCTTCCGGTCGGAGCCGGGCGCCCGGGCCTGCATCGAGCCGGAGACGTCGACGGCCACGAGCACGTCGGACCGGCGGTCGGCGGCGTACCAGCTGGCGAGCACGTGGTCGACGTGGTGCGGGCCCAGCACGTCGAACAACGGCGCGTGCACGGCCGGCAGCCCCTCGGCTCCCGACGGGGGACCGCCGCCGGGACGGCGCAGGCCGGCCTGCGCCAGTGGTCCGTCGCCCGCAGGCCCGGTGAGCGCGGCGGCCACCCGGTCCAGCGCCGCAGCCCGAACCGGATCGGCGGCCGCTGCCGCGCCGGGCAGCCAGCTGTAGCGCAGGGCCGCGGTGTGGTCGCGCGGGGCCAGCACCGCAGCCCCCTCGTCGCGCACCTTCGCCGACACCGGGAGCAGGGCGTACTCGGGCACCAGCCCCACCTCGCCGGACGTCTCCGGGAGCGCGGCGGCGTCGCCGTCGAGCGTGCGGGTGCGCGGCAGAGCGGCGGCGAGCGCCTCGGCGGAGGCGTCCATCCCGGACTCCACCCAGACCGCCTCCCCGAACGCCCCCGCGCCGAGCATGCCGTCGCCCGACGCCGCAGGGTCGCGCACCGCGAGCCGCACCGGGTCGGCGGCCGGACCGGTCACCAGCTTCGCCAGGCCCAGCCACCCGCCGCCGGCGTCGATCACCCGGGCAGCCGTGGCCCGGTCGGTGACGAGGTAGAAGGGGCTCTCGGCGAGCACCGTCCCCGCCCCGGCCGCCGGCGCCGCGGCGAGCCGGGCGGGACCGGGGTTGCCCGCCCATCCCGCGTCGTCCGGGATCCACACGTCCGCGGCCAGCTCCGCGACACGGCCCGCCGCGGTCCGCCCGTCGGCGACGGTCACGTCGAGCCGCACGCAGTCCGCTCCCTCGGCCAGCGTCGGCGCGACGCCGGCGAGCACCGGGGCGAACGAGGCCGCGGTCACCACGCGCAGGGCCGTCGGGCACGACTGCGCCACGGTCGCCGGGCTGCCGTCACGTGTCGTCAGGGCCAGTCCGGCGACGAGCGCGGACACGCCCACCACGAGGAGCGAACCGAGCACCACCCCGGGTGCGACCGTCGGCCTCCGGCGCTGCTTCAGGTGTCGACCCATGTGTGTTCCCCTCGCCCCGAGTCACCCTCTCGGCGCACCGGCGCGGGTCACGGGCCGGGTGCGGGAACGCACTGTAACGACTGCTCCCCCATCCGAGGGATCGGGGTGTCAGAACTCGGCTTCGAGCTCCAGCAGCTCCTGCGGCTCGGCCGCGGCGAGCTCCGCCCATTCGGCGACGTCCGGCAGCGCGAGCACCGCGTCGCGGTAGGCGGCGCACGTGGCGTCGACGGCGATGTCGTAGGTGACGAACCGTGAGCAGATCGGCGCGAACATCGCGTCGGCCATCGTGGGGCGGCGGCCGAACAGGAAGGGGCCGCCCGACTTGCCCAGGCAGTCGCGCCAGATCGCGGTGATCCGGACGATGTCGGCCTTGGCGCCCGAGAACACCGGGAATCCGGAGTGGCGGGCGGTCATGTTCATCGGCAGTGCCGAACGGAGGTTCACGAACCCGCCGTGCACCTCGCAGCTGATCGAGCGGCAGTGCGCGCGCGCGACCGGCTCCTCGGGCAGGAGGCCCGCGTGCGGGAACCGCTCCTGCAGGTACTCGGCGATCGCTAAGGCGTCCCACACCGTCACGCCCGCGTGCTCGAGCCGGGGCACGAGAAACGACGGCGACAGCAGCAGCAGCTCCGCACGCGTGGCCGGATCGCCCGCGGGCAGGACCTCCTCGACGAAGTCGAGGCCCGCCATCCGGCAGAGCAGCCAGCCGCGCAGGGACCACGACCCGTAGTTGCGGCTGTTGATCGTCAGGGTGGCCGGTGCCATGGCGAGTGCCTCCGCGGGCTCGGCGAATGGAATCAGCGGCGCTGCCGGCGCCGGTCGAGTCCGGCGGTACCGAGGGTAGCCCGGCACAGGCCGCGCGTCAGCCGATCCGAGGCATCGACCTGCGGAACAGTGCATTCCCGACAGTGCAGCGCGCCGGGAGGTTCCGTCCTGCATCCTGATCGGGCCCGTGGACGCGTCGCTGCGGCACGACGTGGGTGGAGGGGAGGGAACGGCATGAGCGCGGTCGGCGAGCAGGCGGCAGTCGGGGACGAGCACGACGGCTCCGCGCCGCACCCCAACGGTCGGGGAATGCGGCAGTGGCTGCTCCATCACCGCGTCGAGTCCGTCCCGGGACGGGCGGCCAAGCACGACCACCACGACGAGCACCCGTGGTGGAAGGTGATGTGCCTGACCGGCGTCGACTACTTCTCCACGTTGAGCTACCTGCCCGGCATCGCCGCGCTGGCCGCCGGTGCGGTGTCCCCGCTGGCCACGCTGCTCATCGTGCTGCTCACGCTCTGCGGGATGCTGCCGATGTACCGGCGGGTCGCGGCGGAGAGCCCGTACGGGCAGGGCTCGGTGGCGATGCTGGAGCGGCTGCTGCCCTTCTGGAAGGGCAAGTTCTTCGTGCTGACGCTGCTCGGCTTCGTCTGCACGTCGTGGATCATCACGATCACGTTGTCCGCGGCGGACGCGACCGCGCACTTCGCCGAGAACCCGTTCGCACCGCGCGGGATGGCCGGCCACCCCGTGGTCGTCACCGTCGGGCTGCTGCTCGTTCTCGGCGCGGTGTTCCTGATCGGGTTCTCCGAGGCCGTCGGGGTGGCGGTGCCGCTGGTGGCCGTGTTCCTGGCCCTGAACCTCGTGGTCGTGGTCGTGGTCGCCGTGCACGCGATCGGCCAGCCGGTCGACGTCGGGCGCTGGGTCGACGCGCTCTTCGCCGTCGGCGGCCTCGACCAGATCGCGTTCGCGGCGGTGCTGGCGTTCCCGCTGCTGGTGCTCGGGCTCTCCGGGTTCGAGACCGGCGTGTCGATGATGCCGCTGATCAGGGCCGAGGGCGGTGAAGACGACACCGACGACGAGACCTACCTGAAGAACCGGATCGCCAACACCCGCAAGCTGCTCACCACCGCCGCCCTGATCATGAGCGGCTACCTCATCGCCACCACGCTCGTCACCGCGATCTTCGTGCCGCCGGAGGCGGTGGCGCCGGGCGGCCCCGCGAACGGGCGAGCGCTCGCGTACCTCGCCCACATGTTCCTCGGCAACGCCTTCGGCACCGTCTACGACGTCAGCTCGATCCTGATTCTCTGGTTCGCCGGCGCGTCCGCGATGGCCGGCCTGATCAACATCGTGCCGCGGTACCTGCCGGGCTACGGCATGGCGCCGGAGTGGTCGCGGGCGGTGCGGCCGGTGGTGCTCGTCTTCACCGGCGTGGCCGTGCTGATCACCTGGCTGTTCGACGCGAACGTCGACGCCCAGGCCGGCGCGTACGCCACCGGGGTCCTGGCGATGATGATGTCCGCGGCGTTCGCGGTGACGGTCTCGGCACGGCGGCGCGGCAGCCGGGTGGGGACGGTCGGGTTCGGGCTCGTCACGCTCATCCTGGTTTACGCCTTCTTCGACAACGTCGTCGAGAAGCCGGACGGCATCGTGATCTCCCTGGCGTTCATCGCCGGCATCGTCGCGATCTCGTTCGTGTCGCGGCTGGCGCGGGCGACGGAGCTGCGGGCCGACGGCATCGAGTTCGACGAGGCCGCGCTCCGGATGATCGACGAGGCCGACGACGCGGGCAACCTGCACGTCATCGCCAACAAGATCCAGGCCGGCGACGTCGACGAGTACCGCGAGAAGGAGGCCGAGCAGCGGGCGCTGAACCCGATCCCCGAGAACGCCAAGATCCTCTTCGTGGAGGTCGCGGTCAACGATCCGTCGGAGTTCTCCAAGAAGCTCCTGGTGCGGGGCGAGACCGTCGACGACTACTGCGTCCTGCGCGCGGAGAGCACCGCGGTGCCCAACGCGCTGGCCGCGATCATGCTGCGGCTGCGCGACGACTCGGGGCTGCGCCCGCACCTGTACTTCCAGTGGTCGGAGGGCAACCCGCTGGCCCACCTCGCGCGCTACGTCCTGTTCGGCCAGGGCGAAACGGCGCCGGTGACGCGTGAGGTGCTCCGCCAGGCCGAGCCGGACGTCACCCGGCGTCCGGTGGTGCACGTCGGCGGCTGAGCGTTCCGGGGTCAGGCGTCCCGGCGTGGATGTAGCGAAAGCGGCGTTGAGTGCACTCAACGCACCGAAAGCCGCTTTCGCTACATCCGGGCCCGCACCCAGGCGGCGGAGTCCGCGGGGAGCCGACCGGCGTCGAGTGGCGCGCTCGCGAGCAGAACGTCGCCGTCGGGCAGGGGAACCGCCTGGTCGCCCATCGCGACGACCACCGCGAACCGCCCACGGCGCGCCGTCAGCCGCCCGTCGTCGTCGACCTCCCAGGCGACGTCGTCGTCCGCGCCGAGCACACTCTCGGCGTGCAGCCGGCGCCGCAGCGCCACGGCGGCGCGGCACAGGTGCAGCGTCGGCGCGGGGTCGGCCTCGGCGGCCTCGGCGGCCTCGGCGGCCTCGACGGAGAACGCACCCCAGCCTTCCGGCACGGGGAGCCACGGCGGTGCGCCGCTGTCCGGGGAGAAGCCGTGGGTCCCGGCCGGGTCGCGGCGCCACGGGATCGGCACGCGGCAGCCGTCGCGCGAGTGCCTGCTACGCGCCCAGGCCGGGTCCTGGCGCGCGGCCTCCGGGACGTCGACCTCGGGCAGCCCCAGCTCCTGGCCCTGGTAGAGGTAGGCCCCGCCGGGCAGCCCGAGCACGGCCAGCAGCGCGGCGCGCGCCCGGGCGGCACCGCCGGGGGCGTAACGGGTCGGGGTGCGGACGACGTCGTGGTTCTCGACCACCCACGTCACCGCGCCACCGCCCGGCACCCGTGCCGCCAGCAGTTCCTCGCCGACGTCCCGCCAGGCTGCGGCGTCCCAAGGCGCGGCGAGGAAGCCGAACGCGAAGGCCTGGTGCAGTTCGTCCGGGCGGGTGTAGCGGGCCGCGCGGTCCGGGTCGAGGTTGACCTCGCCGATGAGCGCGCGTCCCGGGTGGTACGAGTCGGCCAGCTCCCGCCAGCGCCGGTAGAGCGCGTGCACCTCCTCCTGGTCGCACGCGGGCGGGACCGCACGCAGGCGGCCCGGAGTGGCGGCCGCCAGGTCCGCAGGCGACAGGTCGGGCAGGCCCGGCGCCTTGAACAGCCCGTGCGCCACGTCGATGCGCACCCCGTCGCAGCCGCGGCCGAACCAGAACCGCAGGATGGCGTCGAAGAACGCCGGCGTCCGCGGGTCGCGCCAGTTCCAGTCGGGTTGCTCGGGCGCGAACAGGTGCAGGTACCACTCGCCGTCGGGCACCCGAGTCCACGCCGGGCCGCCGAAGACGCTCGGCCAGTTGTTCGGGGGCTCTGCCCCGTCGGGCCCGCGGCCCGGCGCGAAGTGGAAGCGGGCCCGTTCGCTGCTGCCCGGTCCCGCCGCGAGCGCGGCGGCGAACAGCGGGTGCGCCGACGAGCAGTGGTTCGGCACGAGGTCGACGATCACCCGCAGACCGAGGTCGTGTGCCAGCCCGAGCAGGCGGTCCAGGGCGCCGAGGTCGCCGAAGAGCGGGTCGACGTCGCAGTAGTCGCTGACGTCGTAGCCGTGGTCGGCCTGCGGGGAGCGCTGGAACGGGGTCAGCCACACCGCGTCGACGCCCAGCGCCGCGAGGTAGGGCAGGCGTGCGGTGACGCCGTCGAGGTCGCCGACCCCGTCACCGTCGGCGTCGGCGAAGGAGCGGGGGTAGATCTGCAGGACCGCGGCGTCCCGCCACCACTCGGCGTCGCCGTCCACCGTCCCCCTCGTCCCGGCCGCGGACGAGCGGCCCGTTCGTTGCAACCTATCCGACGAACGGGCCACTCGTCGGATCACGTGCCGGGCTGCCCTCAATCCGTTGAGCAGAACACTGCCTTCCTGAATCCATTTTCCGAAGCCGATAGAAACCCCGGAAATCCTCGGGGTACCACCACCCTGAAGTGTGTACAACCACCCCTTACTGCACCCGATCGATCGACCTCCGACAAACGGTGATCAACCGTATGCTCGGCGACACCATCGGTCCGGTGGTCGAGTGCCCCGAAAGCCCGGCCGCCCCGGGAGGAGCCCGCGATGTCGTCGCCCGTGTTCTCAATTCCTCTGATGTCTCGTCGACCCGATCGCCCGAGCCTCGTGCTACCGCCACCGCGCGGGCCCCGCGACCGTTCCCCCACTTACCTCGGCGATCTCGAATCCGGTTTCGACGCCGATTTCGACGGCGGTTTCGACGCCGATTTCGATGAAGCCGGCACCCCACTCGCCGTCGCGGTCGACGACCGGGGCGGGGTGTTCGTGGTGCACGCCGACGGCGAGGTCGACCTCTCCACGGCGCCACTGCTCGACGGCGCGCTCGACGCCGGCCTGGCCAGCGGCCGGCGGACGGTCGTGGTCGACCTCCGACAGGTCTCGTTCATCGACTGCACCGGGATCGGCCTCCTCACCCGGGCCCGTTGTCAGGCCCGCCGTCAGGGCATCCAGCTGCACATTCGTGCCGGCCGCGCCGTCGCCCGCACCGCTGCGCTCCTCGACCTCACGGTCACGCTCGGACTGCACGAGACCCTCGCCATGGGGACCGAGCGCTCGGCGTAGGGCCGGCCCCGATGCCGGCTCAGCCGTTCTCGGCTGCGCCTTCCCCCAGGAGATGCCCCAGCTCCTCCAGGCGGCTGCGCAGATTGCCCGCGGGCTGATCGGCCGCCGCGGTCAGGGTCATCGTCGAGAGCCGTCGCATCAGGTCTGTGATCACCGCGTCGTCCGGGGCGTCGCTCTCCACCTCGCCGCGCAGCTCCGCCAGCGCGGCCCCGATCTCCTCCAGCGCCGGAGCGTCCGTGCCGTCGAGGCGCTCCTGCCACCGGCGGATCTCCACGAGCGCGCCCTGGATCCCGAGTGCGGCAGGGCCGTCCTTCAACGCGCTGACGGTGAGCTCGAGGTCGTGCTCGGTCGGATCAGGCGTGGGTGCCGAGGGGTCGGTCATGTGCCCTGTCTACCCGACGCGGCGATGGCGAACCGGTCGGTCCACCCGTCGTGGCGGTCATCCTCGGCCGGTGACCGCCTCCCCCGCCGAGCGCGACAGGCCGACGACCCCGGCGAGCGGCACGAGCAGCAGCACCGCCAGCAGCACGAACGCCACCCGGTAGGGGCTCGTGGCGTTGTCGGCCAGGCCGATCACGGCGGTCACGGGCTCACCCAGCCGCAGCAGCAGTGCCCCGACGGCGATGCCGAGGCCGCCGCCGAGCTCCTGCACCGTGGTCATCAGTGTGTTCGCCGGGGTCATGCGGCCGGGCTCGACGTCGGCGAACGCCAGGCTGTTGTAGGCCGAGAAGCCGATCGACCGGAACACCCCGCTCACCGCCAGCAGGGCGATCAGCAGCGGCAACGGCGTCGACGGCGTGAGTGCGGCGATCCCCAGCAGGCACATCACCGACGCCGGGATCGCGGCGAGCAGCACCGTCCGGATCCCGAAGCGACGCATGAGCGGGGTCGTCACCGGCTTGATGCCGACGTTGCCGGCGAACAGCGCGATGACGATCAACCCGGCCTGCGCCGCGTTCCACCCGAACCCGAGCTGGAACATCAGCGGCAGCAGGAACGGGATCGCGATGATCACCATCCGGTACACCGAACCGCCCGCTGCCGTCACGCGGAAGCTCGCGATCCGCAGGATGCGCAGGTCGAGCAACGGGGTCGAGGCCCGCAGCAGGTGGACGACGGCGACGGTGAGCAGGACGAGCGCCAGCACCGCTCCCCCGGCGACGAACGGCACCTCGATCGCGCCGTCGCCGACGTTCTCGACCGCGACCATCAGCGCCGCGATGCCGGCCGCGACGAACAGGAACCCGCGCCGGTCCAGCCGCGGCGGCGCACCCTCGTGGCGCAGGTCGGGCACCAGTCTGCGCACGAGCAGCAGCCCCGCGACCCCGAGGGGCAGGTTGAGCACGAAGATCCAGCGCCAGGAGGCGTACTCGGCCAGCACCCCGCCGATCGCGGGCGCGAGCACGGGGGCGAGCAGCGCGGGCCAGGTCAGGTAGGCGATCGCCTTGATCAGGTCCGCCTTGGCCGTGGCGCGCAGCACGGCGAGCCGGCCGACCGGCACCATCAGCGCACCGCCGACGCCCTGCAGCACCCGGGTCGCGGTGAGGGTGGCCAGGTCGGGAGCCAGCGCGCAGCCCGCCGAGGCGAGGGTGAACACCGTGATCGCGGTGGCGAACACCCTGCGGGCGCCGAACCTCTCGGCGGCCCACCCGCTGATCGGGATGAGCACCGCGACGGTGACGAGGTAGCCCGAGATCGCGATGTTGACGTCGACCGCCCGGATGCCCAGGTCGGCGGCGATCAGCGGTGCGGCGGGGGCGATGACGGTGCCGTCGAGGATCTCCATGAAGAAGGCGCCGGCGACCAGCAGGGCGAGCCCGCGCGGCAGCCCTCCGCCCGACGCCGCCGGGCCGCCCGGATCGCGCCGCTTCCCGATCACCTGGGCAGTATCGCCGCCGGATCCGGCGTCACACCGCGTCTTTCCGCGCAGTGCTACGACGGGCTGCTACACCGGGCTCCGACGTGCGGCTCGCGTGCACGGTCGTACGGTGTAGGGGTGAACGCCCGGGACACCGACGGCGCGGGGGCGGCCCCCGCGCCCGGCGAGACGACGCCGGCGATCGCACGCCCGACGGGACATCGGTCATGACCGACGGCCCGGAGGAGGTCACCTCGCGGGAGGCACCGCCGGAGTCGGGCACCGAGCTCGACGGCCGCGACGTGTACTGGTTCGTCGGCGGCCCACTCGACGGCCGGGTGCACACCCGCGAGCCCGACGACCCGCCGCCACCCGTCGTCCGGCACACCCACCTGCACGACGGCCCGAAGATCGTCCACCTGTACGACCTGCACGAGGTCGCGGGCCACGGCGGCGAGTACCGCCTGCGCGGGGCCTGACTCCGCCTCGCCTGGTCGGCATGGCTCGTCGCGCGCCGGCTCCGGTGCGTCACGTCCGCAACGCGCGACCCGGGTGGGTCGTCTTGTTCCGGCAGACCACTTCTGACGTGGGACGACGCCGTTCGGACTACTGCACCCCCCCTATCGGGGGTCCGCGATGCTCACCCCCCGCTTACGATGGGCGGCGTGGGACCCGTCGACACCCTGACCGAGTGGCGCGCGCGGCGCTGGCTGTCCACCCTCAGTGCCCGGCTCGGCACGGACGGGCTAGCCGTGGCAGCCGTCATGCCCGGCCTGGCCGCCGCCGTGGACCAGCACGCGGCCGCGGTGCGTGACGGCGTCCTCGCGGGTTACGGCTCCACGGCGCTGACCGAGCGCGTGCTGCTCGCCGGCTACGGGCGCGGCCTGCTCGCCCGCGCGGGCGTGTCGACGAAGCAGCTGCGCAACGAGGCGGCGGGCCGGTGGCGGCAGGCCGACTGGCTCACCCTGCGACTGCTCGCGGTGTGTGCACTCAGCCGGTCGTGCCCGAGCCGGTCACGGGCGGGCCGGGCGCAGCTGGACCGGTCGACCGTCCGGTACTGACATGTCCACCACCGCCCCCCGCGGGGCCGCACCGCCGTCCGGGACCGACCTGCGCGCGCTCGACGCCTGGTGGCGGGCCGCGAACTACCTGGCCGTCGGGCAGATCTACCTGATGGACAACCCGCTCCTGCGGGAACCGCTCGTCCCCGCGCACATCAAGCCCCGGCTGCTGGGGCACTGGGGCACCACCCCCGGTCTGACCTTCCTCTGGGCGCACCTGAACCGCGTCATCGTCCGCGACGATCTCGACGCTCTCTACGTCACCGGGCCGGGACACGGGGGCCCGGGCGTCGTGGCGACGGCGTACCTCGAGGGCACCTACACCGAGCGGTACGCCCACATCACCGACGACGCCGAAGGTCTGCAGGCGCTCTTCCGGCAGTTCTCGTTCCCCGGCGGCATCCCCAGCCACGCCGCGCCGGAGACCCCGGGCTCCATCCACGAGGGCGGCGAGCTCGGTTACGCGCTCTCGCACGCCTACGGTGCCGCGTTCGACAACCCGGACCTGCTCGTGGCGTGCGTGATCGGCGACGGCGAGGCCGAGACGGGACCGTTGGCGGGCTCGTGGCAGGCGAACAAATTCCTGCACCCGGTCAACGACGGCACCGTGCTGCCGGTCCTGCACCTCAACGGCTACAAGATCGCCAACTCGACGGTCCTGGCCCGGATCCCGCAGGACGAGCTGCTCCGGCAGCTCGAAGGGCACGGCCACCGCCCGTACGTGGTGGAGGGCGGGTTCGCCGACGAGAACGGGCAGAGCGAGGACCCCATGGCCGTCCACGAGCGGATGGCCTCCACGCTGGACGAGATCGTCGCCGAGATCGCCCGCATCCGCGCCGACGCCAAGGAGCAGTTCGACGCCGAGGGGCGCGTCGACCGGCCCCGCTGGCCGATGCTCGTCCTGCGCACCCCGAAGGGCTGGACCGGGCCGCACGAGGTGGACGGCAAGCTCGTCGAGGGCACGTGGCGCGCCCATCAGGTGCCGCTGTCGGAGACCCGCGACAACGACGCCCACCGCGCCCAGCTGGAGCAGTGGCTGCGGTCGTACCGGCCGGACGAGCTGTTCGACGGCGAGGGCCGGTTGGTCCCGGCGCTGCGCGCGCTCTCCCCGCGGGGCGCGAAGCGGATGAGCGCCACCCCGCACGCCAACGGCGGCGAGTTGCTGCGCGACCTGCGGCTGCCCGATTTCACGGACTACGCCGTCGACGTCCCCGAGCCCGGCTCCGGCCCCGTCGGCACCACCGCGGTGCTCGGCACGTGGCTGCGCGACGTGATCCGCATGAACCCGGACAACTTCCGGATGATGGCTCCGGACGAGACCGCGTCGAACCGCCTACAGGCCGTGTTCGAGGCCACGGACCGGCAGTTCGTCGGCGAGTCGGCGGCGACCGACGAGGGCGTCTCCCAGGTCGGCCGCGTCACGGAGGTGCTGTCGGAGCACCTGTGCCAAGGCTGGCTGGAGGGCTACCTGCTCACCGGGCGGCACGGGCTGTTCAACTGCTACGAGGCGTTCATCCACCTCGTCGACTCGATGTTCAACCAGCACGCCAAGTGGCTCGACGCGTGCCGCGACATCCCGTGGCGGCGCCCGATCGCCTCGCTGACCTACCTGCTCACCAGCCACGTCTGGCGCCAGGACCACAACGGGTTCTCCCACCAGGACCCCGGCTTCATCGATCACGTGCTCAACAAGAAGCCGCAGATCGTGCGCGCCTACCTGCCGCCGGACGCGAACACTCTGCTGTCGACGATGGACCACTGCCTGCGCACCCGGAACTACGTCAACGTCGTGGTGGCCGGCAAGCAGCCGGGCCCGCAGTGGCTGACGATGGACGAGGCGGTCGCGCACTGCACACGCGGCCTGGGCATCTGGGACTGGGCGAGCAACTGCGGCAACGAGGAACCCGACGTGGTGCTCGGCTGCGCGGGCGACGTCCCCACCTTGGAGGCCGTCGCGGCGGTGAGCCTGCTGCGTCGGCACCTGCCCGAGCTGAAGATCCGGCTGGTCAACGTCGTCGACATCATGCGGCTGCAGGACGAGCGGGAGCACCCGCACGGGCTCTCGCACCCCGAGTTCGACGGGATCTTCACCACGGACCGGCCGGTGATCTTCGCCTACCACGGCTACCCGTGGCTGATCCACCGCCTGACCTACCGGCGCGCCAACCACGCGAACATCCACGTGCGCGGCTACAAGGAGGAGGGCACCACCACCACGCCGTTCGACATGGTGATGCTCAACGACCTCGACCGCTTCCACCTGGTGATCGACGTGATCGACCGGGTGCCGGGGCTGGCGGTGAAGCACGCCGAGCTGCGTCAGTTCATGGTGGACGAGCGACTGCGGTGCCGGCGGCACACGCGCCAGTACGGCGAGGACGCGCCGGACGTGGCCGACTGGGTCTGGCCCGGCTGAGCGGACGAGGGGAACCCCCGGGGTGCGCGCGCACCCCGGGGGTTCCCCCGGCCCGGATCGACCGGGGGTTTCCTGGATACGACTCCAGATGGGCCTTCCTACGGTGGCTGTCACCATCCGTAACGCCGCCGGGAGGGCCCTACAGTGCCGTGCAGCCAGGTCGCCGCCATCTCCGACCACCCGACCGACCACGCCGCCTGCCGCCGTCCGGCGGACGTCCCTCTCGCCCGGCTCGTCGACGCCGCCCGGGCCGGCTGCCCCGGAGCCTGGCGGGCCGTCGTCGAGCGCTTCGACGACGGGCTGCACGCGATCGGCCGCGGCTACGGCCTGGACGCCGCGACCGTCGACGACGCCGTCCAGCAGACGTGGTTGTCCGCCGTGACCCACCTGGCCGCGCTGCGCGAGCCGGCGGCGCTGTCCGGCTGGCTGCGCAGCATCCTGCACCGGGAGTGCCTCAAGGCGGCGAACCGGGCGAAGCGCGAGATCCCGGTCGTCGAGCAGCATCTCGGCGAGCCCGTCTCGGCCGCACACGTCACGCTCCGCGGCGCCCCGCCGCAGGCGCCCGAGGACCAGGCGATCCGGCGGGCACAGATCGCGGCGCTGCGGGAGGCCGTGCGCGAACGTCTGTCGGCCCGGGAGCAGCAGCTGATGACGCTCCTCAGCGACGCCCACGAGCACTCGTACACCGACATCGCCCGTGCACTCGACGTCCCCATCGGCAGCATCGGCCCCACCCGGGCCCGGTGCCTCGCTAAGCTGCGCCCGCTGCTCGCCGGATGAGGCTGCCGGACGCGGTACGGCCGAAAAGACGCCTGGCGGATGTCTCGGTCTGACTAGGCTTCCCGCATGGCCGCGGTGACCGTCCTCGTCGGCCGCGACACCGAGCGCGACCGGCTACGGGCGGCGCTCGTGGACGCGGCCGGCGGCGCACCGCGGGCGCTGGCGATCCGCGGCGACCCGGGCGTCGGCAAGACCCGGCTGCTCGACGCGGTGCTCGCCGATCCGGTGGGCGATGTGTTCCGCGTGATCCGCGCCGAGGGCCACGAGGCCGAGAGCGAGATCCCGTACGCCGCGCTCTCGCTGCTGCTCGGCCCGCTGCTCGACGGCATCGCGACCCTGCCCGGGCCGCAGGCCGCCGCCCTCGAAGGGGCGCTGAACCTCGGTCCGGGGGCGGGCGACCGGCTCGGTGTCGCGGTGGCGACGCTGGGCCTGCTCGCCCAGGCCGCCGAGGAGCGGCCCCTGTTGCTCGCGGTCGACGACGCGCACAACCTGGACCTCCCGACGCTGGAAGCGCTGGTGTTCTCGGTGCGGCGGATGCGCGCCGAGCCGATCGCCGTGCTGCTCACGGCCCGGTCGCGGGCCGACACCTCACCCGCGGTGGAGCGCTGGCTGGGGGCACTGCCGGAGGTGCCCGTCGACGGCCTCGACCTCGCCGCCGCGCGGCAGCTGCTCGGACCGACGTCGCCGCTGTCCCGTGCGACCTGGGAGGCCACCGCCGGGAACCCCCTGGCGCTGCTCGAGCTGCCGGTGGCCGGGGCGTCCCCGCTACCGGTCGAGCCGGTCCGGCTCAGCACCCGTCTCGTGCGCGCCTACGAGCGGCGTCTCTCCGGGCTGCCCGATGCCACGCGGCAGGCCCTGCTGCTGGTGGCCGTCGCCGGCAGCGCGGACGACGCCGTCGCCGAGGCGCTCGCCGAGCAGGGGCTCGACGTCGGCGACCTCGAGCCGGCCGAGGCCGCCGACCTGTTGGGCCGCGACGACCACGACGACCGCTCGCGCGGCACCGGCGCGCTCTTCCGCCACCCCCTGATCCGCAGCGCGGTCTACCACGCCGCCACTCCCGGCCGGAAGCGCGCGGCGCACCGGGCGCTCGCGGCCGTGCACGGGCGCCGCGAGGGTCCGGGCGCCGGCGAGCGGCGGGCCTTCCACCTGGCGGCGGCGACCCCCGGGACCGACGAGGACGTAGCTGCGCAGCTCACCGCCGCCGCTCGCAGCGCGGCCGCCCGCAACAACCACGTCACCGCGCTGGCGCTGCTCGAGCGCGCGGCCCGGCTCACCCCGTCGGGGCCCGCCCGCATCCGGCGGCTGCTGGAGGCCGCGCTGACCGCCCAGACCGCCGGCAACGTCGCCGCGGCGACCCCGCTGCTCGACCTGGCCCTGGTGGAGACCGACGACCCGGCCCTGATCACCACGGCCTGCCACCTGCAGTGCCGCGTGCAGATGTGGAGCGGCCAGCCGACCGAGGCGCGCGACGAGCTGCTCCACCTCGCCGACCGGACCCGCACCGCCGAACCCGTGCGGTCGGCGGCGATGCGCAGTCAGGCGGCGTTGCTGAGCCTGACGATCGGTGACCAGCAGCTCGGCCTCGCCGCGGCGGCCCAGGCCGCCAGGGACGTCGCCGACCTGCCGGACGTCGAACGGTTGCCGGTGGTGCTCGTCCACGCCCTCGCGCTGGCGCTGGCCAACGACTCCGCCGGGGCGCGCGCCCTGCTGACCACGTGCGAACCCCTGCTCGCCGCGGCGGACCCGCTGGCCGTCGACCAGCTACCGGTCGTCGCCGCGAACACCTACGCGTCGATCGAGGAGCCGGCGGCGGCGCGTCGGTGGCTGGAGGCCGGCGTGCGCAGCACCCGCTCGTCGGGGGCCGTCGGCCTGCTGCCGTTCCTGCTGACGTGGTTGGCGGCGGCCTGCTGGCGCGGCGGCGACTGGAGGGCCGCGCTGACCCACGCCCACGCCGCCGTCGAGCTCGCGCAGGAGACCGGCTGGGCGACCGAGGAACCCCAGGCACTCGCGATGCTGGCGACGATCGAGGCCGGCCTCGGGATGGACGCCGCCTGCCGCGAGCACGCCGCCCGTGCGCTGCGGCTCGGCGCGGCGACCGGGTTGCGGATCGTGGAGGCGCGCGCCGAGCACGCGCTCGGCCTGCTCGAACTGGGCGCCGGGCACCCCCGGGTCGCCGCGGCGCACCTCACCGTGACCGCCGAGTTCGCCCTCGCGCACGGCCTCGGCAGCCCGGTGCTCCTCGACTGGGCGGGCGACCTCGTCGAGGCGCACGTCCGCGCCGGGACGCCGGAGCGGGCACAACGGGCGCTGGCGGTGCTGGAACGCGAGGCGGCGGCGCCGGGGCGGCCGCTGGCGGACGCGATCGTTCTCCGCTCCTCGGCCCTGCTCCTCGGCGACGACGAGGCCGCCGAACCGGCCTTCACGGAGGCGCTGCGCCGGCACGCCGAGGCCGGTCGGCCGTTCGAGGAGGCGCGGACGCGGCTGCACCAGGGCGAGTACCTCCGACGGCACCGCCGGCTCGGCGCCGCACGCGAGGCGTTGGCAGGTGCGCTGCGAGGGTTCACGCGCCTGGGTGCGACGGCCTGGGTGGAGCGGGCCGAGGCCGAGTTGCGGGCCGCGGGCACGCGCACACCCGGACGGCGGCGTCCGGATCTGCGCGCCCGGGAGACCCGCGCGTCCACCGGACCGGCCGGCACCCCGACGGCACCGCGCCGCGGGCCCGCGCCCCTGCAGCTCACCCCGCAGGAGCTGCAGGTGGCGCTCGTCGTCGCCGGCGGGGCGACCAACATCGAGGCAGGCGCCCAGCTGTTCCTGTCGCCGAAGACCATCGAGTACCACCTGTCGAACGCCTACCGCAAGCTCGGGATCCGTTCCCGGGCCGAGCTCGTGCGGACCGTGCTGTCGGCCTCTCCCGCCCCGGCCTGAGCATCGGAGTAGAAGTACTTGGCCAGGTCGTCCGCGCCGCGGATCCGCAGCTTCTGGCCGAACCGGATGAGGCAGGAGTTGAGATGCGTGCCGGCGACGAGCACAAAGTCGCCGCGGTCGAACCCCGAGGCGGCCTCACCGGGACCGGCCGCTCCGCATGATGGGGCGCGGGTCTGACCTGCTCGGGCCGGCTCGGGGAAGTGGACAGGGAAGGACATCCCGGACTCAACCGGTCCTCGCAACACCGGCTTGTTGAGCTGAGCGTAGGTGTCCGTCGAGGGCTTCGGCGGGGGTCATCCAGCCGAGTGTCTTGCGGGGTCGGCCGTTGAGCGCCGCGGCGACGGC